>NZ_LMMK01000024.1:178015-367072 GCF_001422795.1 Methylobacterium sp. Leaf88 | reverse complement strand
GCCGGCCAAGCTACCCGTGGTGAAGCGGCCTACCGCGCACTAACTTTACCCTTGGACCACCGCATGGGGGCCGATCATTCGTCGCTTTCACGCTCTTAATTGTTGACTTGGTCTCAAAGAATGGTGCGGGTGGTCGGAATCGAACCGACACTCCTTTCGGAACCGGATTTTGAATCCGGCGCGTCTACCAGTTCCACCACACCCGCATTTTGCCGCCGATTCTAGCAAGCGCTCTTTACACCTATACTGCACCTAGAGCGAAATCCAAATATCGTCAGCCTGTTTTTCTTCCCTCACAACCCATTGAAAACACACCGTTTTCGGCTCGTCGCATTTTTCTGTAAAATAGTAGATAAACCACTTTTTGAGTCCGGCGCGTCTACCAGTTCCACCACGCCCGCAGCGGTCGCGTCATCGCACACCTTCCCGGTTTCGGCCAGTGGTGTTTTCTTCGCAGTGCGGTCTGCGAGCGCTCGCCATGGACGGCGCCGTATGGTCAAAGGGCGCCGCCCATCCCCTCCAGCCCTCTCGGACCCCTTTATGATCCGTCGCCTCTACGAGTGGATCCTTGCGCTCGCGGGCAAGCCCTCCGCACCCTACGCCCTCGGCGCGGTGGCCTTTGCCGAGAGCTCGTTTTTCCCGGTGCCGCCGGACGTGATGCTGGTGCCGATGGCGGTGAGCCGGCCGGATCGGGTCTGGTTCTACGCCCTCATCACCACCCTGGCTTCGGTGGCGGGCGGCCTCGTCGGGTACGCAATCGGCGCCCTGCTGTTCGATTCCATCGGCCAGTGGGTGTTTCGGGTCTACGGCCTGTCCGACAAGGCCGCCACCTTCCAGGCCTCCTACGCAGAGTACGGACACTGGGTGATCCTGCTGAAAGGCCTGACGCCGATCCCCTTCAAGCTCGTGACCATCACCTCGGGCTTCGCCCATTACGACCTGTTCTGGTTCGTGGTGCTGTCGCTGCTGACGCGGGGCGCCCGGTTCTTCATCCTGGCGGGACTTCTGGGCCGCTACGGCGTTCAGATCCGGGGGGTGCTCGACCGCCACCTCAACGTGGTGGCGGCGATCTCCGTCGCTGTGATCATCCTCGGCTTCGTGCTGTTCAAGGTGTTGCTCTAGACCAAGGTGATCTTAGAGAGATGGATTACGCTTCACTCCTGCGCCTGCGCCGCGCCGCCCTCCTCCTGCTCGTCGGATCCGTGCTGACGCTCGCGGGCGCCTGGTACTTTCAGTGGGGGCTCGGCTACGTGCCGTGCAAACTCTGCCTGCAGGAGCGGATTCCTTACTACGCGGCGATTCCGTTGGCGCTCCTGGGCCTTGTCCTGCCCGTCCGGGCCACCCGCCTCGTCCTCGGCCTCGCCGCCCTGGGCCTTCTCTACGGGGCCGGGCTCAGCGTCTATCACGCCGGGGCGGAGTGGAGCCTCTGGGCCGGCCCCACCGATTGCGGGGGCGGCGCGGGCGCCAATCCGTCCGACGTCGGCGATTTCCTGAACGCGCTCCAGAGCACGCGCGTGGCCGACTGTTCCACGGCGGCCTGGCGCCTGGCCGGGATCTCTCTCGCGGGCTGGAACGCGCTCATCGCCTTCGCCCTGGCGTCGGTAGCCGGAACCGCCGCGCTGAAGCGCTGAGACTCAATGCCGGTCGTCGGAGGCCGGCGGCAGGGGCGCCACTGCGATGCCCTCGTCCACGAGGGCGCGCGCCTCGTCCAAGCTGGCCTCGCCGTAGATCGCTCGGGTCTCGGTCTCCCCGTAATGGATCCGCCGGGCCTCCTCCGGGAAGCGCGTTCCGACATCGTCGGCGTTCCGCGTCACCGCCTCGCGCATGGCCCACATCAGGGCGCGCAGGCGCTGCTCGGGTTCGGTGAGCGCCAGTTGCGGCGTCGTGTGCGGTGCCGCGGGGATCGAGCCCACCTTCGAGGAGAGCGCCGGCGGGGTGCGGGAACCGCGATCCGTTCGGGCGACCGAGGGCGCCATCATGCTCTTGCCGACCCGGACCGAGCCGCAGACCGGGCAGGAGACGAGTCCGCGCGCCGCCTGCGCATCGAAGGAATCGCTCGAGGGAAACCAGCTCTCGAAGCCGTGCTGGGCCTCGCAGACGAGGGTATAGCGGATCATCGGGTCACGGTTTTCGGAAGACGTGTGCGAGCGGCGTCAGGAAGGGCGTCCCACCCGCTCGATCGTGAAGGGGCGGGCATGCTGCAGGGTCGGAATGCGGGCGCGGGCATCGGCCACGCGGGCGAGGTCGATCTCGGCGAGGATCACCCCCGGCTCGTCCCCGTCGGCGTCGGCCAGGATCCGGCCCCAGGGATCGACGATGAGGGAATGGCCGTAGGTGTCGCGCCCGTCCTCGTGGTGCCCCCCCTGGGCCGCCGAGATCATGAACGAGCCGGTCTCGATGGCGCGGGCCCGATGCAGCACGTGCCAATGCGCCTCCCCCGTCTGCTTGGTGAAGCAGGCCGGCGCCGTCAGGACGGTGGCGCCCGCCTCCGCAAGGGCCCGGTACAGGGCCGGGAAGCGGATGTCGTAGCAGATGGCGAGGCCGATGGCCGCCCAGGGCGTGTCCGCGACCACGGCGCAGGCGCCCCCCGTATAGGTGGCGGATTCACGCCAGCGCTCGCCGTTGGGCAGGTCGACGTCGTAGAGATGGAGCTTGTCGTAGGAGGCGGTGATCGCCCCCTCCGCATCGATCAGGAAGGCGCGGTTGGCGACCTTGTCGCCGTTGCGCACGGCGAGTGACCCGATCTGAATCACGATGCCGCGCACGCGGGCGACGTCGCGCAGGGCCGCCAGCGTCGGGTCGTCGTCCTGGGCCGTGACCTTCTCGAACAGGCTCGCCTTGCTGCGCTCCACCAGGGAGGTCATCTCGGGGGTCTGGACGTAGTGCGCACCGGCATCCGCGGCCTCGCGGACCAGGGCCACCGCGGCGTCGCGGTTGGCGAGGGGCTCGCGGCCCGAGCGCATCTGCACGCAGGCGGCCGTGAATTTCGGCGCGTCGCTCATGCGGCCACCAGGGCGTCGAGCTTGCCGGCGCCGTTCAGGGCATAGAGGTCGTCGCAGCCACCCACATGGGTGTCGCCGACGAAGATCTGCGGCACGCTCGTGCGGCCCCCGGCGCGCTGGACCATGGTGGTGCGCGAGCCGGATGTCCGCTCGACGTCGATCTCGGTGAACGCGATGCCCTTGTCGCGCAGCAGGCTCTTGGCCGCCGAGCAGTACGGGCACCACGCGGTTGTATAGATCGTGACCGGCTTCATCGTCGAAACGCCCCACCCCAATCCGTACAGCATATAGGCGAGCCGGCGGGCTCTTCCTACTGCCTCGATCCGGTGGGGGTGTCGGCGGTTACGCTCAGGCGGCCAGCAGCTTCTCGACCTCGTTGACGAGATCGCGCAGATGGAAGGGTTTCGACAGGACCTTGGCGTCCTTGGGGGCCTTCGAATCCGGGTTCAGAGCCACGGCGGCGAAGCCCGTGATGAACATCACCTTGATGTCCGGGTCCAGTTCGGTGGCGCGGCGCGCCAGCTCGATCCCATCCATCTCGGGCATCACGATGTCGGTGAGGAGCAGCTCGAAGGGCTCCTCGCGCAGGCGATTGTAGGCCGACAGCCCATTGTCGAACGACAGCACGTCGTAGCCGGCGTTCTGCAGCGCCTTGGCCAGGAAGCGGCGCATGTCGTTGTCGTCTTCCGCCAGGAGGATCTTCATCGAGCAGCGTCCCGTACCTTTGATTCGACGTGTTCTTTCCACAAAGCACCGGCTTGGTAAACAGAACGTTGCCGACCCGTCGGGGCGGGGGTGTCCAACGGCACGAGCGGCGGCCTCGCGGCACGCCCGTCCTGCTGGACAGGCGAGTCGGCAACCCGCAAAGTGGGGCGATGCGTTGTCCCGTCCGCACCGAGGCGCCCGCGCCGCGATGACAGAGCCGTTCCAGACCCCCGAAGCGTCCGGGGCGGCAGCCTTCGATCCGCCCTTCACGGTGGACGAGCCGACGGCGCATACCCTCCCCTTCGTCTTCAACACGCCGCATTCCGGCACGGTCTACCCGCCGGCCTTCCTGGCCGCCTCGCGCCTCGACGGGCTCGCGCTGCGGCGCTCGGAAGACGCGCACGTGGACCGGCTGTTCGCCCCGGTGGTCGATCTCGGGGCGCCCCTCATGCGGGCGCATTTCCCGCGGGCCTTCCTCGACGTGAACCGCGAGCCCTACGAACTCGACCCGCGCATGTTCGACGGACGCCTGCCAGCCTTCGCCAACACCCGCTCCATGCGGGTGGCGGGCGGCCTCGGCACCATCCCACGCCTCGTGGCCGACGGTCAGGAGATCTATCGCGGACGTCTGCCGGTGGCGGCCGCGGTTGAGCGGATCGAGGCCCTGTACAAGCCTTATCATCGCGCGCTCCGCAGCCTGATCCAGCGCACGGCGCGCCAGTTCGGGCACGCCATCCTGATCGACTGCCACTCGATGCCGTCGTCGAGCCTCGGGCGCGACGAAGCGGCGCGGGCCGACATCATCCTCGGCGACCGTTTCGGCACCGCCTGCGCGCCGATCCTGATCGACGCCTTCGAGCACCACCTGCGCGCCCGCGGCTACCGCGTTCTGCGCAACAAGCCCTACGCGGGCGGCTTCATCACCGAGCACTACGGCGAGCCGAACGTCGAGCGCCACGCGCTGCAGATCGAGATCAATCGGGGCCTCTACATGAACGAGGCGAGCCTCGCGATCACGCCGGGCTTCTCGGAATTGGTCTGGCACCTGCGCAGCGTCGTGGCGGCCGTCGCCGCCGAGGTTCGGGGTCTTGCCCCCTCACGGATGGCCGCCGAGTAGGGCCCTCCGACAAGAAAGTTTTGGCAGCGGCCCGAAAAGATTTGCCGGCCGCTTGCGCGAAAGTGACGGTTTTGCCGCCCCCATCCGGGCGAAGTCCGGTTAGGAGTAGCCCAGATTGCGCGCGTACCTATAATGCCGGGACGCCGCCGCCGCACGAGCCAGAGCCCATGACGTCTCGCATCCCAGACTTCGCGACCGTTCCCTACGCGGCCGATGCCGTGCCGGCTCCGGTGCCGCCCACGGGCGAGCCCTGGATGACGCCCGAGGGCATTCCGGTGAAGGGCGTCTACGGCCCCGAGGATCGCGAAGGCATCGAGTTCCTCGACACCTATCCGGGCGTGGCGCCCTACCTCCGCGGCCCCTACCCGACGATGTACGTGACCCAGCCCTGGACGATCCGGCAATATGCCGGCTTCTCCACGGCCGAGGATTCGAACGCGTTCTACCGGCGCAACCTTGCCGCCGGGCAGAAGGGCCTGTCGGTGGCCTTCGACCTCGCAACCCACCGGGGCTACGATTCCGACCATCCGCGCGTCTCGGGCGATGTGGGCATGGCCGGTGTGGCGATCGATTCGATCTACGACATGCGGACGCTGTTCTCAGGCATCCCGCTCGACGAGATGACCGTCTCGATGACGATGAACGGCGCGGTGTTGCCGATCCTGGCCCTCTACATCGTCGCGGCCGAGGAGCAGGGCGTCCCGCCGGAAAAGCTCGCCGGCACGATCCAGAACGACATCCTCAAGGAGTTCATGGTCCGCAACACCTACATCTACCCGCCGGCGGGTTCGATGCGGATCATCGGTGACATCTTCGCCTACACCTCGAAGAACATGCCGAAGTTCAACTCCATCTCGATCTCCGGCTATCACATGCAGGAGGCCGGGGCGACGAACGACCTCGAGCTCGCCTACACGCTGGCCGACGGGGTCGAGTACATCAAGGCGGGCCTAGCGGCCGGCCTGACCATCGACCAGTTCGCCCCGCGCCTGTCGTTCTTCTGGGCGATCTCGACGAACTTCTTCATGGAGATCGCCAAGATGCGGGCCGCGCGCCTGATCTGGGCCAAGCTCGTCAAGGAATTCGAGCCGAAGAGCGACAAGTCGCTGCCATTGCGGACCCACAGCCAGACCTCGGGCTGGTCGCTGACCGCGCAGGACGTGTTTAACAACGTCACCCGCACCTGCATCGAGGCGATGGCGGCGACGCAGGGCGGCACCCAGTCCCTGCACACCAACGCCCTCGACGAGGCGCTGGCCCTGCCCACCGACTTCTCGGCCCGCATCGCCCGCAACACCCAGCTCTTCCTGCAGCAGGAGAGTGGCACGACGCGCATCGTCGATCCGTGGGGCGGCTCCTACTACGTCGAGAAGCTGACCCAGGACATCGTCGCCCGCGCGTGGGAGCACCTGCGCGAGGTCGACGAACTGGGCGGCATGGCCAAGGCCATCGAGGCCGGCATCCCGAAGCTGCGCATCGAGGAGGCGGCCGCCCGGGCCCAGGCCCGGATCGATTCCGGCCGCCAGACCATCGTGGGCGTGAACAAGTTCAAGCCCGACGACGACCGCGCCATCGAGTTGATGCGCGTCGACAACGGCAACGTCCGAACCCTTCAGATCGACAAGCTGAAACGGCTCCGGGCCGAGCGCAACCAGGCGGAGGTCGACGCGGCCCTGGCGGCCCTGACGGCAGCGGCGCGGGGGACGGGCAACCTCCTCGAACTCGCCGTGAACGCGGCGCGGGCCAAGGCGACGGTGGGCGAGATCTCGGACGCCTTGGAGACGGCCTGGGGCCGTCACCGGGCTGAGATCCGCTCGATCTCGGGCGTCTACAAGCGGGAGGTGGGTGGCATGTCGCCGGTGGTCGAGACCGTTCGCAAGCTCGTGGAGACCTTCGAGGAAAACGACGGGCGCCGCCCGCGCATCCTCGTCGCCAAGATGGGCCAGGACGGACACGACCGCGGCCAGAAGGTGATCGCCTCCGCCTTCGCCGATCTCGGCTTCGACGTGGATATAGGGCCACTCTTCGCGACACCCGCGGAGGCCGCCCGGCAGGCGGTGGAGAACGACGTCCACATCGTCGGCGTGTCGTCGCTGGCCGCCGGTCACCTGACTCTGGTGCCGGAACTTAAGGCCGCGCTCACCGAGCAAGGCCGCGGCGACGTGATGATCGTCATCGGCGGCGTCATCCCGCCCGGCGACTACGACGCCCTCTACGCCGCCGGCGCCTCGGCGATCTTTCCGCCCGGCACCGTCATCGCGGAGGCCGCCGTGAAGTTGATCGAGGAATTGAACGGGCGCCTCGGCTACGCCGCGCGCCAAGCCGCCGAATAAGGCATCGGGTCGAGCGCACCGCCGCCCCCCCCCGGCGCCTGCGCCCAGGCCTCCGGGGGCTTGACCGCGACCGGACAGGGGCTCCGGGCGCCGTCATGCCGCTGCTGGCTGGTCCGATCGCCCGCGATAGGACAGGGCCTCGGCGAGGTGGATACGGCGGACCCGGGCCTCACCGTCGAGGTCGGCCAGGGTGCGGGCCACGCGCAGGGTCCTATGGAAGCCGCGCGCTGAGAGCCGCATGGTCTCGGCGGCCGAACGGATCAGAGCGGCCCCCTCCTGGTCCAGCGCCGCCACGGCCTCGATCACCGGCGGCGGGCAGGTGGCGTTGGTGAACGTGGCGTCCGGATCGTAGGCGGCGTAGCGCGCGGACTGCAGAGCGCGGGCGGCCGCCACACGCGCCGCCATCTCGGCCGAGCCCTCCAGGGGCGGCGGCAGGATCAGGTCGGCGGCCGTGACCGCCCCGACCTCGATGCGCAGGTCGATCCGATCGAGGAGCGGCCCGGAGATGCGGGCGCCGTACTGGGCGACGCAGCGCTCGTTCGGCCCCCGGCGGCAGGCATAGCCCGGCTCCAGCGCCTGACCGCACCGACAGGGATTCATCGCGGCGACGAGCTGGAAGCGGGCCGGGTAGGTCACCCGGTGGTTGGCCCGCGCGATCATGATCGTCCCGGTTTCCATCGGCTGGCGCAGGGAATCGAGGACCTGGGGCGTGAACTCAGGCAATTCGTCAAGGAACAGCACGCCGCCATGGGCCAGCGAGGCCTCGCCCGGACGGGCGTTGATGCCACCGCCGACCAGGGCCGCCATGGAGGCGGAATGGTGCGGCTGCCGGAACGGGCGCCGGTTCGAAAGGGCTCCGCCCTTCAGTTCGCCCGCCACCGACTGGATCATCGAGACTTCGAGGAGCTCCCGCGGTGCCAGTGGCGGCAGGATCGAGGGCAGCCGCGCGGCGAGCATCGACTTGCCCGCCCCCGGGGGCCCGTTCATCAGGAGGTTGTGGCCGCCGGCCGCCGCGATCTCCAAGGCGCGCTTGGCGCCCTCCTGACCCTTGATGTCACGCAGATCCGGCAGGGCGGCGCCCGGCGCGGCCACCGCCGGCTCGGGCCGGGCCATGACCTGGGTACCCTTGAAGTGGTTGGCGAGCTGGATGAGCGAGCGCGGCGCCAGCACGTCGAGGTCGCCGCCGGCCCAAGCGGCCTCCGGCCCCGTCGCGGCCGGGCAGATCAGGCCGAGGCCGAGGGCGCTGGCGGCCATGGCGGCGGGCAGCACACCGGACACCGCCGTGATCGTGCCGTCGAGGGCGAGTTCGCCGAGAACGCAGTAGCCCGCGAGCGCATCCGCCGGCAGGGCGCCGATGGCGCCCATCACCGCCAGGGCAATCGGCAGGTCGTAGTGCGAGCCCTCCTTCGGCAGGTCGGCCGGGGCGAGATTGACGGTGATGCGCTTGGCCGGCAGGGCGAGGCCGGAGGCGATCAGGGCCGACCGCACGCGTTCCCGGGATTCCGCCACCGCCTTATCGGCGAGGCCCACCACCGTGAAGGCGACGATGCCGGGGGCGATCTGAACCTGGACATCGACGGCCCGCGCCTCGATGCCCTCGAACGCCACGGTGGCGACGCGCGTGACCATGCTGGATCGACCTTCGGGGCGGAAAGATCCGGCGACCCTAGGGGGCGGCGTCCCCGGATACAACCTCTGGGCGCAGCCATCGCGCGACGTCGAGAGGAACCTCATCCGGGCTGAATGGTTCGATGGAGGTCAGAAACATTCCTCGACACAGCAGGGAGACACCATGTCGATCAAGCTCACGGGCCTCGCCGCCCTCGCCCTCGGCCTCGCCTTCACCGGCTCCGCCTTCGCCGACCGGAAGCCGACCCCGGAGGAGCAGACCAAGATCGAGGCCGTCCTGAAGCAGGAAGGCTTCACCAAGTGGAAGAAGATCGAGGTCGAGGACGACGAGATCGAGGTCGACGACGCCATCGACGCCAACGGAAAGCAGTTCGACCTAGAGCTCGACCCCAAGACCTTCGCCATCGTGAAGCGCAAGGCCGAATAGTCCTGCGCACTCCGCAGTGACCTTTCGCCGGAGCATTGCTCCGGCGGTCAGCCCTTGCGGGTGAAATAGGTGCCGGCCGGCGCGGCCGAGCCGGCACCGCTCGGATTGAGCGCCCGCCACTGCGTCAGAACGGTATCGCCGCCCCGACGCATCTCGAACAGGTTCGTCCCGACATCGTAGAGCCGCGTGCCGTAGGCGTTGACCGTCCGTCCATCGCCGAAGGTGTGGAAGGCGACGGACAAGCGCTCGTCCGTACCGCTCGCCTTGCAGACGATGGTCTCGTCGGTCTGGAAGCCCTCGATCCGCAGCAGACAGTCCCGGTTGCCGCGTCCCGGAGCGATGTCGAGGTCGTAGGTGACGACGATCGGCGACCCGCCAACGGTGCGCCCGCCATCGTGCTCGTAGAGGTAACGCCCGGCCCAAGCTCCCGGCACCTGGGGCGCGGCGGATGCCGCCATCAGGCCCGCCACGAGGCCGGTGGACACCATCAGTCTCAAGCCGAACCGCCGCGTCATCGGCATCTCCCTCGTCATCGATCAGGACAGGACGCGGAAGTTGGCGCAGGGATCGGGCGATTTGCGGGCACACCGCGGCCGCCTTCCCCGCCCTGCCCGCACCGGCCTGTCGGGAGTCGCCCTCCGAGGCGCGAAGTCCGGTTGGAATACCCGGAGGCCGCTTGGAATACCCAGAGGCCGCTTGGAATACCCGGAGTCCGCTTGCATCCGTCGCGCGCGGCGGCCATATAGCCCTCGGGAGGTTGGCGAGGGACGTTTCACTCGCCAACCGGGTCAGGTCCGGAAGGAAGCAGCCCTAACGAGACCGAGCGGGTCTTCGTCCAGCCTCCCACCTCGATCGATGCCTCGGGCTCGCGTGGCGGCACCCTCCGACCGGAGCCGCACCAACCCAGCAAGGCGGCATGGACGCGACCTCCGGTCCTCTGAGCGATGCCGGGCTCCTGCCCGGCCTTCCCGAGCCGACCCCGGCCGCCACGCCTTATCGGGTGCTGGCGCGCAAGTACCGGCCCCAGAACTTCGACGACCTGATCGGCCAGGGCGCCATGGTGCGGACTCTGGCCAATGCCTTCGCGGCCAACCGCATCCCCCAGGCCTGGATGCTCACCGGCGTGCGCGGCGTCGGCAAGACCACCACCGCCCGAATCCTCGCCCGCGGCCTGAACTACGTCCGCGACGGCCATCCCGATACCGGCCCCACCATCGCGATGCCGGAGCTCGGCCGGCACTGCCAGGCCATCATGGAATCCCGGCACATGGACGTGCTGGAGATGGATGCCGCCTCGCATACCGGCATCGACGACGTGCGCGGCATCATCGACGGCATCCGCTATTCGCCGGTCTCGGCCCGCTACAAGGTCTACATCGTCGACGAGGTCCACATGCTCTCGGAGAAGGCGTTCAACGCCTTCCTGAAGACCCTGGAGGAGCCGCCGCCGCACGCCAAGTTCGTCTTCGCCACCACCGAGATCCGCAAGGTGCCGGTGACCATCCTGTCCCGGTGCCAGCGCTTCGACCTGCGCCGCGTCGAGGCCGAAACCCTGGTCGGGCACCTCGCCCGGATCTGCGCCGCCGAATCCGTCGAGGCCGACGCGGAGGCGCTGGCGGCGATCACCCGGGCGGCCGAGGGCTCCGTGCGCGACGCGCTCTCGCTCCTCGACCAGGCGATCGCCCACGGGGCCGGCCTCGTCAGCGCCCAGAGCGTGCGCGACATGTTGGGGCTGGCCGATCGCGGGCGCATCGTCGACCTGTTCGAGGCGGTGATGCGCGGCGACATTCCGGCCTCCTTCGCGGAGGTGCGCGGGCAGTACGAGGCCGGCGCAGACCCGGCCGTGATCCTGTCCGACCTCGCGAGCTTCACCCACCTCGTCACCCGCCTGAAGCTGGTGCCGGACGAGGCTGCCGCCGATCCGACCCTGAGCGAAGCGGAGCGGTCGCGTGGGAGCGCGTTCGCGAAGACACTCTCGGTCCGCGTGCTGTCGCGGGCCTGGCAGATCCTCCTGAAGGCGATCCCCGAGGTGCAGACGGCGACCCGCCCGCTGGCGGCGGCCGAGATGGCCCTGGTGCGTCTCGCCTACGCGGCCGACCTGCCGACCCCGGACGAGGCCCTGCGCCAGATGAAGGCCCAGGCCCTGACGGGCCCCGCGGCGGCCTCCGGTGCCGCGGCCCAGGCACTCGCCCAGTCCCCGTCGCCGTCGCCGGCCCCCGCGATGGCCGAGAACCGCCCGGCCCTGCCACCGATCCCGACCTTTTCCGGGGAGGCGCCGCCGCCGCGCCCGGCCCTGACCATGGCGGTCAATGGCGGAGGGTCGCGCCCCGCCCTCGCGAGCCCGGCTCCCGCGCCGCAGCCCGAAGGGCCGCGCCTCCTCCGGTTCACCGACGTCGTCGCCCTGGCCGATGCCAAGCGCGACATCGGCCTGAAGATGGCCCTGGAGCGCGAGGTCCACCTCGTGCGCTTCGAGGAGGGGCGCATCGAGTTCCGCCTCGCCGACGGGGGGCGCCAGAGCATCGCCAACGACCTCGCCCGCGCCCTGGACGCCTGGACCGGCCGGCGCTGGATCGTCGCCCTGTCGAAGGAGGCCGGCGAGCCGACCCTCGACGCCACCGCGCGCGCCGCCACCGAGACCCGCCACCAGAACGCCGCCGCCCATCCCCTGGTCCGCGAGGTCCTGGCCCGGTTTCCCGGAGCGCAGATCGTCGACGTGCGCGACAAGGCGCCCGAGGGATCGCCGGCGATCGAGGCCGCGCCTACCGGCGAGGCCGAGACCGACGAGCCCGACGACGAGACATAGCTTCCGGGGCCGTGGCGCCCCAGATGTGATCCATCCCGGTTCCGGAACGACAGAGAGGGCAGACCCGATGCGCGACCTCATGGGCATCATGAAGCAGGCCCAGGCGATGCAGGAGAAAATGGCCTCCCTGCAGGACGAACTCGACACCGTCGAGGTGTCGGGTGCGTCGGGCGGGGGCGCCGTCCGCGTGACGATGACGGCCAAAGGCCTCGTGAAGGGTGTACAGATCGACCCCGCCATGCTCGTGGCCGACGAGCGCGAGATCCTGGAGGACCTCATCGTTGCGGCGGTCAACGATGCCCGCGGCAAGGCCGAACAGGTTGCAGCCGAGCGGATGGCCGAACTCACCAAGGGCCTGCCGATCCCGCCGGGCATGAAGTTGTTCTGAGACCGTCAACCCGGCAATTCGGCAACATCGATCACAATTTGGTCGCCGAAGCGTTGCCATAGGCTGGTCGGAGTGGAACGTTGGGGCTCCAACGTTCTCCCGCCGGCTGGATCATGAACTTTGATGCGCATCTTCCTCGGGCTACGCCGATACAGCCCAAGGCTGTACCTGGACGCTTCAGGGACATTGCGCCTCTCATCATCGGATTTCTACTTCTGATCGCGACAGCTGCTGCGACAGCCAATCTGGTTGCGGAGCAAGATGCGAACCGAGCCGAACTGCGCCGCAGCGTCCGCATCCGGGACGCCATCTTCACCCTGTATTCCGGCCTCCAGGATGCTGAATCGGGACAGCGCGGGTTTCTCCTCTCGGGCGACGAGACCTACCTCAAGCTCTACGAGGAAGCCGGCGCGAGGACGCCCGGCCGCCTGTCCACCATCGCGGAAGCCGTTGCGCGCAATCCGGGCATGTCGGCGATCATCGCCCGGCTCAGCCGCGCCGCCGAGGCCAAGCTCGGGGAGATGCGCGAGACCGTCGCCCTGCGCCGCACCGGCCAGGTGGAAGCGGCCCTGGCGCGCATGCGCTCCGGCGAGGGCAAGCACCTCATGGACGAGATCCGCTCGCTCTTCGGTGAGGCGCAGGCCGACAATTATCGCCGCCTGATCAGTCGACAGGAACAGGCGGGCGAGGCTGCCCGCCAGGTGCAGCTCGCCGTCGCGGCGGCCGTGGTCCTCATCGTCCTCCTCGGCGCGTACGTGGTGATCGACGCGAGCCGGCGCCATCAGCGGACCCTTCGCGCCCACGCGGCCCTGCAGGAGGCGAACGCGTCCCTGATCGAGGCCGCCGCCACCCGCGACATGCTGGAGGATCGGCTGCGCCAATCCCAGAAGATGGAAGCCCTCGGGCAGCTCACCGGCGGCCTCGCGCACGACTTCAACAACATGCTGGCGATCGTCATCGGCAATCTCAGCCTCCTCAAGCGACGCCTGGAACGCGGAGAGCGGGCGGTGGAGCGCTACGCCGAGCAGGCCCTCAAGGCCGCAGACCGGGCAGCGACCCTCACGCATCGGCTGCTCGCCTTCGCCCGCAAGCAGCCCCTGGCCCCGGAGGCCATCGCCTGCAACCGCCTCATTGCCGCGATGTCCGACCTGCTGCGCCGCAGCCTGGGCGAATCCATCCGGATCGAGACCGTGGCGGCCCCCGACCTCTGGACCACGAAGGCCGATGCCAACCAGCTGGAGAACGCGATTCTCAACCTCGCGGTGAACGCCCGCGACGCGATGCCGAAGGGTGGCCGACTCGTCATCGAGACCGACAACGTCCATCTCGACGAGACCTATGCCGCCCGGAATCCCGGCGTTCCGGCCGGCCCATACGTCCTTGTCGCCCTCACCGACAGCGGCGGCGGCATGCCGCCCGACGTCGCCGCCAAGGCGTTCGATCCGTTCTTCACGACGAAACCCGTCGGACAGGGCACCGGGCTCGGTCTCAGCCAGGTCTACGGCTTCGTCCGCCAGTCCGGCGGCCACGTGGCGATCTATTCCGAACCCGGGCGGGGAACGACGGTCCGGCTCTACCTGCCGCGCCATCTCGGCGACGCCGCCGAGATGGCGCGGGTCACGCCGACGATGCTCCCGGAGGGCTCGGCCCGGGAGGTGATCCTGGTCGTCGAGGACGAGGACGGGGTGCGCGACCTCGCCGTCGCGGCCCTGCGCGACCTGCGTTACACCGTGATCCACGCGGAGGGTGCCAAGGACGCCCTGCAGAAGCTCGACACGCATCCCGAGATCGCGCTGCTCTTCACCGACGTGGTCATGCCGGAGGTCAACGGCCGCGAGCTCGCCCAGGCCGTCCACGAGCGCCGGCCCGACCTGCCGGTGCTCTTCACGACCGGCTATACCCGCAACGCCATCGTGCATAACGGGCTGGTCGACGCCGACGTACAGTTGCTGGCCAAGCCCTATACCCTGGAGCAGCTGGCCCTCAAGGTGCGCCAGGCGATGGTGCGCGAGGCGGCCTGAGCCATCCCGCGCGGGCCCCGTCCGGCACTCCGGCGCGCCGAATCCGTGGTTCGACACACGATCTGCTCCGCCATCAACCGGTCTACGGCCGATAGCCCCGCTTTTCACCGATCGGAGTCGGGCTGTCTTAACGGATGCCCGTGTCTGTTGCAGGCATGGATGAGCATCGCAACGCCGTTCGGGCCCTGACGCATCTGTCCGGTCGTGTTGCCCTCGACGGGGCATCGGCCGAGACGACGCCCTGCCTCGTGCGAAACCTGTCGCCCATCGGGGCCCGCGTCGCCTTCTGCACGGAGGTCGAGGTCCCGGACAGCTTCGACCTCTTCCTCGACCCGGGCGACACCGCCTACCGGGCGCAGACGATCTGGTCCAGCGGGAACGAAGTCGGCGTCCTCTTTCGCGAAGCGCGGGTGAATGCCCCCGAGGTCCTGTGCGACGATGTCCTATGCGACGAGGATCCCGCGCGCGGAGCGACCCCGAAACCGTAGCGCCCCCATCGGACCCCGTGCCGGGACGCGGACGCGCCGCGCCCCGGATGGCCGGCGCTCAGGCGGCCGCGGAGAGCACCGGCTCGGCGGCGCGGACCTCCGCGTCCACGTGGGCGGCGAAGCGCTTGAAGTTCTCCTGGAACATCGTGACGAGGCGCGTCGCGGTCTCGTGGAAGGCCGCCTTGTTGGTCCAGGTCTCGATCGGAGACAACACATCCGTCTCGACGCCCGGCACCGCGACGGGAACCCGGAAGCCGAAATAGGGATCGCGCCGGAACTCGACATGCGCCAGGGAGCCGTCCAGGGCGGCCGTGAGCAGGCGGCGGGTGACCCGGATCGGCATGCGGCGCCCGGTGCCGACGCCGCCCCCGGTCCAGCCGGTGTTCACGAGCCAGCAATCGACCTCGTGATGGGCGATGAGGTCCCGCAGCAGGTTGCCGTAGACGCTGGGGTGGCGGGGCATGAACGGCGCGCCGAAGCAGGTCGAGAACGTCGCCTCCGGTGCGGTCAGCCCGCGCTCCGTGCCGGCGACCTTGGCGGTGTAGCCGGAGAGGAAGTGGTACATCGCCTCGGCGCCGGTCAGCCGAGCGATCGGCGGCATCACGCCGAAGGCATCGCAGGTGAGCATGACGATGTTCTTGGGGTGCGCGGCGCGTCCCGTCGCGCTCGCATTGGCGATGAAGTCGAGCGGGTAGGCGCAGCGGGTGTTCTCGGTGAGCGAGGCGTCGTCGAAATCCGGGACCCGGGTCTCCGGGTCGATCACCACGTTCTCCATCACCGTGCCGAAGCGCTCGGTGGTGGCGTAGATCTCCGGCTCGGCGTTGCGCGAGAGACGGATGGTCTTGGCGTAGCAGCCGCCCTCGAAGTTGAAGATGCCGTCCTGGCTCCAGCCATGCTCGTCGTCGCCCAGGAGCTGGCGGGAGGAATCGTTCGAGAGGGTGGTCTTGCCGGTGCCCGACAGGCCGAAGAACAGGGCCGAGTCGCCGGCTTCGTCGAGGGCCGCGTTGGCCGAGCAGTGCATCGGCATCACGCCAGCGCCGGGGAGCACATAATTGAGATACGTGAAGACCGATTTCTTCATCTCGCCGGCATAGGCCGAGCCGCCGATGAGGACGAGCTTGCGCGCGAAGTCGATGGCGATCACCGTCTTCGAGCGGCAGCCGTGCCGGTGCGGCTCGGCCTGAAAGCTCGGCAGGTCGATGATCGTCAACTCGGGGACGTAGTCCGCAAGGGACGCGCGATCCGGCCGGATCAGCAGGTTGCGGATGAAGAGGGAGTGCCAGGCGAGCTCCGTGTACACCCGCGCATTGACGCCATGCGACGGGTCGGCCCCGCCGCGCAGGTCCTGCGCGAACAGCTCACGGCCCTCCGCATGGGCGAGGAAATCGGCGTACAGGGTCTCGAACTGCTCGGGCGTGATCGCGCCGTTGTTGTCCCACCAGATCTCGTTCTCCGTGGCGGCGTCGCGCACCACGAACTTGTCCTTGGGCGAGCGGCCGGTGTGGGACCCGGTGGTGGCCACGAAGGCGCCGCCGCGGGCGAGCTGTCCCTCGCCGCGGGCCAGGGCTTCCTCGTAGAGGCGGGGAACCTCGAGGTTCCAGTGGACCGCCTTCAGGTTGCGCAGCCCGATGGCTTCGGAACCGTGCGCTGCATTGAATTCGCCGATATTGGTCACGCTCATCTCTCCTCGGGCACCTGATCGCGTCGCCACCCATCACCGGGAGCCGTCGGCTCTCCGACGTCGTTCGGCTTTCGAGCGTCCGCGTGGTTGGTCAGGTCCACCGCGCGCAGGTTCACCGCTCGAAAGCCGCGCCCTTCCTGCATAGAGACGGACGATTTGCCGTCAATCCGCTTGTCAGCCAACAAAAAGACTTACATGAACCGGATGAACGACGAAGTCTCCTTGGAAGCAGGCCGGTGCGGCAGGTTCTTTCGCCGCGTTTTCGCGACGCCGGGGGGCGAAATTTCGGGCCGGAAACCCTATTTCGGACGAGGCTGAAGAGCCGGTCGCACCCGTTCGGCACCGCCGTACCGTCCCATCCGCCCGCCTGCTCCGTAATCTGCCGCGTGGGTGTCCCAACCGTCACGAGAATTTGCGTCCATGGCACAAGCCGTCGCCGGTCCCGAGATCGAGCGCCTGATCCAGCTTCTGGCCCGTATGCCGGGTCTGGGACCTCGCTCCGCCCGCCGCGCCGCCCTGCAGCTCATCAAGAAGCGCGAGACGCTCCTGGCGCCGCTGGCGGACGCGATGCGGGTGGCCTCGGAGCGGATCGTCGTGTGCCAAGCGTGTGGCAACGTCGATACGCGCGACCCCTGCACGATCTGCTGCGACGAGAGCCGCGACCCGGCCACACTGGTGGTGGTGGAGGACGTTTCGGACCTCTGGGCCCTGGAGCGCTCGGGGGCGGTGACGGCTCGCTACCACGTCCTCGGCGGCGTGCTCTCGGCCCTCGACGGCGTACGGCCCGAGCATCTCAACCTCGACAGCCTCGTGGCCCGCGCCGCCGACCCGGCCATGCGGGAGATCATCCTGGCCCTCAACGCCACCGTCGACGGGCAGACGACCGCCCATTACGTCACGGAATCCCTGAAGGCGCACGGGCTCAAGGTGACCCGCCTCGCCCATGGCGTCCCGGTCGGGGGCGAACTCGACTACCTCGACGAGGGCACCCTCACCGCCGCGATCCGCAGCCGAACCCCGTTCTGACTCCGGACCACGCGGAGCCGGTATTTGACCGGACTCCGGCGCGCCCGTATCTGCGGGGGCTCAAGGCCGCCGCCCGCCCCGCACCCGTTGCAAGTCCGATCGCCCCATGACCATCCGCCCCCTCGTGATCCTGCCCGACGCGCGCCTGCGCCTTGCCTCCGAGCCGGTCGGCCCGGTGACCGACGAGATCCGCACGCTCGCCGCCGACATGCTGGAGACCATGTACGACGCTCCCGGCGTGGGCCTCGCGGCGATCCAGATCGGCGTACCGAAGCGCATCGTCACCATCGACACCTCGAAGAACGAGAACGACCGCCAGCCGCAGGTCTTCCTCAATCCCGAGATCGTCTGGGCCTCGGAGGAGAAGCGGATCTACGACGAGGGATGCCTGTCGATCCCCGAATTCTACGGGGAGGTCGAGCGGCCCGACCGCGTGCGCGTCCGCTTCCGCGACCTCGACGGCACGGAACAGGAGATCGAGGCCGACGGCCTGCTGGCCACCTGCATCCAGCACGAGATCGATCACCTCGACGGAGTGCTGTTCATCGACCATCTGTCGAAGCTGAAGCGTGACCGGGTGGTGAAGAAATTCGCCAAGGCGGCCAAGCGCGGCGACGTCTGAGCCGGCTTCGGGAGTAGGAGCCATGCGCGTCGTCTTCATGGGCACGCCGGATTTCGCGGTGCCGACCCTGGCGCGCCTCGCCGCCGACGGCCACGCCATCGCGGCGGTCTACACCCGTGCGCCGGCCAAGGCCGGACGCGGCATGGCGCTCAAGCCCTCCCCCGTGCAGGCGATGGCCGAGAGCCTCGGCGCGCCGGTGCTGATACCCGCGAGCCTGAAGGGACCTGAGGCTGCCGCGACCTTCGCCGGCCACGGGGCCGATGTCGCCGTGGTGGTCGCCTACGGCCTGCTTCTCCCCCAGGCGATCCTCGACCTGCCGCGCCACGGCTGCCTCAACCTGCACGGCTCGCTCCTGCCCCGCTGGCGCGGCGCCGCCCCGATCCAGCGTGCCGTGATGGCCGGCGACGCGCAGAGCGGCGTCGGCATCATGCGGATGGAGGCCGGCCTCGATACCGGCCCCGTGGCGCTGGAGGCGCGGATTCCCATCACCCCCGGCATGACGGCGGGGCAACTCCACGACGCGCTGATGCCGCTCGGCGCCGACCTCATCGCCCGCGCGCTCCGGGATCTGGAGCGGGGCACGCTCGCCTTCACGCCCCAGGCCCAGGACGGCGTGGTCTACGCCCACAAGATCACCAACGAGGAGGCCCGCATCGACTGGACCCGCCCGGCCCACGCGGTCGCCGACCACGTCAACGGCCTGTCGCCCTTCCCCGGCGCCTTCTTCGAGGCGGATTTCGGCAAGGGCCCGGAGCGCGTCAAGGTCCTCTCGGCCGAGGCCGTGCCGGGCTCCGGCGCTCCGGGTACGCTCCTCGACACGGACGGCACGGTTGCCTGCGGCGAGGGCGCCGTGCACCTGTGCGCGCTGCGCCGCGCCGGAAAGGGGGGCGTCAGCAGCGGGGCCGAGTTCGTGCGCGGCACCCACCGGACGCCGGGCACGCGGCTGGCATGACGGGACCGGGCCGCACCTGATGCCGCGCTACAAACTCGTGATCGAGTACGACGGGAGCCCGTTCTGCGGCTGGCAGCGCCAGACCGCGCAGCCCTCCGTCCAGGGGGCGATCGAGTCGGCGGTCAAGCGCTTCTCCGGCGAGGTCGCGGGCCTGACCTGCGCCGGCCGCACCGATACCGGCGTCCACGCCACGCACCAGGTGGCCCATCTCGACCTCGAGCGGGACTGGCGCACCGACGTGGTACGCGACGCGCTCAACGCGCACCTACGGCCGAACCCGGTGGCGATCCTCAGCGCCGAGATCGTCGGCGCCGACTTCAACGCGCGCCACTCCGCCACCCGTCGGCACTACCGCTACCGCATCCTCAACCGGCGCAGCCCTCCCGTGCTCAACCGCGCCCATGTCTGGCAGGTGCCCTGGGCCCTCGATGTCGGACTGATGCAGGCCGCAGCCCCGCGCCTCCTCGGGCTGCACGACTTCACCGCCTTCCGGGCCGCCGAGTGCCAGGCGAAAAGCCCGATCCGAACTCTCGATCAACTCGATGTCGCCGTCCTGCCGATGGGCCTGCACGACGAGATCGTGGTGGCGACCTCCGCCCGCGCCTTCCTGCATCATCAGGTCCGCTCGATGGTCGGCACCCTGATGCTGGCCGGCAGCGGCCGCATCAGCGCCGACGACGTGAGCGACATCCTGTCGAGCCGGGACCGCCGCCGTTGCGGACCGTTGGCGCCGGCCTGCGGGCTGACCCTGGTCGGCGTCGACTACGGCGATCGCACACACCCGGGTTCGCGCGAGAGCTATGGGCTGGAGGGTGACGTCGAGCAGTCGGCCTGCCGCCCAGCGAAATACGCCGCCAGCACCCGGGTGTAGATCGCTGTCAGCCGGTTCAGGTCGGCGATCGGCACGCACTCGTCGGTCTGGTGCATGGTCTGGCCGACGAGGCCGAACTCGAGGACCGGGCAGGCGTCCTTGATGAAGCGCGCATCGGAAGTGCCGCCCGTGGTCGAGAGCACCGGGCGGCGGCCGGTCTCGGTGGCGATGGCGCCGGCGACGAGTTCGGTGAAGGCGTCGGGCTCGGTGAGGAAGGCCGGTGAGTTCGAGGGCAGGAGGTCGAGACTGTAGCGCACGCTCCGGCCCGCGGCGGCGTCGAGGCGGCTCCGGATCTCGGCACCCAGGGTCTCGGCGGTCCAGCGGTCGTTGAACCGGACGTTGAAGGTGCCGTGCGCCTCGCCCGGGATGACGTTGGTCGCCGTGTTGCCGACGTCGAGGGTGGTGAATTCGAGGTTCGAGGCGCCGAAATGCTGGGTTCCGGCGTCGAGCGGCGCGGCCAGCAGCGCGGAGGCGAGGCGCAGCAGGCCGGGAATCGGATTCTCGGCGAGGTCCGGATAGGCGACGTGGCCCTGGCGCCCGTGCACCGTCAGCCGCCCGGTGAGCGAGCCGCGTCGGCCGATCTTGATCATGTCGCCGAGAACGTCCGGGTTGGTCGGCTCGCCCAGGAGGCAGTGGTCGAAGCGCTCGCCCCGGGCCCGGGCCCATTCGAGGAGCTTCACCGTGCCGTTGATCGCCGGCCCCTCCTCGTCGCCGGTGATGAGGAAGCCGATCGAGCCCGGAACGTCCGGCCCGGCCACGTCAAGGTAGTCGAGAGCGGCGGCCAGCATGCAGGCGATGCCGCCCTTCATGTCGACCGCCCCGCGCCCGTACAGCACCCCGTTCTCCACGGTCCCGGCGAAGGGGCCGTGGCGCCAGCGGGCGACGTCGCCGGGGGGCACCACGTCGGTGTGGCCGGCGAACAGCAGGAAGGGCGCGCGCGTGCCGATGCGGGCGTAGAGATTGTCGATGTCGGGCGTGCCGGGTTCCGAGAAGCGCGGGCGCTCCACGCTGAACCCCGCCCCTTCGAGAATGCCGGCGAGCCAGGCGAGCGCCCCCCCCTCCTCCGGGGTCACCGAGGGACAGCGGATCAGGCTCTGGGCGAGGGCGAGGGGGGAGCGATCGAGGGACGCGTTCGGCACGGGCGGGACTCTCGCGTGATGTCCGGGTGCGGAGGGCCATAAGCGCGAGCGCGCGGGGGTGCAATTCGCGGCCGGCCTTTCGCCGCGCGGCGGGGGGGCTTATCTGCGGGGCATGGCCCTCTCCCCCGACGAAGTCGAACGCTATGCCCGCCACCTCGTCCTGCCGGAGGTCGGCGGCCCGGGCCAGGCCCGGCTGAAGGCCGCCCGCGTCCTCGTCGTCGGGGCCGGCGGTCTCGGCGCCCCGCTGATCCAGTACCTCGCCGCCGCCGGGATCGGGGCCATCGGCATCGTCGACGACGACACCGTTTCCCTGTCGAACCTGCAGCGGCAGGTCATCCACGCGACTCCCGATATCGGCCGGCGCAAGGTCGAGAGTGCGGCCCAGGCGGTGTCGCGTCTGAACCCGCACGTCGCCGTGGAGGCGCACGCGCTGCGGCTGACCCCGGAGAACGCCCCGGACCTCATCGGCGCCTACGACGTGGTGGCCGACGGGTCCGACAACTTCGCCACGCGCTACGCGGTCTCGGATGCCTGCTTCCACGCGCGGCGCCCGCTGGTGACGGCGGCGCTCGGGCGCTTCGACGGTTCGCTGACCACGCTGCGACCCTACGAGACCGATGCACGCGGGCGCCCGAACCCGACCTATCGCTGCCTGTTCCCGAACCCGCCGCCGCCCGGCAGCGTCGCCCCCTGTGCCGAGGCCGGCGTGCTCGGCGCGCTTGCCGGCATCATGGGCTCGCTGATGGCCCTGGAGGTGATCCGCACGGTGACGGATTTCGGCGAGCCCCTCGTGGGCCGCCTCCTCATGGTCGACACCCGCGCGATGCGCTTCGAGACCCTCGGCTACGCCTGGGACGAGGCCAACCCGCTCAACGGAACCGGCACGGAGGGCTGATCCCCCCGCGACCGGGCGCGGTCGCTCGTCCGGCCCTACTCCGCCGGCAGCGCGTCGAGGAGGGGTCGGGCTTCCCGGGCACGCAGGCCGTCGTCATGGGCATCGGTGAACTGCAGCGCCGCGAGCTGCGCGTACAGCGCGCCCTGCGCCAGCAGGCTCTCGTGGGTGCCGCTCTCGACGATCCGGCCGCCGTCGAGGACCAGGATGCGGTCCGCCTTGCGGATCGTCGCCAGGCGGTGCGCGATGACCAGGGTGGTGCGACCGCGCATCAGGGTATCGAGGGCGGTCTGCACCGCGCGCTCGCTCTCGGCGTCGAGGGCCGAGGTCGCCTCGTCGAGAAGGAGGATCGGTGCGTCCTTGAGGATGGCGCGGGCGATCGCCACCCGCTGGCGCTGGCCGCCGGAAAGGGTGACGCCGCGCTCGCCCACCGTCGTGGCGTAGCCCTGCGGCAGGGCCTGGATGAAGCCGTCCGCATGGGCGAGTTCGGCCGCGCGCTGGACCTGGGCCTCGGTGGCCTCGGGCCGGCCGTACCGGATGTTCTCGAGCACCGAGCCGGAAAACACCGTCGGGTCCTGCGGTACCAGGGCGAGGCGCTCGCGCAGCTGCTCCGGGTCGACCTGGGCAATGTCGACGCCATCGACCCGGATGAGGCCGGATTGCGGGTCGTAGAAGCGCAGCAGCAATTGCAGCACCGTGGTCTTGCCGGCGCCCGACGGACCGACGAGGGCCACCCGCTCGCCCGGCGCGATCGTGAAGCGGATGCCGTCGAGCGCGGGATGGTCGGGCCGGGCCGGGTACAGGAAGCGCACGGCTTCGAAGGCCACGGCGCCCTTGGCGGGCACCGGCAGGGCCAGCGGCTCGGCCGGTGTGCGGATCGTCGATTCGGCCGCCAGGATCTCGCCGAGGCGCTCGGCGGCGCCGGCCGCCTGGGCGAGTTCGCCGTAGACTTCCGAGAGCTGCCCGAGGGCGCTCGCGCCGAACACCGCGTAGAGGACGAACTGCGAGAGCTGACCCGCCGTCATGGTCCCGGCCAGGACCCCTTGCGCGCCGTACCACATGACGCCGACGACGCTGGCGGAGATGAGGAAGATGGCAACGCCGGTGAGGAGCGCCCGCGCCTGGATCGAATCCCGCGCGGCCGCATAGGCGTTCTCGGCGGCCGCGGCGAAGCGGCTCGCGGTGGTCCGGCCCATGCCGAAGGCCTGCATGGTGCGGATCGCGTTCACGGCCTCGGCGGCATAGGCCGAGGCGTCGGCGAGGCGGTCCTGCGCCGCCCGGGACCGGCGCCGCACGCCGCGCCCGGAGAGGATCAGCGGGAAGACGATGAGGGGAATCGCCGCCAGGACGAGGACCGACAGCTTCGGGCTCGTGATGACCATCATCACCACCGCGCCCGTGAAGAGAAAGGCGTTGCGCAGCAGGATCGAGATCGAGACGCCGAAGACGGCCTTCACCTGCGTGGCATCCGCGGTGAGGCGCGAGATGATCTCGCCCGAGAGCGAGCGGTCGAAGAAGGCGGGATCGAGCTGGGTCAGGCGCCGGAACACGGCGGTGCGCAGATCCGCCACCACGCGTTCACCCAGCGTCGCGACCGTGTAGTAGCGCGCCCCGCTGGAGAGGGCGAGCACCGCCACGACGCCGATCAGAGCGGCGAAGTAGGTGTCGATCACCCCCTGGCCCTCGGGCGAGAAGCCGTGGTCGATGACCCGGCGCAGGGCGATCGGGACCACGAGGGTCGCGCCCGAAGCGGCGAGGAGGGCCAGGAACGCCGCGAGCATCCGGCCGCGATAGACCATCGCGAACGGAATCAGCGGGCGGAGCGAACCGAGCGGTGCCTTCGGCCGGGCCTCCCCGGGAATTTTCTTGTCACGGCCGCGAGCCATGGTGCCTCGTCATCGTTGGTCTTCCAGGAAAAGCGACCGTCCGGCGGTCTCTTCGAGCGGCGCACGCTTGTCGGGCGAAGGTGCGTGAGGTATAGGCGCGCCTTCATCCGATTGCGCGTGATCTATGGCCGCGGGCCGCCAGACGGGCCGGTCGGCTTGGCTATTCAAGGATTTCGTCATGGCAAAGAGCGCGGCCGACAAGGCCAAGGGTACCGAGCATCCCGACTACCACTTCATCAAGGTCGTGATGACCGACGGGTCCGAGTACATGACCCGGTCGACCTACGGCAAGGAGGGCGACACCCTCAACCTCGACATCGACCCGAACACCCATCCGGCCTGGACCGGCGGCGAACAGAAGATGCTCGATCGCGGTGGCCGCGTCTCGCGCTTCAACTCGCGCTTCGGCGCCCTCTCCTTCGGCAAGAAGTAAGGCCATCTTGGTCCGCCGCCGCGCCGACGCAGCGGCGGACCCCTTACAACGCAGAACGGGCGGCTCCCCCCGGAGCCGCCCGTTCTGCGTTTCCAATCCCCTCCCCGGCCCGAGGCCGGGGCGACGTCCGCGTCAGGCGGAGGCGGCTCCGAAGGCCGAGCGCAGCAGGCTCAGTTGGGCAACGACGGGGCTTTCCTGGGGCAGAGGGCTGGGACGCTCGTCGGCGATCAGGCCATCGAGGTGCAGGATCCGACTGTGCAGGCGGCGCGACCGCACGATGAGGTCCTGCAGGGTCGGAGGCAGAACGCCGAACACCTCGCTGCGGAAGGTCTCGGGTGTGGTCAAGCGCACCCGGGTCTTCTCCTGCATCGCCTCGGCCGGCGTCAGCTCGCCCTCGGATACGGCGCGCTGCACCAGGAGCCAGGAGGCGATCTGCATCAACCGCGTGGTGAGGCGCATGCTCTCGCTGGCATAGCTCAGCGTCCCGTCGCGGGACATCAACCGAGATTCCTCGCGGCCGGTCCCGTCGAGATAGGCCGCCGCTTCCTCGACCAGGGTCATGCCCTCGCGGAAGAGCACCTTGAAAGCCTCCGAGGTGACGTAGGTGTCACCGAAATTCACCCAGTCGCGCTCGTCCCGGAACATGACGTCGAACCCGCTCATGGTGCCTCCTGTGCCGCGGCCGGACCGATTGCGTCCCGCGATGGGACGAAGGCGGCGCGTCTGCACCTGTCTGCGCAACTCTAGCGCCGAACGTCCCGGCCCGCGGCCTTTACCCGATGTTAACGTTAACGGAGGCGATCGGTGCCGGGCTGCCGCTGCCGCTGCGAAGACACCGGGCAGAACATCCGGACGTGGGAAGGACCCCAGGGGGGAAGGACCCGGGACGAAAAAAAGGCCGCCCGTCGCGGGCGGCCTGACTAGCGAGTTTCGGGAGCAGTCCAAGCGAGCGAATCGGAAGATCCGCGCGTTGTCCGGAAGAACCGAACAGGATCACAGGATGGCGCGGATCGGTTAACGGACGGTTCACGGATGGCGTCGGGGCGCCAGATCGCGAACCCCGGATTTCGCCGTTTCGGCAGGCTCCGGAATTGACTCGCGCGGGACCTTGCCCCATAAGCCGCGCCATCGCGACGCGGCGCCCTTGAGGGGCGCTGTTCGCGCTTGCAGACACATTTCAGGGCGAGTGAATATTCGGTGCGGCCTTCGGTGCGGCCCGGATCGATCCTCGGCCATTCGGAGATCGCACCATGAAGAGAACCTATCAGCCCAGCAAGCTCGTGCGTAAGCGTCGTCACGGCTTCCGCGCCCGCATGGCCACTGCCGGCGGCCGCAAGGTCATCGCGGCCCGTCGCGCGCACGGCCGCAAGAAGCTCTCCGCCTGAGAGATCCGCGGCGCCGTCACGGGCGGCGCGCCTCATCATGAGCCTGGCCAGGGGCCACAGGACCCGCTGCGAGATCGGATCGGGCATGTCATCGGCCCCATCCGCGATCGGGCGGCTGACGCGACGCTCCGAGTTCTTGGCTGCGGCCGGCGGACGTCGCTTCCACAACGAACGCTTGTCGGCGCAAGGCCTCGTCCGCGCCGTTGAAGCGTCCACGGACGGCGCCCCCGGCGATCCGGCGGGTGACGGACTCCGAATCGGATTTACCATCACCAAGCGGGTCGGCCACGCCACGGAGCGCAATCGCATCCGGCGACGGTTGCGTGCGGCCGTGGCCCAGGTGGCCGGCGATCTGCCGGTGCGCCCGGCCGACGTGGTGCTGGTGGCCCGGCGCCCGGCCCTGCACGCTCCTTTCGAGACTCTCATCGACGACCTGCGCCGTGCCGTCGCCGTGGTGACGAAGCCGCAGGATCAGAAATCTGCGACGTCCGATCCGCGGCCCGCTCGGCGCGGACGCGGCAAAGGCGCGCCCGCGTCTGGCGCATCGGCGGCGGCTCCGCTATTGGCCTCGGGCGCGACGGGCTCCGCCGTGCCGGCCGGTCCCGGTCCGGCGCGCGCGAACGCGCCCTCCCCTCCTCCCAAAGCATGCGACGGACCGACCGATGGGTAATGACAAGACGAACATGATCGTCGCGATCGCCTTGTCGCTGGCGGTCCTGCTCGGCTGGAACTATTTCATCGCCGCTCCCCGCGTGGAGCAGCAGCGTCAGGCCGCCCTTCAGAACAAGGCGGCCACCCAGCCAGCCGGTCCCGACGGAGTGCCCAGCGCCAGCCCGAAGGAAGGCGGCCCGGCCAATCCCGTCCCCGGAACCCTGCCGGGCGCCTCGGGTGCCGGCGGCGGTGTGGTGCCCCGCGAGACGGCGATCGCGCGCTCCCCGCGCGTCACCATCGACACCCCGGCGCTCGCCGGCTCCATCGCCCTGAAGGGCGGCCGCATCGATGACGTCTCTCTCAAGAATTACCACGAGACCGTCGACGACAAGAGCCCGAACATCGTCCTGCTCTCGCCCTCCGGCACCGAGAATCCCTACTACGCCGAGTTCGGCTGGGTCGGCCAGAACGCTGGTCCCCTGCCCAACGGCGACACCGTCTGGGCCGCCGATGCCACCTCCCTGGCGCCGGGCAAGCCCGTGACGCTGAGCTACGACAACGGCGCGGGCCTGCTGTTCAAGCGGACCATTGCGGTGGACGACAAGTTCCTGTTCACCGTTCGCGACGAGGTCGAGAACAAGGGCGGCAACGCGGTTTCCCTCTATCCCTACAGCCTCGTCTCGCGCTGGGGTAAGCCGCACACCCAGGGTTACTACGTGCTGCACGAGGGCCTGATCGGCGTCCTCGGCGCCGACGGGCTGCAGGAATACACCTACGACCACCTCGCCAAGGAGCCGGCGCTCGGCAATGCCAGCACCAAGGGCAAGACCTGGCCGGGCGTGACCGGCGGCTTCGTCGGGATCACCGACAAGTACTGGGCCGCCGCCGCCATCCCGGATCAGGCGACCCCCTACACGGGCAGCTTCACCGAGCGGACCGACGGCGCCACCAAGGTCTATCAGGCCAACGTGCTCGGCAACGTGCAGGTGATCCAGCCCGGTGCCTCGGCCGCCGCGACCCAGCAGCTCTTCGCCGGCGCCAAGGAAGTGAACACGGTCAACGCCTACCAGGCGAACCAGAACATCAAGCAGTTCGACCTGCTAATCGACTGGGGTTGGTTCCACTTCATCACCAAGCCGATGTTTCGGGCGCTGGACTTCTTCTTCCACCTGTTCGGCAACTTCGGCGTGTCGATCCTCGTGGTGACTTTCTGCCTGAAACTGCTCTTCCTGCCGATCGCCAACAAGTCCTACCAGTCCATGGCCAAGATGAAGGCCGTGCAGCCGGAGATGACGTCGATCCGCGAGCGCTATGCTGACGACAAGATGAAGCAGCAGCAGGCGATGATGGAGCTGTACAAAAAGGAGAAGATCAATCCGGTCGCTGGCTGCTGGCCGGTGCTGATCCAGATTCCGGTCTTCTTCGCGCTGTACAAGGTCCTGTTCATCACCATCGAGATGCGGCATGCGCCGTTCTTCGGCTGGATTCAGGATCTGGCCGCGCCGGATCCGACGAACATCCTCAACCTGTTCGGCCTGCTGCCCTTCGCGGCGCCCGACTTCATCCACCTCGGCATCTGGCCCATCATCATGGGCATCACGATGTTCATCCAGATGAAGATGAACCCCGCGCCGCCGGACCCGGTCCAGGCGCAGATCTTCACCTTCATGCCGATCGTGTTCACCTTCATGCTCGGCTCGTTCCCGGCCGGCCTGGTGATCTACTGGGCCTGGAACAACACCCTGTCGGTGATCCAGCAATACGTCATCATGCGCCGCAACGGGGTGAAGGTGGAGCTTTGGGACAACCTGCGGGGGATGTTCCGACGCAAGACTGCCGACAAGAACGCCGTCGCCAAGAGCTGATCGCTCCGTCCACAAGGACCGCGACGCTTGTCCAACCCGGTCCTCTCCGTTTCACGACGGGGAGGACTTCCTGTTTCCGGCGTGTCGGCTCGCGAGAGTGATGAGCACGCCCTCTCCTCCGCCCGGAGCCGCTCGATGTCCCAAGCCGAAGACGATGCCGCCCTGCTGGAGGCCGGCCGCCTGCTGTTCGCGGGCGCGGCCGACTTCATCGCCTCGGCCCCCAACGTGCCCGCCCTTCCGCCGATGAAGGGCGTGGAGATCGCCTTCGCGGGCCGTTCCAACGTGGGCAAATCGAGCCTCGTCAACGCACTTACCGGGCGCAACACCCTGGCGCGGACCTCGCACACCCCGGGGCGCACGCAGCAGCTGAACTTCTTCGATATCGGCGGCCGCCTGACCCTGGTCGACATGCCGGGCTACGGCTACGCGGCGGTGGAGAAGACCAAGGTCGAGGCCTGGACCGACCTGATCCACGACTACCTGAAGGGCCGCTCGAACCTGGCCCGGGTGTTCATGCTGATCGACTCGCGTCACGGCCTGAAGAGCATCGACACCGACGTCCTCGACGGCCTCGACAAGGCCGCCGTGAGCTACCAGATCGTACTGACCAAGGGCGATGCCCTGAAGAAGTCCGAGATGGACGCCCGCATCGCCGGGGTGCAGGCCGCCATCGCCCGGCGGCCGGCCGCCTACCCGGAGATCCTGCTGACCTCGAGCCGCGACGACCGGGGCGTACCCGAACTTCGGGCCAGTGTCGCCCGCCTGCTGCAGGAGCGCGGCGCGTGAACGGCCTCGATCGCGTTCTCCTGGCGCTTGGCGCCCTCGCGGGTCTCCTCGGCGTCGCCGCGAGCGCCGCGGCGTCCCATCTCAGCGGGGCTGACAGCCTGAGGATTGCCGCCCAGTTCCTGCTGTTCCACGCCCCAGCGATCCTCGGGCTCGTGGCGTTGGCCGCCAACGGCACGACGCACCGGCCGGTCACCCGCCTCGCAGCAGCCGCCCTGGTGGTCGGCCTCGCACTGTTCTCGGGCGACCTTGCGCTTCGGGCGCTCCATGGCACACCGCTCTTTCCCATGGCGGCCCCGACCGGTGGCTTCGTCCTGATGGCCGGCTGGCTACTCGTGGCCGCGGCAGCCTTCGTTCCGGCACGTCGGTCCTGAGGTATGAGCCGGCGGCTGGGCGTCGGATGAGCATCGCGTCACCGCGCGGGCGACGCCGCGTCCTCGGCCCTGAAGCCGTGCGCCCTCGTACGCCCTCGACGGCCCCGCAGAGCCGCTGAAGCCCGTCGCTTAACGGATCAGCGGCGGCAGTTGCGGCGCGGCGCCGTCCGGCAGCGCGGTCTGGGCCATATTCATGCTCATGGCGAGCAGCGTGTAATAGCCGTTGATGCCCGCCATCTCGATGGCGCCCTGCTCGCCGAAGGTTTGGACCGCCCGGGCGTAGGTGGTGTCGCTCACCGCCTTGTTGTGATGCAGCTCCGTCGAGAACGCGTAGACCAGCGTCTCCTCCGGCCCCATCGCGTCCGGCCGCCGGCCTTCCCGGATCGCGGCGACGATCGCCGGATCGAGGCCGGCCTTCAGGGCGATCGGCGCATGGATGTGCCACTCCAGCTGCTGCGTCCATTCCCGGGCGGTGATCAGGATGATGAACTCGCTCAGCCGCAGGGGCAGTACGCTGCGGTAGCGCAGGTGCAGCCCCATATTGCTCGCGTTGGTCATCAGCTCGGGACTGCGCAGGAGCGGCACGAACGGACCGAAGACCGGGGTCTTGCGCGCCGCGAGAAAAGCCTCGGAGGCCGCCTTCTGCTCCGGGCTGAGGGTATCGGCCGGAATCGGCGGCAGGCGGTCTTGGGCCAAGGCAGACAGGCTCCCGAAGAGAAGGATCGACAGGACCGGCAGGACGGCGACAAGCATGGGTTTACTCCTCCGGTCCGGCTTCCGGCCGCAATCTACGGCATCACCGGCGGGTGGTAGGTCAGCGTGAAGGCCAGGGCCCAGAGCAGGAACAGCACCACCGGCAGGTGGATGAGGAGCTGTAGGAAACTGAACCCGACGATGTCGCGCGCCTTCAGGCCGAGGATGCCGAGGAGTGGCAGCATCCAGAACGGGTTGATCAGGTTCGGTAGCGCCTCGGCCGCGTTATAGACCATCACCGCCCAGCCGAGATGGACCTGCAACTCGTTGGCCGCCTGCATCACGTAGGGCGCCTCGAGCAGCCATTTGCCGCCGCCCGACGGCACGAAGAAGCCGAGCACCGCCGAATAGACCCCCATCGAGATCGGGAAGCTGCCCGTGGTGTTCAGGCTGACGAAGGCGTGGGTGATCACCTCGGAGACCGAGATCCCGGCGGCGTTCTTCGGCCCGGTCAGCATCGCGCTGATGGCGGCGTAGAGCGGGAACTGGATGAGGATGCCGGCAGTCGCTGGAACGGCCTTGGCCACCGCCACGAGGAAACGCTTCGGGCGCCAATGCAGCAGCAGCCCGAGGGTGATGAACAGGAGGTTGTAGGTGTTCAGGTTCGAGATCGCGGTGATCCAGGATTGCCGCGCGAACTCCTGGTAGATCCAGGCGCCGGCGATCACCACGAGGAGGATCGTGAGGATCGGGGAGTGCTCCAGCCATTCACCGGGTTGCTCGGGCCGGCCGAGATCGGCTTCTTCGCGCGCGACGCTCACGCCGAGATCCTCGGCCGTCACCGCAGTGCTCGGGCGCGGCGCGGAGGCATAGGCGATGATCACCGACATCACGAACAGGATCGCGGCGATCAGCATCGACTGCCAGAGGAAGATGGTTTCGCTGAAGGGAATCACGCCGGTGATCGGCAGGAGCGCCTTCGGCAGGCTCGCCGGGTTCGCCTGGAGCTGGGCCGCAGAGGAGCTGAGGCCCATGGCCCAGGTGGCGCCGAGCCCGAGATAGGCGGCGGCCCCGGCGGCACGGTAATCCATGCGGAGTTCCGTGCGACGGGCGAGCGCGCGGGCGAGAAGGCCACCGAAGATCAGGCTCAGGCCCCAGCTCAGGAACGAGGACAGCATGGTCGCCGCGGCCACGAACCCGACGGCGCCGCGGCCGGTCTTCGGGATCGCGGCGAGGCGATCGATCAGCGCCTGGACCGGGGGTGCCGTCGCCACCACGTAGCCACCGATCGTCACGAAGGCCATCTGCATGGTGAAGGGGATCAGGCTCCAGAAGCCGTCGCCGAAGCTCTTGGCGATGGCGGGCGCCGGGGCACCGTTGGCCAGCGCGCCGAGGGCAACGATGACCACCGCGATGGCGACGAAGATGAAGGCATCGGGAAACCACTTCTCGGCCCAGGCGGTGAAGCGGATGCCGGCCCGCGACAGGGCGCTGTCCAGCGCGGCGGAGTCGGCGCGACGCTCCGGCGTGGGTGTCGACATCGGAAAGTCCTGGGAACGAGGGAATGGCCTTGGGAGGCGCATTGTCCGCAATTGCCGATCCGGCTCAAGACGGAATCCCGCCGGTACACAGGCTTGCCTGTGATGATCGGGTGAGACTGTCAGGGTCGCCGCTTCAGGCTTCCTTGAGGGTTCGCCTCTACGATGCGCCCTGTTCTCGCGTGGGAGATCCTGTTCGTGGCCGAAATCTCGAAGCTCCGAGACCTCGATGCGAGAATGGCCGAACGGCGTCAGGCCAGCACCAAGGTGCGGGATCTGGCCCGTCAGGAGCGGGACAGGACGGACTTCGAGAAGCCCTTCCTGTCGCCCCTCGGGTGGATGATCGCGGTCATCCTGAACTTCGCCCTGGTGCTGGTCGTGGGCCTCGGCACCGTGCTGGTCCCGCCCCTGATGGCCTGCCGCGAGCAGAGTGCGCGCGGTTTCTTCGCCGGCGACTCCTTCCAGGCCTGCGCCGGCCGGGGCATCTCGGCCAGCTTCCAGGACTTCGACCGTCGCATCCGCCGCCTCGTCCTGCGTTCGGGACAGTGAACGGCCGGCCTGACGATGCCCGCAACGGCGGCTGCCGTCGCGGGCCCCGGGATGTCGGGATGACGCCCGGCCTCAGTTGAGGGTGACGCTCTCCGGCCGGCGCTCGGTGCTGAGGCCCGATTTGCCGACCTTCAGCCCGAGGGGACCGACCTCCACCGGCACCACTTCCCCATCGTGGATCAGCCCGGACAGGAGCTGCTCCGCCAGCCGATCCTGCACTGCCTTCTGGATCACCCGCTTCAGGGGACGCGCCCCGTAGGCCGGGTCGTAGCCCTTGTCCGCGAGCCAGTCGCGGGCCTTCGGATCGACGTCGAGGGTGATCTTGCGCTCGTCGAGGAGCTTCTGCAGGCGCTTCAGCTGGATCTCGACGATCGCACCCATCTCCGACCGCTTGAGACGGTGGAACAGGATGATCTCGTCGATCCGGTTGAGGAATTCCGGCCGGAAGTGGCTGCGCACCACACCCATCACCTCCTCGCGCACGACATCGGTGTCGTCGCCCTCACTCTGGTTGACGAGGTATTCCGAACCGAGGTTCGAGGTCATGATCAGGAGCGTGTTGCGGAAGTCCACCGTCCGACCCTGTCCATCGGTCAGCCGGCCGTCGTCGAGCACCTGGAGCAGGACGTTGAACACGTCCGGATGCGCCTTCTCGACCTCATCGAACAGCACGACCTGGTAGGGCCGGCGCCGAACCGCCTCGGTGAGTGCTCCACCCTCCTCGTAGCCGACATAGCCCGGAGGCGCACCGATCAGCCGGGCCACGGAGTGCTTCTCCATGTATTCCGACATGTCGAGACGCACGAGTGCCGTGTCGTCGTCGAAGAGGAAGCCGGCCAGGGCCTTGGTCAGCTCGGTCTTGCCGACACCGGTGGGCCCGAGGAAGATGAACGAGCCGATCGGCCGGTTCGGATCCTGGAGACCGGCGCGGGCCCGGCGGACGGCGGTCGCCACCGCCTCCACCGCCTCGCGCTGCCCGACGACGCGCTCGCCCAGCACCGTCTCCATGGCCAAGAGCTTGTCGCGCTCGCCCTCAAGCATCTTGTCGACGGGAACCCCGGTCCAGCGCGAGACGACACCCGCGATGTGGGCCGGCGTCACCGCCTCCTCGACCATGCCGTCGCGGACCACGGCGCTCTCGGCCTGGGCCTCGATCTCGGCGAGCTGGCGCTCCAGCCCCGGGATCACGCCGTAGGCGAGCTCGCCCGCGCGCTGATACTGCCCCTGGCGCTGGGCCGAGGCCAATTCGTTGCGCGCCTCGTCGAGCTTGCGCTTGAGTTCGGCGGCAGCACCGAGCTTGTCCTTCTCGGCCTTCCAGCGCGAGGTGATCGCGGCGGACTGCTCCTCGAGGTCGGCCAACTCCTTCTCCAACCGCACGAGGCGGTCGCGGGAGGCGGAATCGGTCTCCTTCTTGAGGGCCTCGCCCTCGATCTTCAGGCGCACGATCTCGCGGTCGAGGTTGTCGAGCTCCTCGGGCTTCGAATCGACCTGCATGCGCAGGCGCGACCCGGCCTCGTCCATCAGGTCGATGGCCTTGTCCGGCAGGAAGCGATCGGTGATGTAGCGGTTCGACAGGGTCGCGGCCGCCACCAGCGCCGCATCCTGGATGCGCACGCCGTGGTGCTGCTCGTACTTCTCCTTGATCCCGCGCAGGATCGAGACCGTGTCCTCGACGGTGGGCTCGGACACGAAGACGGGCTGGAAGCGCCGTGCCAGGGCCGCGTCCTTCTCCACGTGCTTGCGGTACTCGTCGAGGGTGGTGGCCCCGACGCAGTGCAGCTCGCCGCGGGCCAGCGCGGGCTTCAGCAGGTTGGAGGCGTCCATCGCCCCATCCGCCTTGCCGGCCCCGACGAGGGTATGCATCTCGTCGATGAACAGGATGATCCCGCCTTCGGCCGCCGTGACCTCGGAGAGCACGCCCTTCAGCCGCTCCTCGAATTCTCCGCGGTATTTGGCACCGGCGATCAGCGATCCCATGTCGAGGGCGAGCAGGCTCTTGTCGCGCAGGGATTCCGGCACGTCGCCGTCGACGATGCGCAGGGCGAGACCCTCGACGATGGCGGTCTTGCCGACGCCGGGCTCGCCGATGAGGACGGGGTTGTTCTTGGTGCGCCGCGACAGGACCTGGATCGTGCGACGGATCTCCTCGTCACGGCCGATCACCGGGTCGAGCTTGCCCTCGCGCGCCGCTTCCGTGAGGTCGCGGGCGTATTTCTTCAGCGCATCGTAGGCGTTCTCGGCCGTGGCGTTGTCGGCGGTCCGGCCCTTGCGCAGGGCGTTGATCGCGCCGTTGAGCGAGGCCGGCGTGACGCCGGCCGCCGCCAGCGCGCGACCGGCTTCGGTGTCCTTCTCGACCGCGAGGGCGAGCAGCAGGCGCTCGACCGTGACGTAGCTGTCGCCCGCCTTCTCGGCCGCCTTCTCGGCGGTGTCGAACAGGCGCACGAGTTCGCGCGTCGCCTGCGGCTGGGACGCGTTGCCGGACACCTTCGGCTGCTTGGCGAGCCAGGCCTCGGTCTGCGCGAGGGCGACCCGCGACTGACCACCCGCCCGATCGATCAGACCGGCGCAGAGGCCCTCGGGATCGTCGAGCAGGACCTTGAGGATGTGGCCCGGCTGGAATTGCGGATGGCCCTCGCGCATCGCGAGGTTCTGCGCCGCCTGGACGAAGCCGCGGGCGCGCTCGGTATAGATCTCGAAATTCATCTGTGTCCCACCTCCCCGTGTCGGCACGACCCGCCGCCCGCTCCTCGCGGCACGACCGATCGCCGAGACGTCGCCCCCACGGCCGATGCCGCTGGAGACCCCGGCGCCACCTAGCCACCGGTCTTCGAGATGTAGTGTTGCAAATCGGCACCACAAGGGTGTGGAGCGCGATGGCAGGCGGCCGGCCGCGGGCTTGCGCCCGGATGCCTTTCAGGGCCACGCTCGGCGCATGACGGACACGCCCAGCCTGCGCCTCGACGCCCTCCATCGCTACCCCGTCAAGGGGCTCTCGCCCGAGCCGATGGACCATGCGACCTTGACGGCGGGTGACTACTTTCCGGGCGACCGCCTGTTCGCGGTGGAGAACGGCCCATCGGGCTTCGACCCGGCTGCCCCGGTGCACCAGCCCAAGATCAAGTTCCTGATGCTGATGCGCGACGAGGCGCTGGCGCAGCTCGACACGCTCTACGATCCCGAGGACGGGACGCTGACGATCCGCCAGGGTGGCGCGATCGCGGCCCGTGGCGACCTCGCCCAGCCGGAGGGACGGGCCGCCATCGAAGACTTCCTCACCCGCACCATGCCCGGATCCCTGCGAGGCCCAGCCCGCATGTTGTCGGCACCGGCCGGTTATCGCTTCACGGATTCCCCGCGCGGGTTCGTCTCGCTTCTCAACCTCGCCAGCGTCGCGGCACTCGAGACCATGACCGGCGCGGCGGTGGACCCCCTTCGCTTCCGGGCGAACCTCCACGTCACGGGCCTCACCCCCTGGGCCGAGCTCGATCTCGTCGACCGCACGCTGACGACGGAGGGCGGCGTGCGCCTGCGCATCCACAAGCGCACTCAGCGCTGCGCGGCGACCAATGTCGACCCGATGACGGGCCAGCGCGATCTCGCAATCCCCCGCACGCTCGCGCAGCATCTCGGCCACACGGATTGCGGTGTCTACGCGGAGGTGCTGGAGGGCGGCGTGCTGACGGTGGGCGAGGCTCTCACCCTGGGCTAGATGGCGTCGCGGTGCACGAGGACGATGGCGGCGGCGTACCCGGCCCGGCGCAGATGGCGCAGGTCCGCGTGACGGCGCTCGCAGGTGACCTTGAGGTAGCGGCTCTCGCCTGCGGTCAGGCCCGTGGCGGCCGCGGCGGTCTGCCCGTGCATCAGGCACTCCATGGGGGTGCGGGCAGGGGCGACCATGACGTCGAGGGCGGTGTCGCGGGAGCAATCCTTGGCGAGGAGCGTCGCGGCACAGACGAGGGCGACGGAGAGCAGTTCAGACATGACGGACCCCTTGTTCGAGATGGCGAATAAGGTCCGCGGTGTGGCTCCGGCGTGTGAGCGGCCGCGTGATCGTTGCCTTGGTGTTCCCCGTATCGTTGTTGTCGTTGGAGAGGGCGAAGCACGGCGTGTGCCAGCGTCGTGTCCCAGGAGGCGCGGATCACCGTCCTACGAGGATGGGGCCGCCGTTGGCGCGACCTCGGTCAGCGGCGGATCTGCAACCAATGCGGCTCGGGCTCGGATCGCGGCAGGACCGCCGCGACGGCGTCGAGATCGACGGTGAATTGTTCGGTCAGGAGGCGCCAGACCTCGGATGGGGAGGCCGCCTGCGGGTTGAGCTGGTCGACCGCGCTGGCGATGTGGTGCGGGCTCAACAGGGTGGGACGCGGATGGTACGGATCGGCATTCAGCATGGTGCAGGATCCCCGGCGACTTTCCGATCATGGTTCGTCAACCTTAAGGAACCCTTACCGGTGAGCGGTTGCAACCCCGTTCTCGATGCCTCCGCGAAATGGTCCCGCGCGCGCTCCGGCAGCTCCGTCACGCGATGGGGGCCGGCAACACCCGGCATCGCCGCGTGAAATTCATTTCCCCGCTGCTTCGCACCGTCGCGATGCTGCGCTAGAAGCCCGGCGTCGCGCGCGGTGCCCGACGCGCCATCGAGGACGAGCCCCACGATGAAAGAACCGCTGCCCAACGTCCATGTGCGCGCCGAGGTCCTGGTCCAGGCCCTGCCGCACATGCAGCGCTACGACCAGGAGATCGTGGTCATCAAGTATGGCGGCCACGCCATGGGAGACCGGGCGGCGGCGGAGGATTTCGCCGAGGATATCGTGCTCCTGGAGCAGTCCGGCCTGAAGCCGATCGTGGTCCATGGCGGCGGCCCGCAGATCGGGCGGATGCTCGGCCGGCTCGGCATCGAATCGGAATTCCGCGGCGGGCTGCGCGTCACCGACGAGGCCACCGTCGAGGTGGTCGAGATGGTCCTGGCCGGCTCGATCAACAAGCAGATCGTCGGCTGGATCTCGGCCGAGGGCGGTCGCGCCATCGGCCTCTGCGGCAAGGACGGCAACATGGTGCGGGCCCGCAAGGCCACCCGGACCATCATCGATCCCGAGAGCCAGACCGAGCAGGAGGTCGATCTCGGCCTCGTGGGCGAGCCCGAGCACGTCGAGCGCGGCGTTCTCGACGCGGTGCTGAAGGCCGAGCTGATCCCGGTCCTGGCTCCCGTGGCCTTCGGGGCGGACGGCCAGACCTACAACGTCAATGCCGACACCTTCGCGGGCGCGATCGCGGGGGCGCTGCGGGCCAAGCGCCTGCTGCTGCTCACCGATGTTCCTGGGGTGCTCGACAAGGACAAGAAGCTCATCCCCGAGCTGTCGATCGACGATTGCCGCCGGCTCATCGCCGACGGCACCATCACGGGCGGCATGATCCCGAAGGTGGAGACCTGCATCTACGCCCTGGAGCAGGGCGTCGAGGCGGTGGTCATCCTCGACGGCAAGGTCAGCCACGCGGTGCTGCTGGAGCTGTTCACCGATTACGGTGCCGGCACCCTGATCCGTCGGGGCTGAACCCCCTCCCCTGCCTCGCGCTCAGGTCGCGCGGGGCAGCGTCCGCGGCCGGAAGGCCACCAGGGTCATGTCGTCCCGACGCGTCTCCTCGCCGCGATAGGCGGTGAGCGCCGCATCGAGGATCGTCACCTGCTCCGCCAGGGGCGCCGCCTGATGGTTGCCCAGGATCTCGGTCACGCCGCGATGGCCGAGGAGGCGTCGGGCCGATCCGGCACCGCCCATCTGGTCGGTGATGCCGTCCGTCATCAGGTAGAAGGTCGTGCCGGGGGCAACGCGCAGGCGCGTCTCCTCGACGGCGAAGCGCTCGCCCGGCCGCTGCGGATAGCCGAGGCCGCGCTTGGCGCCGCGGATGCGGGTCACCGCCGCGCCTTCGAGGGTGGTCAGGGCCGAGCCGGCGCCGGCGAAGCGGATCTCGGCCGCGGCCGGGTCCCAGACGCAGAGGCCGCAATCGAGGCCGTCGTCGGATTCCGATCCCCGTCCGTCCTGGCGCAGCTGGGTCCGCACCATGCCGTCGAGGGCCTCCAGGATGGCGGCCGGATCGCGCAGGCCGCGCTCGTGAATCAGACGGTCGAGGGCGGTGGCGACGATGAGGGTCAGGAAGGCGCCCGGAACACCGTGCCCGGTGCAGTCGGCCACCAGCAGGATGCCGAGGCCGTCGATCTCCTCGAGCCAGAAGTAATCACCCCCGACCAAGTGCAGCGGCTCCCAGAGCACCGCCACCTCAAGGCCCGTGCCGTCGAGGGCCGACCGGTCGGGCAGCACCGAACTCTGGATGCGGCGGGCGTAGCCGATGCTCTCCATCACCAGGTGGTTGGCCTGGGCCAGCTTGTGGTGCGCCTGCTCCAGCTGCTGCAGGAGCTGCTTGGCCTCGTCGCCGGCGCGGAGTCCGTCGACCATGCGGTTGAAGGCTTGGGAGATGACGTCGATCTCGTTGCTGGCGCGGAAGGCGCCATCGAGCTCCACCGGCACCCAGCGCTTGTGCTCGACCTCTCGCATGGCCAGCAGCAGGCGCTTCAGGGGGGCCAGCACGTGCCGCCGCACGTTGGCGTGCAGGGTCAGCACGAAGGCGAGCATCAGGATCAGGCTGGTGACGACGGCGAGGATCGCCTGCTTCTCGGCGTTGCCGCGCAGGGCCTCGGCCGAGATCGACAGGGTCAGGTGCCCCACCGGGGGGGCGACTGGGCCGGCGAAGAGATCCGCCTGCGTGGTGATCTGCTCGAAGGACCGCCCGCGCTTCGGCTCGCCCAGCGTCATCACCACGGTGCCGGCGGCGTCGCGCAGGGTCGCCGCGCGGAAGGCCGGGTCGAGGGTCAGGGCCTCCATCGGGCGGCGATAGACCTCCGGGCTGCCGCTCCAGCCGGGGCCGGCGATGGCCTTGGCAGTCAGGGACGCCATCAGGCCTGCGCGCTCGGTGTAGAGGTGGAGCTGGTCGCGATAATTGACCCAGGCGATGCCGATCTGCGTCACCAGGACGACCACCGCGATCACGGGATAGATCCGCAGGAAGAGGGTGTGGGCGAGGCTGTCGAGGTCACGCCCCTGGGCCGCGCCGCGCAGGGCGCCCGGACGCATCGCGCCCGGCTCGCCGGTCGGGACATCGACGAAGCCAGCCGCGCTGAGGAAATCGCTGCTGCGCCGCGGGCCGGCGCCGCGCAGGGACCCGCCGCGTCCCTCGCCGGAGGCAGGCCGGCTGCCGGCGGACGCGCCGGGGGCGGCGCCGAGGGCCGGGGTCTCTGCGGTCATGGCCGAATCGCGGCGCCGGAGACGTCCGGCGCGCCGGGCCTCAGCGCGATACGATTGCGACCGCAATCCTTGGCCGCGTAGAGGGCCGCGTCGGCCCGCTGCATGGCGCTCTCCAGGGTTTCGCCCGGCTCGGACTGGGCGACGCCGATGCTCACGGTGATCCGCATGGCGGCATCCATCATGGGCACCGGCGTGGCGGCAACGGCCTCGCGCAGGCGTTCCGCGAAGGCCGCGGCGCCCTCCAGGCCGGTATCGGACAGGACAATGGCGAACTCTTCGCCGCCCGTGCGGCCGATGAAGTCGAGGGTGCGCAGGTGCGCTCGACAGATCGCGACGAAGGAGACCAGCGCGGCGTCGCCGGCCGCGTGGCCGAAGCTGTCGTTGAGGAGCTTGAACCGGTCGAGATCGAGGATGAGGATGGAGACCGGGGCGCCGCTGCGGGCGTGGCGCAGCCATTCGCGCGCCGCGACCTCCATGAAGCGGCGACGCGCCAGGGCACCCGTCAGGTCGTCGGTATCGGCCAGACGCCGCAGCTCGGCCTCGAGCCGGGTGCGGTGCTCGATCTCACCGGACAGGGCGGCATTCAGGGCCTGGAGATCCCGGCGCTGATCGGCGAGGCGCTGGTTCGCCTTCTGCAGGTCGAGCTGCATCCGGTCGCTCATCCGGACCAGCCTCTGCTGCTCGCGAAAGCCCCGGCGATAGGCGTCGGCCAGCGCCTGGACGCCGCCGGCGACGTCCGAGAGCCCCGACAGCATCGCCTCGGTGCGGGTCAGCACCGCTTCCTCGGCGTCGTAGAGGCTGAAGGAATCAGCTGGTTCGGAGGCCGCGCCTCCGACGGCTCTGATCGCGCGGGTCATGCGGCCTCCCTCACCATCTCGAACCGCGCGTAGGAGAAGTCGGCGGCGAAGTCCTCGCCCGCCTCCTCAATGGTCTCGTCACCATCGGCGAACCGCCAGCGCACCGTGACCGCGCGCCCTTCCTCGGCGGCGTCCTCGAGGGGCATGAACAGGTTCATCAGCGCTTTGGCGCTCGACGAGTTGAAGTAGGCCAGCCCGACCTCGAACACGATCGGGGTCGCGGAGGTGTCCGCCAGGTAGGCGCGCAGGGCCTGGAGCAGGGGGCCGAAGAAGGCGGCCGCATCCTCGGGGTAGGATTCGCCGTGCAGGGACAGGTGCCCGGTCGCGAAGTCGAAATCGACCCGCGGCGAGCGGTCCGTGGCGGCAAGCTGGATTCGGTCCATCGGTGGTCGGCCCGTCAGATATAGGCTTTGAGGCAGAAGAAGCTGCGCCCGGAGCCGAGCGCCTGGAAGTCGTACTCGACCGGGGCGCTGGAACGCCGTGCGATCTCGATCAGGCCGATGCTGCCGCCGAGGCTTCCCTCGTCCGGTGGCTGGCGGAGCTTCTCGCGGTAATACGCCTTCAATTCGTCGCTGCTCAGGCTCGCGATGTGGTCGAGGCGGGCGCGCAGGGGCGGGACGTCGGGATCGGGCAACTCGTTTCCGCAGACGACGTAGAAGCGTCCCGCCTCCATGCCGACGACGATCACTCCGTTGCTGATCAGGCTCGCCTGCGGACCGGACGGCTTCACGACCTTGTCGGCGGAGTAGCGGATGACGTTCTGGGCCTGCTCGACGAAGATCGCGAAGACCCGCTTGGCCACCGACGCATCGGTCTCGCCCTGGCTCATGCGCAGCTTGAGCACTTCGCCGAGAGAGAATAGGACATTCTCCGAGATGTCGCCGCCGAAGGAGAGGATCACGCCCTGGCGCCGGGACGCATCGAAGAAGTTCATGAAATCGCGTGCGAGCAATGCAATTTCTCCCGCCTCACGGGGCCGGCAGCAGACTTGGACGTCGCGCAATACCGCTCTGATCGAATAGCTCGTCGTTCGTATATGTGGAGTTAATCTGGCCTTTTCGTCACGTCTTTCCGCCAGCAAGCAGAATAGCGCCAGGACAATGACTAAGCTGCCTATTTCGAATCCACACAGGACTGATTCTGCCTAACCACTGATCACTCCATCTCGGGCGCGCGTGGAGAGGCGGCCGTCAACGAACCGGTCGGACGAGGTGGACCCAGGGTACGGTTGGGGGAATGCTTGCGGGATGCCGACGGCCATGCTCTGAAAAGCACGCGCCCCGCTTCCCTTCGCGGTGTCCGGTCCCCATCTCGAACGGCCGGGCTTCGTGGCCCACCCAGAACCACATCGACCGACCTTGTTTCTGCCCGGCGAACCCCACTTCACCACCGCCCAATCCCGCGGCTTTCGTCAGGTCGACACCTGGGTGTTCGATCTCGACAACACGCTCTATCCGAGCGACGCCCGCGTCTGGCCGCAGGTGGACGAGCGCATCACCCTCTACGTCATGCGCCTCTACGGACTCGACGGTCTCTCGGCTCGGGCGCTACAGAAGTATTTCTACCATCGCTACGGGACGACCCTGAAGGCGCTGATGGTGGAGTCGGCCATCGATCCGCACGACTTCCTCGACTTCGCCCACGATATCGACCATTCGTCGATCCGCCTCGACCCGGCGCTGGGCGCTGCCATCGAGCGCCTGCCCGGCCGCAAGCTCATCCTCACCAACGGATCGCGCCGGCACGCCGAGAACGTGGCGGCCAAGCTCGGCATCCTCGACCACTTCGAGGACGTGTTCGACATCGCCGATGCCGATTTCATTCCGAAGCCCGAGCGCTCCACCTACGAGCGGTTCCTGAAGCGCCACGGCGTGGAGCCGCGCCGGGCGGCCCTGTTCGAGGACATCGCCCGCAACCTGATCGTGCCGCACGACATCGGCATGTCCACGGTGCTGGTGGTGCCTCCGACGATCGACCCCTTCCGGGAAGCCTTCGAGCAGGAAGCCGTGCGCGAACCGCATATCGACCACATCACCAGCGATCTCGCCGGCTTCCTGGCGGAGCGCGTGTTACCGGAACTCCCGTGAGCGGCGGCGAACTGGACTGGACGTCGGCTCGGGCACCGGACCTCGGTGCGATCGAGGATCTGGCGCATGCGGCCTTCGCCAATCTGCCCCTGGCATTCCGGAATCTCTGCGCCGGCCTCGTGATCCACGTGGAGGACTTCCCCGACGAGGAGACCCTGCGGGAGATGGATTGCGAGAGCCCCTTCGATCTCCTCGGCCTGTTCCGTGGGATCGGTCTCGCCCAAAGCGGCGAGGCGGCGACCGGACAGATGCCGAATCAGGTCTGGCTCTACCGTCGCCCCCTGCTCGACGACTGGGCCGAGCATGACGAGACCCTCGGCCACCTCGTCACGCACGTCCTCGTCCACGAGATCGGGCACCATTTCGGCCTCTCCGACGCCGATATGGAGGCGATCGAGGCGGCTGCGGACGCCTGAGGCGTCAGGCCTTCTGGGCGGACGGCAACAGGCTGGCCTTGGGCCGGCGGGTGCGGAACTGCCCGCGCTCCACCGCGACGAAAACCAGGACCGCGAGCGCCAGGGTGGTGAGCCACCACATCACCGTCATCCCGACGCCGATGCAGGCGATGAGGAAGGCCGAGGCGAAGGCCGCCATGGCGCCGGGCACCAGCACCGATGCCTCGCGACCCGCGCGGCGGATCGCGGCGTGCAGGGCGAAGGCCGCCGCGAAGGCCCCGACGAGGCCGAGTTCGTACCAGAGCTCGAACAGCAGGGTCCGCGGCGCGTTCATCGGCAACAAGTTGACGTAACGACCTCGCAGGGCCGTCTCGAGGCCGTGCCCGGTGACGAGCCGCAGCGGCTCGCTGGTCACGATGGTCTGCCAAGCCTTGAGGCTCAGGACGCCGGGCGCACGCCCGCCGAACACCGTCGCACCGATCGGCCGGGCGATGAAGGGCAGGACCGGTCCCAACACCAGCAGGGTGGCCGCCGTGACGCCGAGGAGGCGCGGCGCGAGCATGGGCCGGAAGGCCGCGAGCGCGAAGGCGACCGCACCCAGCGCCAAGGCGACCAGGGTTGTCGGGCCGGGCGAGACCAGGAGTGCGACCGAGACGAGCAGGGCGAGCCCGAGGGCCTCGCTGTTGCGCCCGCGCGAGCGGAGCCACGAGACGGCCGGCCAGACGAACAGGATGAGCAGGATCAGGCCCCGGTCGAGGATCGCGTCCTCGTCGGGTCCGAGGAGCCCCTGTCCGAACGGCCCCTGCCCCGTGAGCCCAAGCCCGATGGCGAAGATGGCCGCCGCCGCCACGCCCACCGGCAGGAGATAGAGGTTTGCCGAGCGCATGCGGTCCGGCAGAGCGAGATAGGCCGCCATCGTCATCAGAAGCGTGGCGATGACGTTGAGCAGCCGTTCGGTGGCGAGGCTCAGAAACGGCGTCCAGACCAGCGACAGGGCCGACCAGAGGATCACCAGGCAGCCGGCCAGGAAGGCGCGCGAGCGCAGCAGGCGCGTGGAGGCCGGGCGGACCGGTCGCGCGCGGCCGTCGATGGCGCTCGCCAGGAGCAGGAGTACGATGGAGATCGGCGCGAGGATGACCACCGCGCGGCGGGCGACCTGCGCCGCCACCGGCATGATCACGAACAGGCCGATGAAGCCGATGCGACGCAACAGGGCGGCGGCATCGATGGCTGGGTCGACCGAGGTGGAAGGAACGCGCGCCATGGGTTCGAAGGAGGCCGTGAAACGGCGCCAGGATGAGGCCCGCGCGCTAACCGTCAGACCCTAGTGCAGCCGCGGGAGCCGCGCTGTAGACGGCGGGCAACAGTCGCGTCCTCACGCCGGTCGGGTCATGGACTGCCGGCCACGACCCGCCAGGAGCCACCGACCGAGATCGGCGAGGATGCGCCAGCCGGCCCAGGTGGCCAGGAAGCCGAGCAGGCCGGCGGTCAGGCCGTCGACGGTGGTGGGGATTGCCGGAGTGTAGTCCTGGTAGGTGGCCCGCGCGAGGGCGAGGTCGGGATCGCGCATCAGGGCCACGACGCGGCCGAGGGGGCCGCCGGCCTCCGCGAGCTCCCGGCGCTGCCGCTCAAGGGCGGCGAGGCGCACGATATCCTGGCGCGCCGCCTCGCCGCGCCGGGCGACGAGAGGGTCGCCGTCGCCGCGCAGGCGTGCCACCGCATCGTCGCGACTGCGGCCGGTGGCAACGGCATCAGCCTCGAAACCGGAGACCACGCGGCGCAGTTCGTTCAGGGTGCCGCCGAGCCGCTGGGCATATTGCTGGGCGAATTCCGGCGCCTGCGCCGCCAGCGCGCCGCCGAGGAGTCCGAGGGCAAGCCCCAAGGTGCGTAGGACGCGAAACACCGGCCCCTCCGCGCGGGTGGCAACGGAGGACAAGAGCCCGACGGCGCGGCGGGTTCCGGCGCCCCGCTCAGCCCTGCGACGCCGTTCCCTCCCCGGCGAACGCCGCGGCGATGTCCGCTTCGGTCACGTCGGGCAGGGGGCGGCCTACCTTCAGGGCGCGGGTCGGGAGCCCGGGGGCGAGGATCAGGATGACGGTCTCGATACCCGGGCAGGCCGGGTCGGCACAGACGATCTCGCTCGCCTTGACGGTGATGGCCTCTTCGAGACCGCCGCAGCGGCGGACCCAATCGACGATCGCCGCGCGGGCCTCCTGATCCGCCGGCGGGCGGCGGTTGCCGAAGCCGAACAGAGCCATCGGGGTCAGGCCGGGAGAGTCAGGAGGCCGGCCTGCCCGTCGGCGCAGCCGAAGGCGAGGCGGCTGCCGCGCCCATCCCAGGCCAGGGCCGAGATGGCGCTGCCCTTCACCGCGGGCCGGACCAGCAGTTCCGAGGCGTCGGCGAAGCGCACGAGCAGGATGCAGCCGTCCTCGTAGCCGATGGCCAGGACCAGGGCCTTGGGGTGGAACGCCACCCGCGAGACCCGGGCGGGCCGCACGCCGCACTCGCGGGGTGCCTTGCCGGTGGGGCCTTCCTTGGAGTCAAAGGGCCAGACGATGGCGGCCTCGGCGCCGCTGGTCGCGAGCCAGTGTCCGTCGCCCGACCAGGAGACCGAGCGCACCTTCGCAGGGTATCCCGACATCCGCATGTGGCCCCGGTCGGGTTGCAGACGCCAGCCGTGCAGGGAGTTCTCCTGCATCGTCGTCACGACGAACCGGCCGTCCGGCGACCAGGTCACGTCGATATGCGAGCCCTTCCACTCGATGAAGTCGGGCGCGGTGTCGAGGTTGGGGTACCAGAGGGTGGCGCCGTTGTAGTGCGCCACCGCGAGACGGTAGCCCTTGGGCGCGAAGGCGAGGCCGCGGGCGGTGGAGGGCGCCGCGAAGGTCTTCTCCCGCCCCTTCGCGTCGCGGGCGACGACATTGCGCCCGGCCGCATAGGCGAGGCCGCCCTCGGGATGCAGGGCAAGGGCGTCGATCCAGGCACCGTTCTTTGCGCGGGCGACCTCGACGACGTCGCCCGCGTCGGAGGTCGCCACCACCCGGCCATCGTCGCCGCCGGTGACGAGGCGGCGGCCGTCGCCGGCCGCCACCAAGATGCCGGCCTCCGGATGCGCCTCGACCCGGCGGAGTTCGGCGCCGGAGGCCAGGAGCACGCCGCCGTCCCCGAGGGCGAGGGCCAGGGTGTCCTTCAACCAGACCGTGGCGGTGACGTGGGCACCGGCCGCCAGCGGCGTCACGTGATCGAGGAGGGAGGGGACACTCATCGCAACGGGTCTCTCAACCAGGGGCTCGCGGGCTCACTTGGCGACGGCGGCCTTCGCCGGCGCCGCGCGCCGTCAGGACCGTCGCGACGAGCGCGAGGAGGCCGGCGATGCCGGCGGGAATGGCGAGGGCATACAACGCCAGCCTTCCGTAGGCGACCGTTCCGGCCACGGATCCGACGAGGAGCGCGAGCCAGACGACGCCGTCGCCGATCCAGGCGGTGCGCGCACCGCGCCGGGCGAGCGCCAGGGCGAGCTTCTGGCCGAACCCGAACAGGGCGCCGGTCACGAAGGTGGTCCCGGCCCGGAAGCCCTGGACATGGGACAGCACAGCGTTCTGCGCGCCCATCGCCAAGGCCAGCATCAGCGAGGCGATGCCGGAATCCGGCGCGGCCGTGGCGGCCTCGAAGGCGGCGCCGACGATCGCGGTCTCGAAGCCGAGGATGACCGGGGTGACCCAGCGCGCGGGCGTCAGGGCCGAGAGGCCGCCGCCGCAGATGCCGCCCGTGAGGAAGGCCGCAATCAGCAGGGCCGGCAGAAGAGCGTGGTGCGGGTCGCCGTACCCGAGGGAGACCGCGAACTGGGTCGTGTTCCCGCTCATGAACGAGGTGTAGAGGCCGCCGAGCCTGATGAACCCGAGGGCGTCCACGTAGCCGGCCAGGGCCGTGAGGACGAGGCCGAAGCCGAGATGCCAGGGACGGGTCATGGACGCAACGCGCACCCGCTCACCGGCACCGCCGCAGGGTTAAAGCTTCGCTTACCAAGTCCGCGCAATTGGAGTGATCGGCGGCGAACGATGCGCCTCGGCGACCCGTTTGTCTTGCGATCCGGCTCGGCCCCCAGGGGCTCACGCCGGATGAGTAGGAGTTGCGTCATGATTTCCTTCGCCTGCGCCTTTCCCGCCCATCCCGCCTTCAACCCGCGCGCCGCCGCCGAGACCGTCCTGGTGGTCGAGGATGAAGCCATGGTCTGCGAGCTCGCCGCCGAGGCGCTGCTCGACGAGGGCTACCGCGTCCTCACCGCCGCCGATGCCGACGCGGCGGAGGACATCCTGGCGCGGGAGCGCGTCGACCTGCTCTTCACCGATATCGATCTGGCCCGCAACACGAACGGGATCGCCCTGGCGCATCGCGCGCGCCGCTACTTGCCGAACCTGCCGGTGGTCTACACCTCCGGTGGACGCGGCCACCTCTCGCAGGCCGAGGCCGTCACCCAATCCGTCTTCGTTCCGAAGCCCTACCGCCTGAGCCATCTCGTGGCCCTCGCCAACGAGATCCTGCGTCCCCACCCCCACCACGGTTGAGACCGGACCGCGCGCGGCGCGGGTTCGGCCGCCGGAGCCCGGAGCCTTCCCATGCGCAATCTGTTCCTCCCTCTCCTCGTCCTCCTGGCCGGCACGGCGACGGCCTCGGCCGCCTGCGACGTGAAGGGCGCCAAGCTTGAGGAGGCCATCGCGGCCAAGGCCGAGCTGCGCGAGACGGCCAACAAGCAGACGGTGCGCGACCTGCGCACCCTGCGCGACGCGGCCATCGTGCTGGAGACCTACAAGTACGCCGCCGAGTGCGAGCGCTTGGTCGAGATCGTGCGGGCCCTCGCCGCGAACCCCGAGAAGACCATCGAGCGCGGCGGCGATACCGACGAGGACAAGGCCGAGGACCTGATGGAGGCCCGCGAGCCGAAAGCGCCGGCCCCGGCCGAAACCGCCAAGCCCAAATGAACGCGCCGTGCGTTGAGCTGCGCAGAACGACACGACGAGGGGCAAGCGGAGCGGCATGGCGAAGGACACTCAGATCCGCGAGGCGGGCATCGCGCACGCGGCGCAACGGCTGCCGTCGGTGGTGGTCGACGATTACAACATCGAGCTGAAGGACGGCGACGGCTTCATCGGCGACCGGGTTTCGAAGTCTGCGTTCCGCGAGATGCTGGAAGCGTGCCGGGAGCGCCTGCGCGCCGTGGGCGCCGATCCGCTGGGCGACAAGGCGAGCTGCGATTTCTCCAAGCGCCGCATCGACCAGATCCTCCTCGGCGAGGATCCCCTCGCCGCGGGCGTGGTGTTCAGCGCCATCGAGGACTTCGCGCAGGAACTCGCCCGCGTGGCCCGCCTCTTCCTCGGCCAGGACGGCTGGGAGGGAACGCAGGCGATCGTGGTTGGCGGGGGCTTCAGCGACAGCCGGGCCGGCCGCCTCGCGGTCGCGCGGGCGGGCTACCTTCTGCGCGCCGGGGGCCTCGGCATCACCCTCGAACCGATCCGGCACCATCCCGACGAGGGCGGCCTGATCGGCGCGGTGCACCTGGCGCCGTCCTGGATGTTCTCCGGATACGACAGCCTGCTGGCCGTCGACATCGGCGGCAGCAACATCCGCGCGGGCGTCGTGGTTACGAATCTGAGGAAGGCCGCGGACCTCTCGCGCAGCGAGGTCTGGCGCTCTGAGATCTGGCGCCATTGCGACGAGGACCCGATGCCGAGCCGCGACGAAGCGGTGGAGCGCCTCGTGGGCATGCTCGGCGACCTGATCCGCCGGGCGGACCGCGCCAGCCTGACGCTGGCTCCGTTCGTCGGCATCGGCTGTCCCGGCATGATCGAAGCCGACGGCACGATCGATCGCGGGGGCCAGAACCTGCCCGGCAACTGGGAGGGCCGTGACTTCAATCTCGCCGAGCGGGTGACGGCCGCGATCCCCCGGATCGGCGAGCATCCGACCATGGTTGTCATGCACAACGATGCCGTGGTGCAGGGCCTCAGCGAAGTTCCGCACCGGACGGACGTGACCCGATGGGGGGTACTCACCATCGGCACCGGCCTGGGCAACGCTCGGTTCACCAACCGCGGCACGGAGGACGAGATCTAGCCGCCGGGGCGGCCTCAGCGCGCCTTCGCGCCGGTGCGCGCGAAGGCCTGGGCGATGCGCTCGCGCAGCTCGTCGTTCAGCTCGATGTCGACGATGCGCCAGGTCCAGGCGCGCAGGCGCAGGCGGATCCGCAGGCGGCGGTCCCGGCCCGCCTCCGGCGGCACGCCGACGACCACGGTGCGGAAGCCCCGCATCTCGGAAGCGAGATAGAACGGGATCAGCCGGCGCAGGGTCTCGATCCGCAGGCCCCCGCCCCCCGATTTCTGCTCCGGCCCGTCGCGGCCAAATTCCACCGATTGCGGCCACCCGTCATCGAGGAGGTCGACGACCGTCCTGGGCGTGACCAGGGCCTCGGCGATCGGGATTGCCAGGGCCGCAGCGGCCTCGGCGATGCGCTGGCGCTCCCGGGGCTCCGCATCCGGCGCGGCGGGATCCCGCGCCTGGGCCGCCGCGGCGGCCTGTCGGATCACCGAGAGGCGCAGGGATCGGAAATTGACGTGCTGGGTGATGTAGTCGGTGTCGTGCGCCTGGACCGCGCGGGCGATGTCGTAGAGCGCCCAGAGCGGCGTCAGCGTGTACGCGAACCAGCCGAGCACCAAGAGGATCGGGATCGACCACCACCGCATCGGGCGTCAGGCCGTCACGCCGGGACGCGCCACGTCGTGAACCCGGAGAAAGCGTCGACCACGCCTTCGTAGACCGGCCGCTTGAAGGGCACGATCAGATCCGGCAACCCGGCGATCGGCTCCCAGCGCCAGGCATCGAACTCGGACGTGAAGGCACCGTTGCCCGGCGTTGCGACGTCGATCTCGTCGTCCGAACCGAGGAAGCCGAAGGCGAACCACTTCTGCGTCTGGCCGCGGTAACGCCCCTTCCAGGCCTGCTTCAGCACCTCCTGGGGCAGATCGTAGGAGAGCCATCCCGGGGTCTCGCCGAGGCGCACCACGGAGCCGGCCGAGACGTTGGTCTCCTCGTACAGCTCCCGCAGGGCGGCCGCTTCCGGATCCTCCCCCTCGTCGATCCCGCCCTGGGGCATCTGCCAGGCCCGTCCGTCCGCCACGTGCTCCGGCCCGGCATCGGCCCGCCGCCGCCCGATGAAGACGAGACCGGCGCGCGAGATCAGCGTGATGCCGACGCAGGGACGGTAGGGAAGGTCGGCGCCGTCGGCGAACGGGGATGCGGTCATGGCGGCGACCATAGGCAGGCGGGGCATGTGCCGCAACGCACGAAACGGCGCCGCAGCGCAATTCCGAGCCGGGTCGCCCGGCCCGATCCATTACTCCGGATGTCTCAGGGCTTGGCGCTGGTGAGCCGGGTACTTGCGCCGCTCCCACGCAGGGCGACGCTGACGGGAACGAGGCGGATGCCGCGCGCCTCCGCCTCGGCGGCCCAGCGGGCGATTCGATCGATGCTCATCGGCAGGGCAGAGGCGGAGCCGAAGGCGAAACCCTTCTGACGCGCCTGCGCTTCGAGCCGGGCCAGTTCCCGGTCGATGGCCTCGGGTCGCGCCAGGGCGTCGAGGACGATCTCGGCCCGGGTGAAGGGCACCTTCCCCTTGGCGGCCAGCGCGGGGGCGATCGAGCGCGGGGAGGTGCCGTCGTCGACGAAGCCGAGGCCCCGGGCCCCGATCTCGCGCAGGACCGGCTCCAGGGCAGCCGGATCGCTGGTGAGCTTCGCACCCATGTAGTTGACGATGCCGACGAAGCCCGAGAACCGGCTCATCACCCAGCTCAGGCGATCGAGATTCTCCGGCGGGCGCGAGCTGGTGAGAAGCGTCTGGGGACCAGGATCGCTGTCGGGATAGTCGAAGGGCTCCATGGGCACTTGGAGCAGGGCCTCGTGTCCGGCCTCGCGGGCCCGGGCGACGGTCCGCTCGAGGTCGCTGCCATAGGGCGCGAAGCCCAGGCTGATCGCCGGGGGCAGGCGGGTGATAGCGCTGGCGGTCGCCGCCTGGCCGATCCCGAGGCCCGAGACCAGGATGGCGATGCGGGGCCCGGAACCACCGGGATCCGGCCGTGCGTAGACGTCGAGAGGGCGCAGGCGCCCCTCGCCGAGGCGGGGGATGTTGCCGTGGCGGCCGCGTTCGACGAGCCGCGGATCCGGAGCGGCGCTCAGCTTCACCGGGGTCGTGGACGGAACCTGGATGACCACCGCATCGGTGGGGGCGGCCGTGCCCGTCGGGCGAACGACGGTGACGCCGGAGGCGGTCTCGACGTCGCTGGCGCTGCTTGGACCGGATTTCGCGGCCTCGGGCTTCGATGCCTGTACGGCCGGCTCCGGTAGGACCGGTTCGCGGAGCGCGATGACCGCCACGGCGCTGGGCTCGCCGCCCTCGGGATCCCCGGCCACGACGAGGATGCTGGCGCCGAGCACGAAGCCCGCCACGAGGCCGCCGAGCACCATCGGGGCGGTCACCCGCACCTGCCGCAGCGCCCGCAGACGCTGGCCGGCGGTCGGCTTGCCGCCGAGCGGACGGGTCAGGATGTCGTCGGTGGCCACGCGCAGCCGCTTCCCCAGGCTCCCGGACCGGGGATCGCTGAGGGACTGGCCGAAACGGCCACGGCCCCCAGCGTCGGTCCTGAACCGACATTGGGGGCCGCCATGGTTAACGCTTCGCTAAGGCGCCGCGGATCGCGCTTAGTTCGGGACGGCGGCCTTCGGCGTGTTGGCCGCGCCCTTCTGGATCCCACGCAGGAAGTCGAAAGCGGCGATGAGCTGCTTGTCCTTGGCCGGGTCCGGCGGGACGTAGGCGGACGAACCGCCGCGCTCCTCGACGTCCTTCTGCTTCAGGTGCCCCTTCAGGCCGGCCTCGCCCTTCGTCTCGTCCTTGCCCTTCAGCTCGTCCGGCACCTCCTGCAGGATCTCCTGGTCCGGCTCGATGCCCTTGGCCTGGATGGAGCGGCCCGACGGCGTGTAGTAGCGGGCGGTGGTCAGACGCAGGGCGCCGCTGCCGCCCAGCGGAATGATCGACTGCACCGAGCCCTTGCCGAACGAGCGCGTGCCGAGGACCGTGGCGCGCTTGTGATCCTGCAGGGCGCCGGCCACGATCTCGGAGGCCGAGGCCGAGCCGCCGTTCACCAGCACGACGATCGGCTTGCCCTTGGTCAGGTCGCCGGCCTTGGCCGAGAAGCGCTGCGTCTCGTCCGGGTTGCGGCCGCGGGTGGACACGATCTCGCCCCGGTCGAGGAAGGCGTCCGACACCATCACGGCCTGGTCGAGGAGACCGCCCGGATTGTTGCGGAGATCCAGCACGTAACCCTTGAGCTTGTCGGCGCCGATGTCGGTGTTCAGCTTGTCGATCGCCGCACGCAGACCGTCGAAGGTCTGCTCGTTGAACTGGGTCAGGCGGATGTAGCCGACGTCGCCTCCCTCGGCGCGGGAGCGCACGGGCTTGATCTTGATCACGTCGCGGTTGAGCGTGACCTCGATCGGGTCCTTCGACTCCTTGCGGCTGATCTTCAACTTCACCGGCGAGTTCACCGGGCCGCGCATCTTGTCGACGGCCTGATTCAGGGTCAGACCCTGGACCTGATCCTCGTCGATCTGCGTGATGACGTCGTTGGTAAGGATACCGGCCTTCGAGGCGGGCGTGTCGTCGATCGGGGTCACGACCTTGATCAGGCCGTCTTCCATCGTGACCTCGATGCCGAGGCCGCCGAACTCGCCGCGGGTCTGCACCTGCATGTCGCGGAAGCTCTTGGCATCCATGTAGCTCGAATGCGGATCGAGCGAGGTCAGCATGCCGTTGACGGCCGCCTCGATCAGCTTCGCCTCGTCGGGCTTCTCGACGTAGTCGGTGCGCACCTTCTCGAACACGTCGCCGAACAGGCTGAGCTGGCGGTAGGTCTCCGCGGAGGCCGCGACCGCGCTCGTCCCCGAGAGCAGTCGGGTCTGGGTCGCCACCATGGAGGACCCGACGCCGAGGAACGCGCCGAGCAGAACGAGGGAAACCTTGCGCATTATCCGCGAACCTTCTCGCTGGGGCTTTTCGCCCACCAAGGCTCCGGATCGATGGAGCCGCCGTCTTTTCTGAACTCTACGTACAGGACCGGATCGCCGCGATCCGCGGCTGCCGCATCGGCGCCGGTACCGCCCTCCCCCATCGCCGCCACCGGCTCGCCCGCGAGCACGAACTGGCCGACTTCGACGTTGATCTGGTCCATCCCCGCCAACAAGAGATAGTAGCCATCGCCGGCGTTGATGATCAAGAGTCGCCCGTAGGAGCGGAACTGCCCGGCGAAGGACACCCAGCCATCGGCCGGTGACGAAACCACGGCCTTCGGCCGTGTCGCGAGCGATATGCCGCGGGTGGTGCCGCCGTTGCCGTCGGGCTGGTTGAAGCTGCGCAGGAGCGCCCCGCTGACCGGACGCGGCAGGTCGCCACGGGTGTCGACGAAGCGCACCTTCGGCGAAAGCCGGGCAGGATCCCGGGCCCCGGCGGCAGCGAAGCGCTCCTGCGTCGCCCGGGCCTCGCGGGTCTCGGCGGCCTTGGCCTCCTCCGCGGCCCGGCGGGCGGAGGCGACCTCCCCCTCCATCCGGTCGAGGAGATCTTTGAGGCTGCGGGCCTGTACCGACAGCTCGGCCGTGCGGGTCCGCTCGGCCGCGAGGCCGCTCTCGACTTCGGCCTGACGGGTGCGGCGCGCGGCGATGAGGGCGTTCAGGCGCTGCTGCTCGCGGGCCCAGCCCGCGAGATCGTTGGTCAATCCTTCGCGATCGGCTGCGATGAGGCCCTTCAGCCTCACGAGTTCGGAGAGGTCGGCGGCAAGGGTCTCGGCCTCACCGCGCAGTTCGGGCACCACGGCCCCGAGCAGCATCGAGGTACGGATCACGGCGAGCACGTCTTCCGGCCGCACCAGCACGGCGGGGGGCGGCCGCCGCCCCATCCGCTGCAGGGCCGCCAGGATTTCCGCGATCACGCCGCGGCGGGAATCCAGCGAGCGGCGCAAGGCCGCCTCGCTGGCACCGAGCGTCTTGAGGCGCTCCTCCAGCCGGCTCATCCGGACCTCGGTGGCCTGCGCCTGGCGCGCAGCGTCCAGAAGCGCGGTGTTGAGCTTGGCCCGGTCGCCGCCGATGCTGGCGATCTCCGCCTCGTACTTGGCGCGGGCCCCGGTGCTGGCGGTGAGGGCGTCCTCGATGCGCCTGAGGTTCTCGGCGCGACGGGTCTTCTCTTCGAGAGCCTTCTGAACCGCCTCCGGCGTCGCCGGTTCCTCGGCGCGGAGTGCGGCCGGCGCGGCGAGGAGCGGGGGCGCCAGGAGGACGAGCGCCAGCACGCCGCCCCTCATGCAGTCTCGCCTGCGTCGCGTAGCCGGGTTCATCGCTCGTCGAGGTTTCCGCGGTGGTACGGGTGGCCGGCAAGGATCGTCAGCGTGCGATACACCTGCTCCAGGGCGAGGACGCGCACAAGCCCGTGCGGCAAGGTGGCGGCTCCGAACGAGAGGCTGAGTTCGGCCCGGTCCCGCACGGTGGTGTCCAGGCCGTCGGCGCCCCCGATGGCGAGGACGAGGACGGAGCGGCCCGCATCGCGCCAGGCGCCGACGCGCGTCGCGATGGTCTCGCTCGTGAGATCGGCGCGGCCGCGCTCGTCATAGACCGCCAGCGCCGCGCCGGCGGCCGCATGGGCGAGGATCGCAGCTCCTTCCTCGACGGCGCGGTCCTGCGCGCGGCGAGCCCGGCTCTCGGGGATCTCGGCGATGTCGCAGGCGGCGAATCCGAGGCCGCGCCCGAGCTGTGCGGCCCGTTCGCGGTAGCGGGCGGCAAGGTCGCGCTCGGGTCCGGGCTTCAGGCGGCCGACTGCCGCCACGAGGAGGCGCACGAAGCGGTGCCGGCGCTCACTCGGCGACGGCGGAAAGGGGACGATCGCTGGTCGGCCGATCGGCGCCCCACATCTTCTCGAGATTGTAGAAGCCGCGCACCTCCGGCCGGAAGATGTGCAGGATGATGTCGCCGGCATCGATGAGCACCCAGTCGCAGGCCGGGAGGCCCTCGACGCGGGCAGTGCCGAGCCCCTTCGACTTCATCTCCTGCAGGACCCGGTCTGCGATGGCGCCGACATGGCGCTGGGAGCGGCCGGAGGTGATGATCATGGTGTCGGCCAGGGAGGTCCGGCCCATCAGATCGATCTCGATCGTCTCTTCGGCCTTCATGTCCTCGAGGCAATCGAGAGCCAAGCTCCGGAGATCGTCGATCTTCCGGTTGGTGGAGTCTTCGGAGCCGGGGGCTCCGGTATGGACCGCGTCGTTCAGCGTCTGGGTTCCTGCAATCGCCATCGTCATCCCGTGATCGTACCCTGTATGCGGATAAAGTGGAACGTGGCTCTTGCCTTTTCCATGACCGGCCTAGGCACCGTCCCCCGTCCTGGCCCGCAGCGCCGTCGACGAGAGGGTCGAGCGTGGCCCGTGCAGGAAGACCCAGGCCGGGGCCGGCTTGTCGGCCAGGGTGGGCGCCTCCGCTTCGGGAAGACGCCAGCGCGCCAGGGCCCGGGCGGCGCGGGCGGCCGGGGCCGTCAGCGTGAAGCCGGGCCGGTCGATGATCGCGATTGGCATCACGCGCGCGATCTCGAAAAATCCCTGCCAGCGATGAAATGTCGCGAGGCTGTCGGCGCCCATGATCCAAACGAAGCGCACCGATGGATTGCGGCGGGTGAGGAAGCGCAGGGTCTGGCGGGTGTAGCGCGCGCCGATCCGCGATTCGAAATCGGTGACGTCGATGCGTGGATGGTCGGCGACGCGGTCCGCCTCGGCGACCCGCCGGTCGATGGCCGCGAGTTCGCCCCGATCCTTCAGCGGATTGCCCGGCGTCACCATCCACCAGAGGCGGTCGAGGCTCAGCCGCCGCAGGGCGACGAGACTGACATGCCGGTGCCCGAGATGGGCCGGGTTGAACGAGCCACCGTAGAGGCCGATGCGCAGGCCCGGCGCGACGGGGGGCAGGTGCACCGGCCCCGACGCGTCAAGGCGCATCGGGACCCGGTCGGGTCAGGCGAGACCGCGTCAAGGACGCGTCTGCCCGTTCCCGTGAACGCGATATTTGAAGGTCGTCAGCTGCTCGACACCCACCGGCCCACGCGCGTGCATCCGTCCGGTGGCGATGCCGATCTCTGCGCCGAAGCCGAACTCGCCGCCATCGGCGAACTGGGTCGAGGCGTTGTGGGTCACGATCGCCGAGTCGACTTCGGCGAGGAAGCGGGTCGCCTCGGTCATGTCGTCGGTGACGATCGCGTCGGTGTGGTGCGAGCCGTTGGTCTCGATGTGCTCGATCGCGGCGTCGAGGCCGCCGACAACCCGTACCGAGATGATGGCGTCAAGATACTCGGTGCGCCAGTCCGCCTCGCTGGCGGCGGTGACCCGGTCGTCGACCGCCTGGGTAGCGGCGTCACCGCGCACGGCACAGCCGGCATCCAGGAGGGCGGAGACGAGGGGGGCTAGGTGCGTGTCGGCACAGGCATGGTCGACGAGCAGGGTCTCGGCGGCCCCACAGATGCCGGTGCGGCGCATCTTGCTGTTGAGCAGAACGGTACGGGCCATGTCGAGGTCGGCGTCGGCCGCCACGTAGACGTGGCAGATGCCGTCGAGATGGGCGAAGACCGGAACCCGGGCCTCCGCCTGCACGCGTTCCACCAGGCCGCGCCCACCACGGGGCACGATGACATCGATGCCCCCGTTGAGGCCGGTGAGCATCGCTCCCACCGCGGCGCGGTCGCGGGTCGGCACGATCTGTATGGCGTCGGCCGGGAGGCCGGCGGCATCGAGCCCGGCGCGCATGACGCGGGCGATGGCCATGGCGGAACGGTGACTGTCCGAGCCCGCCCGCAGGATTGCGGCGTTGCCGGCCTTCAGGCAGAGCGCACCGGCATCAGCGGTCACGTTGGGCCGGCTCTCGAAGATGACGCCGATCACGCCAAGCGGGACGGCGATGCGCTCGATGAGCAAGCCGTTGGGCCGCTCGAAGGCCGCGACCTGACGTCCGACGGGATCGGGCAGCGCGCCAATCTTGGCCACAGCGTCCGCGATGCCGTTGAGACGGCCCGGATCGAGGGTGAGGCGGTCGATGAGCGCCTGGGTCTGGCCGGCAGCACGAGCCGCCTCAACGTCAAGGATGTTCTCGGCCAGGATGACGTCGCGCTCGGCGCGCAGGCGCTCGGAGATCAGGCGCAGGGCCGTGTCCTTGGTCTGAGCTGGCGCGAGGGCGATCTGGCGGGCGGCGGCGCGGGCGCGCCGGCCGATGGCGTTCATCTCCTCAGAGAGATCGCCGGGGGGCGCAAAATCGGTTCGCAGGTTCAGAACGGGCACGGCCTTCATCCTCGCGACCGTCGCGGAAAGGGGCGCGGCCGCTATGTGTTCCCGCCCGTCATGCCATGCCGGATACCGTCTCAACAAGCATCGCCGCTGACAGAGCTGCTATTCCCACACCATAGCGAGGTCGTCGCGGTGGACCATCTCGGCCCGACCCGGATGGGTGAGGAGGTCCGCGATCTCCCGGCTCGGCCGGCCGATGATGCGCAGGGCCTGATCGCTGTCATAGGCCACGAGCCCGCGCCCGAGGATGCGCCCGGCCTCGTCGCGGATCACCACCGCGTCGCCGCGGCCGAAGCCGCCCTGGACTTTCGTCACGCCTACGGGCAGCAGGCTCGCGCCGCCCTGGAGGGCCCGCGCCGCGCCGGCGTCGACCGTGAGGATGCCACGCGGCTCCAGGGAGCCGGCGATCCAGCTTTTGCGGGCGGTGACGGGGTTCGAGCCGGACAGGAACCAACTGCAGCGCCCGCCCCGGAGGATGGTGCGCAGGGGATTCTTCTCGCGCCCGTCGGCGATGATCATGTGGGTGCCGCCGCTCGCGGCGATCTTGGCCGCCTCGACCTTGGTGCGCATCCCGCCGCGGGAGAGTTCCGAGGCCGGCCCACCCGCCATGGCCTCGATCTCGGGGGTGATCCGCTCGATCAGGGGCAGGTGGCGCGCCGCCGGATCGGTGTGCGGGGGCGCGGTGTAGAGCCCGTCGATGTCCGAGAACAGCACCAGCACATCGGCCCCGATCATCGTGGCGACGCGGGCAGCCAGGCGATCGTTGTCGCCGTAGCGGATCTCGCTGGTGGCCACCGTGTCGTTCTCGTTCACGACGGGTACGGCGCGCACCTCGAGGAGCTTCAGCACCGTGGCACGGGCATTCAGGTAGCGCCGGCGCTCTTCGGTGTCCTGCGGCGTCACCAGGATCTGGCCGGCGGCGATGCCGTGATGGCCCAGAGCTTCGGACCAGTGCCGCGCCAGGGCGATCTGTCCGACGGCCGCCGCCGCCTGGCTCTCCTCCAGGCGCAGAGTTCCGGGCGGGTAGCCCAGCACCGTGCGTCCCAGGGCGATGGCCCCGGAGGAGACGACCAGCACGTCGGCGCCGCTGGCATGAAGGTCGGCGATGTCCTCGGCGAGCGCACTCAACCAGGCATGGCGCAGGCGCCCGCGCGTCCGGTCGACCAGGAGGGCCGAACCGACCTTGATGACGATGCGACGGAAATCTTGGAGATTGGGGGGCTGAACGGCGGAGGTCATCGGAAGCGTCGGCGAGAGGACGATGGAGCGCTTGTGACGACCGGTTGCCCGCCGCACAAGACCGGGTTGCCCCTCCTCAGGGTTGCCACGCCTCCGCCGGCCGCGCCTCGGCCTCGGCGAGCTTGGCGGCGTCCATCTCCCGGGCGAGCGCCCGCAGGGCGTCCTGCACGCCGAGGCCGGTGGCCGATGAAAGGATGAGGGGCTTCTTCTTCGAGGCACGCTTCAGGCGCGCGACCTGCTCCTTGAGCACGTCCGGATCAACGACGTCGGCCTTCGAGAGCGCCACGATCTCGGGCTTCTCGTCGAGGCCGTGGCCGTATGCTTCGAGCTCGCGCCGAACGAGCTTGTAGGTCTGGCCCGCATGTTCATTGGTGGCTTCGACGAGGTGCAGCAGCACCCGGCAGCGCTCCACATGGGCCAGGAACTTGTCGCCGAGGCCGACGCCGTCATGGGCGCCCTCGATCAGGCCTGGGATGTCGGCGAGAACGAACTCACGCTCGTCGGAGCGCACCACGCCAAGGCCCGGGTGCAGCGTCGTGAAGGGGTAGTCGGCAATCTTGGGCTTGGCCGCCGTCACGGTGGCGAGAAAGGTCGACTTGCCGGCGTTCGGCAGCCCGACGAGACCCGCATCCGCGATGAGTTTCAGGCGCAGCCAGACCCATTGCTCGTGGCCTTCCAGGCCCGGGTTGGCATGCTTCGGGGCGCGGTTGGTCGAGGTGGTAAAGTAGGCGTTGCCGAAGCCGCCGTTGCCGCCCTTGGCGAGACGTACACGCTGGCCGACATGGGTCATGTCGGCGATCAGGGTCTCGCCGTCCTCGGCCAGGATCTCGGTGCCGGCCGGCACCTTCAGCACCACGTCGGCACCGTTGGCCCCATGGCGGTTCGAGCCCATGCCGTGCTCGCCCTTCTTGGCCTTGAAGTGCTGCTGGTAGCGGTAGTCGATCAGGGTGTTGAGGCCGTCGACGCACTCGACCCAGACGTCGCCGCCGCGCCCGCCGTCGCCGCCGTTCGGGCCGCCGAACTCGATGAACTTCTCGCGCCGGAACGCGACGCAGCCGGCGCCGCCGTCACCGGAGCGGACATAGACCTTGGCTTCGTCGAGGAATTTCACGGGCGGACTCGGATCGGTTTGGGGCTCGGCACGGACGCGGCGCCGAAACGTCGACGGGCGACACGTTGGACGAAACGACAACGGGGAAGACGGTTTCCCATCTTCCCCGGGATCATCTGGTGGTCGGGCCCGCCTGGCGGAAGGCCCTGGCTCGGCGCCTTACTCGGCGGCTTCCTGCATCGGCACGACGGTGACGAAAGCGCGACCGCGCTTCGTCTCGAACAGCACCCGACCTGCGGCCTTGGCGAACAGGGTGTGGTCCGTGCCGATGCCGACATTGGTGCCGGGATGCCACTTGGTGCCGCGCTGGCGCACGATGATGTTGCCCGGAATGACGGCTTCCGAACCGAACTTCTTCACGCCGAGGCGCTGGCCGGCCGAGTCGCGGCCGTTGCGGGACGAGCCGCCTGCTTTTTTATGAGCCATGGGGAATTACTCCGAATTCTTGGATCTCAGGTCGGATCGTCAGGCGCTGATGCCGGTGATGCGGACCACCGTGTGATGCTGGCGGTGGCCCCGCTTGCGGCGGGAGTTCTGGCGGCGGCGCTTCTTGAAGGCGATGACCTTCGCGTCGCGGCCGTGGCTGACGATCTCGCCGGTGACGCTGATGCCCGAGAGCAGCGGCGCGCCGACCTGAGTGGCGCCTTCGCCGTTCGTGAACAGGAGCACGTCACCGAAGGTGACGGCCGAACCGGCCTCACCCGCGAGGGTGGCGATCGTGATGGTGTCGTTGGCGGCGACGCGATACTGCTTGCCGCCTGTCTTGATGACTGCGAACATCGTTCTCTCTTCGTGTTCTCTGCCGGTCTCCCGCTCGCCGCGAAGCGAGCCTGGACCGTCTTCTTGTTCAGGTCATCCGCGACACCGGATCGGGGCTTGATGCCTGGGCCGAGCGCGAACGCGAAACGCGCGGACTTCGTCGAGGAAGCCGCGCGAGAGGCGGTGGATAGGCGGGGACGGGGTGATTTGTCAATGCGGGCGCGAAGCCTCGGCGCCCGACAAGCTACCGCTTCGTCAAGCCGCCCAGGACGTTCCGCAGGATCGCGTTGCCCACCTCGGTCCCGACCTTGCGGGCCATCGAGCGGGCGGCGTTGCCGAGCACCTGCTCGGCGAGGCCGGGGGCCGGCCGGCGGCCGCCCTTACCGGCGGGCTTGCCGCCAAGGACGCCCCCGAGCCAGCCGCCGAGCATTCCGCCCAGGCTCCCCTCGGCGGCCTGGGCCCCGTCCGCTCCGCCGCCGAGGCCCTTGCGGGCGGCCAGCATCTCGTAGGCGCTCTCGTTATCGACCGCTTGGTCGTACTTGCCGCGCACCGGGCTCTTCGCCAGGAGCTCGGCGCGCTCGGCCGGGGTGATGGGACCGACGCGGCCCTGGGGCGGGGCGATCAGGGCGCGCTCGACGACCGAAGGCGTGCCTTTCGCTTCCAGGAACGAGACGAGGGCCTCGCCGACGCCGAGCTCGGTGATGGCCTTGGCGACGTCGAAACCGGGATTCTGGCGGAAGGTCTCGGCCGCGGCCTTCACGGCGCGCTGGTCGCGGGGCGTGAAGGCGCGCAGGGCGTGCTGCACCCGGTTGCCGAGCTGGCCGAGGACCGATTCCGGTACGTCCAGGGGATTCTGCGTCACGAAGTAGACGCCGACGCCCTTCGAGCGGATCAGGCGCACCACCTGCTCCACCGCGTCGAGGAGGGCCTTCGGGGCGTCGTCGAACAGGAGGTGCGCCTCGTCGAAGAAGAACACCAGCTTCGGCTTGTCGAGGTCGCCGACCTCGGGCAGCTGCTCGAACAGCTCGGAGAGCATCCAGAGCAGGAACGAGGCGTAGAGCCGAGGCCGTTGCATCAGCTTGTCGGCGGCCAGGATGTTGACGATGCCCCGGCCCTCGCGGTCCACCCGCATGAAGTCGTTGAGGTCGAGGGCCGGCTCTCCGAAGAAGCGGTCCGCTCCCTGGTTCTCGAGCATCAGGAGCTGGCGCTGGATGGCGCCCACGGAGGCCGCCGAGACGTTGCCGTACTGGCCCGAGACCGCCTTCAGGTTCTCGGTGAGGTAGAGAAGCAGGGCCCGCAGATCCTTGAGGTCGAGGACCGGCCACTTGTTGTCGTCGGCGACCCGGAAGGCGATGTTGAGGACGCCCTCCTGGGTGTCGTTGAGCTCCAGCAGGCGCGCGAGCAGCAACGGCCCCATTTCGATGACGGTGCAGCGGATCGGATGGCCCTGATCTCCGAACAGGTCCCAGAACACCGTCGGGAACCGGTCGGGCTCGTAGGGGATCCCCAGTTCCGCGGCGCGCCCGACGAAGACCGGCTTAGATTCCCCGGCCGCCGCGAGGCCCGAGAGATCCCCCTTGATGTCGGCGGCGAAGACGGGGACGCCGGCGTTGGAGAACCCTTCCGCCATGACCTGCAGGGTCACGGTTTTGCCGGTGCCGGTGGCCCCCGCCACAAGGCCGTGGCGATTGGCGAGCCGGAGGGTTAGGCCCTCGGGCTTCAGGCTGCCGTCCTTCAGCGGCGCCTTACCGACCAGGATCGTGCCATCGTCCTGCATGACCGTCCGTTCCTCTTCGCCGGCCTGGGCGCGGCGGCATCGACCGTGAGGGTTATGGGCCGCGACCGCGGCATTTTCCAGCGCTTCGCGGGCCGGCCTTGATTTCGGGGCGACGAGGCCGGAAGGACAACATCCCGACCGAGCAGCAATCCCGGCCGCGCGGAACACCCGGCCACCCAGGAGCCCGTTTGAGATGGAAGAGTTGATCGCCCGCGTGACGAACCGGACCGGCCTCGACGCCGCCACGGCCCAGACCGCCATCGGCCATATCCTGGCCTTCCTCCAGAAGGAGGGGCCCGCCACCGAGGTGAGCCAGCTGCTCAGCGCCCTGCCGGGATCCGAGACCACGATCGCCGAGGCCAATGCCGGCGAAGGCGGCGGCGGCCTGATGGGCATGCTCGGCGGCATGATGGGCGGCGGCGGCGTCATGGCGCTGGGCCAGAAGCTGATGTCGGCCGGTGTGCCGATGGGCCAGATGCAGCCCCTCGGCCAGGAACTGTTCGCCTACGGCCGCGAGAAGGCCGGAGAGGACGTGATGGGACCGATCGTCGGCTCGATCCCGGGTTTGAACCAGTTCGTCTGAGTCCATTCGTGTGCGATCGGCGGGCCCGGTCCTTCGGCGACTACCCATCGGGCGGTCGCCGAGCTGCCGGGTCCTTCCCGTTGCAAACCTCTCTGGCTAAACGGCAATCCGTGTCATAAAAGCGTGTGGGCTTCGTGATGTTGTGACGTCCCGAAGGCACGAGGCCAGGGGCTCCCGCGGAGCCGCCTCGGTGTCCCGACAGGGCGGATTGGACGATGGTCCCGAACTTCGCGCGCGATGCCTCCATGGCGTGGCTCAATGGCTGGGAGGCGCATGTGCACGCCCCCTTCGCCCGGCTGAAGCAGCGCACCGCCGAGGCGGGACGCGGCGGCCTGCCGGCCTTCCATCCCCGCGGTCTGCTGCTCCCGCCCGGGGCGGCGCCGATCCGGTTCAAGCCCCGCCTAAGGAAGCCCCTGGCCGCGCCAGGCCTCCCCCCGACCCTCGGCCGGATCGGTACCCTGGAGGTCCGCCTCGCCACCACCGTCGCGGAGATCCGGCGGGCCCAGCGCCTGCGCTACCGGGTGTTCTACGAGGAGATGTCGGCGGTCCCGAGCGGCTTCGCGATGCTGTCGCGCCGGGACATCGACGATTACGACGCGGTCTGCGACCACCTCCTCGTCATCGATCACGCGGCCGTGAACACCACGCCCTTCGCCACCAAGCCCTTCCGCCGGGCCCGGCCGAAGGTGGTCGGCACCTATCGGCTTCTGCGCCAGGAAGCGGCCGACAGCCACTTCGGCTTCTACACCGCAGGCGAGTACGACATCGCCCCGATGATGGCGGCCAATCCGGGGGCGCGCTTCCTCGAACTCGGGCGCTCCTGCGTGCTGAAGCCCTACCGGACGAAGCGGACGGTGGAACTGCTCTGGGCCGGAATCTGGGCCTATGTCCAGCACCACCGCATCGACGCCATGCTGGGCTGCGCCAGCCTGGAGGGAACCGACCCCGACCGCCTCGCCCTCCCCCTGAGCTTCCTGCACCACCATGCCCGCGCCGCGGAGGGCTGGTGCGCCCGCGCCCTGCCCGAGCGCTACGTCGCCATGGACCGCCTCGCGCGTGAGGCCGTGGATCCCAAGGCGGCGCTGCAGGCGCTGCCGCCGCTGATCAAGGGCTACCTGCGCGTCGGCGCCACCTTCGGCGACGGGGCCGTGGTGGACCATCAGTTCGGCACCACGGACGTCTTCGTGGTGCTGCCCGTCTCGGCCATCGCGGAGCGCTACCGCGACCATTTCGGACCGGCGGCGAACCGCAGGGCTGCCTGACGGCCCATCGGCTCAGGGTCTCGCCGTCCCGGTGGCGGCAAGCCCCGGACGGCCCTCGACGGCGGGGGCCGTCCGGCTTCCGAGGGCACGCAGGAGTGGCCGCTCGAGGGCGTGATAGGCCACGAAGCCGACAGCGACGCCGAGGACCAGCGCCAGGGCGACGAGGAGGTCGGGCGCCAAGCTGTCCCGCGCCACCGCAGCCCGCAGGAGTTCGAACGTGATCGTGTGGGTGAGATAGATCGAGTAGGACGCGTTCCCGAGGCCCTCCAGCGCCGTTCCGATCCGCATGCCGGCGCGCTCCATGAGCAGCAGGCCGCCGACCACGCCGGCGCTCGGAACGCCGAAGACCAGCACCCGGTAGGCGGCCCCCGGCAGGGCGACGGTGCATTCCAGTTCCGAGGCGTGACCGAAGCCGAAGACCAGGTTCAGGGCAAAGCCGAGCAGACCGAAGGCCAGAAGATAGCCCGCATCCGTGCGCCCGACGGTGCCGCGCTGGTAGAGCCACGCGAGGCCGATGCCGAAGCCGAATTCGAGGATGACCGGATTGAGGAGGAACAGGGTGAGGTGCTCGGGCCGCACGAGGGCGAAGAGTCCCGCGAAAAGGGCGAGCGCCGCGGAGAACCGGCCCCTCGGCGTCCAGAAGAGCCAGGCGCGGGCGAGATAGACGCAGAGATAGAACAGCATCTCGAAACAGAGCGTCCAGCCGACGGCGAGGTACGGCATCTCGAAGCCACGCTCACTGAACGGGATGAACAGCACCGTCGCGGGAATTCGGTGCGGGTCGGGCAGCCCGGACAGGAGCGTCAGGCCGACGACGAGGCCGCTCAGGAGCCAGTAATACGGCACGACGCGCAGGACGCGACGCAGGGCGAAGCGATGCGCGGAGGGCAGATCGACGATGCGCTGCGCCGTGAGGGTGATGATGACGCCGCTGATGACGAAGAAGACGTCGACGCCGACGGCTCCGAAATCCTCGAGGTGGCCGAGGCGGCCCTGAACGGGCTGCCGGGCACTCAGGGTCCTGGCGAGGTCGAAGGCGTGGGCGTAGACGACCAGGCACGCCGCGATTCCCCGTAACGCCTGAAGGGAATGGAGGATTTTCACGGCGTGGTCCCTCGGTGAGGCGGGCCGAACCGTCGCGATGGCCGGTGCGACCGGACCCGGGCGTCCACGGGGCAGGCCGGGCCGCTACGCCGTTCGCGCATCCGCCACGAGGGCGGCCAGGCCCTCGCGGTAGGTCGGATAGGCGAGGTCGACGCCGAGTTCGTCCCGGATGCGGTGGTTCCGGACCCGCTTGTTCTCGCCGTAGAAGCTGCGCGCCATGGGGCTGAGGTCGGCGGTCTCGAAATCGACCTCCGGCGGCAGCGGCAGGCCGGCGAGCTTGGCGGCGTACTCGGTGACCACCTGCGGCGGCGTCGGCTCGTCGTCGGTGACGTTGTAGACCGCGCCGCCCCGGGGCTTGTCGATCGAGGCCAGGAGCGTCGTGGCGATGTCGTCCACGTGGATGCGGTTAAAGACTTGGCCCGGCTTGATAATCCGCTGCGACTTGCCTTCGCGCAGCTTCACGATCGGGTTGCGGCCCGGGCCGTAGATGCCCGACAGGCGGAACACCTGGACGGGTTTGCCGGTCTCGCGGCCCAGCGCCAGCCAGGCCTCCTCGACGGCGAGGCGCCCCTGCGAGCGCCCGCTCACCGGACTGGGAGCGGTATCCTCGTCGATCCAGGCGCCCTGGTGGTCGCCGTAGACGCCGATGGTCGAGAGATAGCCGATCCAGCCGATGCCGCTCTTCGCGATGGCGTCGCGGTATACGCCGAGGGTCGTGTCGAGGTCGCGGACCGGAGGGGCCGAGACGAGGAGCACGTCCGTGTCGGCGAGGTCGGCCGCGATGCGGGGGTCGTCGGAACCCGGTCCGAAGGCCCGCATCGCGGCGATGTCGCCGGGTCCGGTCCGCGCCGGATCGGTGACCGTGGCGCGGACCGCGTCGAAGCGGTCGCGAGCGCGCTCCACGAAGCGCCGGGCGGTGAAGCCGAGACCGAAGACGAAGAGGTTCATGCAGCAACGGGTCCTGTCGTCTCGGGGCCGTCGGAATCGAGGGCCAGGCGCCACTCGGCCCGGACGGCATCGTCGGTTTCGCCGAAACCCCGGGCGTTGAAAAGGGCCCGCAACCCTCCCGGAGGGACGAGGCGCCCGAGGGCCCACACCGCCATGCCGCGCACGAGGGGCGACGGATCGGACAGGTTCGCCTCGGCCGCCGCGGCGAGACCGGGCTCGCCGGAGTTGCCGATGGCGATGAGGACGTTGCGCAGGAAGCGGTCCCGGCCCGTGCGCTTCACGGGCGTGCCGGCGAAGCGGACCCGGAAGGCAGATTCATCCAGGCCGGCGAGCTCGGCCAGGGGCGGCGCCGCGAGATCGGCGCGGGCGGCCATGCGGCCCTCGGCGGCCACCGCGGCGAACTTGTTCCAGGGGCAGACGGCGAGGCAGTCGTCGCAGCCGAAGACCCGGTTGCCGATGGCGGTGCGGAACGCCGTCGGAATCGGCCCGGCATGCTCGATCGTGAGGTAGGCGATGCAGCGGCGCGCATCGAGCTGGTAGGGCGCCGGAAAGGCGTTGGTCGGGCAGATGTCGAGGCAGCGGCGGCAGGAGCCGCAATGGTCGGCCTCCGGCGCGTCCGGCTCCAGCTCGGCCGAGGTGTAGATCGCCCCCAGCAGCAGCCAGTTGCCGAGGTCGCGCGAGACCAGCACCGTGTGCTTGCCCTGCCAGCCGAGGCCGGCGGCGGCGGCGAGCGGCTTCTCCATCACGGGGGCGGTGTCGACGAAGACCTTCACCCGGACGTCGCCCTTGGCCGAGAGGTAGCCGCCGAGCTCCTTCAGCTTGCCCTTGACCACCTCGTGGTAGTCGCGCCGCTGGGCATAGGCCGCGATGGCGCCCCGGTCGCGCCGGGCCAGGAGGGCCAGGGGATCGTGCTCCGGGCCGTAATTCATGCCGAGCATGACCACGCTGCGCACCCCCGGCCACAGGGTGGCGGGGTCGGCGCGCTGGTCGGCCCGCTCGACCATCCACTCCATGCTGCCGTGGTGGTCGGCGGCGAGCCAGGCGGGGAGCCGGGCCTTCAGTTCGGGCACGGCGTCGGGCCGGGTGACGCGGACGGCCTCGAAGCCGAGGAGGCGAGCGCGCGCCTCGACGGCGCGACGCAGGTCGGCGCCCGCGAGGACGGTTCGGGGCGCCCTGGTGGCGGCCCGGGCCTGCGGCGTCCGCTTTGGGTTCAAAAATCCAGGTTCGCGTAGTGGTCCGCCGGCGCCATGCCCGGCACCCGGTCGGCCAGCAGGGTGCGGAAGCACGGGCGGGATTTCACCCGCGCGTACCAGTCCCTCGCCGTCTCGTCCTCGTCCCATGGCACGTCGCCGAGATAATCCACGCAGGACAGGTGGGCCGCCGCGGCGAGATCGGCATAGGTCAGATGGTCGCCCGCCAGCCATTTCCGGCGGGACATGAGGTAGCCGATATACTTCATGTGGTAGCGCACGTTGGTGCGCGCGGCGCGAATGGCGTTCATGTCCGGCGGGCCGCCGCCGTTGGCGCTGTTCATGAAGCGCTTCGAGATCTTCTCGGTGACGAGGTACTCGGTCACCTCGGCGTTGAACTTCACCAGGAACCAGTCGAGCAGGCGGCGGACCTCGACCCGGGCCGCCGGGGTCTCGGGCAGGAGGCGCCGGCCGCTGAGGCCGAGCCCGCGGGTCTCGTCGAGATACTCGGCGATGATTCCGGCTCCCGGCACGGCGAGCCCGGTCTGCTCCACCAGCACCGGCGTCGTCCCGGCCGGGTTGATCAGCAGGAAGGCTTCGCGCCGGTCCCAGGCACGCTCCTCCATCAGCGTCGGCTCCATGCCCATCTCGGACAGGACGAGGCGGATGAAGCGGGAATGCGGGCAGAAGGGAGAGTGGTAAAGCGTCGCCATCGAGGCCGTTTCGAACGGGGAGGGTGTGCCGGGGGACGGGCCGCGTCGGTGCCCCGCGGGGATGGTCGGCGGCGATAACACTTATGGCCCGATGATTGCCGCCTCATTAACATGCCTGGCGCGAACGCGATAACCATCCGTCAACCTTGACGGATCAGCCTCGATCCGCGAAGGCCGCGCGAGGTGGATCCACACCCCCCGCTCCGGACCGGCCCGGTCCCCCGAAACACCCCCAACCGTCGAGGCGCTGAGATGATGGATGCGATGGGCATCGCGAAGGCGGTCGTGCTTGCCGTGGTGGAGGGGGCGACCGAGTTCATCCCGGTCTCGTCCACCGGGCACCAGCTCCTCGTCGGCCACTTCATCGGCTTCGAATCGCCCAACAACACCTTCGAGGTGCTGATCCAGCTCGGCGCGATCCTGGCGATCCTGGCCGTCTATTTCCGCCGGCTCCTCGGCATCACCCTGGCGCTGCCCAACGACCCCAAGGCCCGTCGATTCGTCCTCGGAATCCTGGTGGCCTTCCTGCCGGCGGCGATCATCGGCGGCCTCTTCTCGAAGTACATCAAGTACTATCTCTTCAATCCCTGGATCGTCTGCGCGACCCTGGTCGCCGGCGGCATCGTCCTCCTCGTCCTCGACGAGACCGACCTCGAGGTGAAGAAGCGGGACGTCTTCGACTTCACCCTGCCGATGGACTTCCGAATCGGCCTGTTCCAGTGCCTCGCGATGATCCCCGGCGTGTCGCGCTCGGGCGCCACCATCGTGGGCGCGATGCTGATGGGGGCCGACAAGCGCTCGGCCACCGAGTTCTCGTTCTACCTCGCGATCCCCACCATGGCGGGGGCCTTCGCCAAGGACCTGCTCGACAACTACAAGAACCTGTCGCGGGACGACACCGGCCTGATCGTGATCGGCTTCATCGTCGCCTTTATCTCGGCCTTCATCGTGGTCCGGACGGTGCTCGACTACGTCGCCTCCCACGGCTTCCGGCTGTTCGCCTGGTGGCGCATCATCGTCGGCTCGCTGGGCTTCGCCGGCCTCATCATCTTCGGCTGACGCGCGTCGCCCGGTCCCCGGATCGATCGGGATAAAAAATACAGAACGGGGAGGCGATTGCGTCCGCGCGCCGCCCCGTGCAAGGGCTGTCCGGATAAGGATGTCCGGCCACGCTTGGCTGGCGCCAAGCCGCTTGGCCGGAGCCAAGCATCTGCGGAGGCCAGCCCCGATGGAAGACCGTCCCCTCGCCGACCTGTTTCCGCCCGCGACCCGCGCGCGCTGGCTCGGCCTCGTCGACGGTGTTCTGAAGGGCGGCGACTTCGAGAAGCGCCTCGTCGCGAAGACCGCCGACGGCATCCGCATCGAACCCCTCTACGACGCCGCCGCGCCGGTGGCGCAGCCGGTGCGGGCCCCCGGCCCGTGGCGCGTGGCCCAGCGGGTCGACCACCCGGACGGCGCCCAGGCGAGCGCCCTCGCCCTGGCCGATCTCGAGGGCGGCGCCGACGCCCTCACCCTGGTCTTCGCCGGCGCCCCCTCCGCGCGGGGCTACGGCCTCACCGCCACCACCGCCGCCGACCTCGACGCAGCCCTCGGCAACGTGATGCTGCCGCTGATCGCCACCCGCCTCGATGCGGGCGCGCGCGGAATCGAGGCCGCCTTCCTGATCCGGGACGTGGTCGCGGCCCGCGGCGAGACCCTGAAGGGCCTCGACCTCGACCTCGGCCTCGACCCCATCGGCACCCTGGCGGCCGGTGGGTCCCTGGCGGAGGATTATGGCGCCGAGATCGCCCGCACCCTGGCGGCCTTCGACGCGGAGGGCTTCTCGGGACGCGCCTGCCTTGCCGATGGCCGGCCCTACCACGAGGCCGGCGCCAGCGAGGCGACCGAGCTCGCGGCCGTGCTGGCCACCGCGGTGGCCTATCTGCGCGCCCTCGAAGCCAACGGGCACCCGCTGGAGCGCGCCCGGGAGGCCGTGGCGGTGCTGCTCACGGCCGATGCCGACGAGTTCCTGACCATCGCCAAGTTCCGGGCCATGCGCCGGCTCTGGGCCCGGGTGGAAGCGGCCTGCGGCCTCGACCCCCGGCCCCTGCGCCTCCATGCCGAGACCGCCTGGCGGATGATGACCCGGCGCGACCCCTTCGTGAACATCCTGCGCACCTCCATGGCCGCCTGCTCGGCCGGCCTCGGCGGCGCCGACGCGATCACCGCCCTGCCCTACACGGCGGCCCTCGGCTTGAGCGACGCCTTCGCCCGACGGGTGGTGCGCAACAGCCAGATCGTCCTCATCGAGGAATCGAACCTCGCCCGCGTGGCCGACCCGGCCGCCGGCGCCGGCAGCTTCGAGACCCTCACGGACGAGCTGACCACGGCTGCCTGGGCCGCCTTCCAGGCCATCGAACGCGAGGGCGGCCTCGTCGCGAGCCTGCGGGCCGGTGCGATCCAGGGACGGATCGCCGCGATCCAGGCGACGCGGGCCCGGAACGTCGCCACCCGCCGCGAGGCCCTGACCGGCGCCAGCGAATTCCCCTACCTCGCCGAGAAGCCCGTCACGGTGCTGGACGTCGCCCCCGTGGCGGCGCCGCCCGCCGCCGGCTTCGGCAGCGGATCGGCCCTGACCGCCCCGCCCCTGCCGTCCCTGCGCCTCGCCGAACCCTACGAGGCCCTGCGCGACGCCTCCGACGCGGCGCTGGCCGCGAGCGGTCGACGCCCCGCGGTGTTCCTGGCCAATCTCGGACCCGTGGCGGTCTTCAACGCCCGCTCGACCTTCGCCGCCAACGCCTTCGCGGCCGGTGGCATCGAGGCGGTGAACCAGGAGGGCTTTACCGATCCGGCGGCCCTGGCCGAGGCCTTCCGGGCCTCGGGCGCCCGCATCGCCTGCCTGTGCTCGTCCGACGCGCTCTACGCCACCCACGCGGTGGAAGCCGCCCGCGCCCTCAAGGCGGCCGGGGCCAGCACCCTGTACCTGGCCGGCAAGGCGGGCGACCTCGCACCCCCCCTCGAGGCGGCCGGCGTCGACGGCGAACTCCATGCCGGCGGCGACGTTCTGGCGCTGCTGACGGGAGCGCTGGCGCACGCGACGAACGCGTAAGCGCGCAACCCTGGGGCGGTCGCGCTCGTTCTCGGCCCAGTCGAGTCGAAGCACGAACGGATTCCCATGCGACGCGCAGCCCTCGCGGTGACCACCCTTGCCCTCCTGACCGCCTCCGCCGGGGTCGCGGATGCCGCCAAGAAGAAGGTCCAGGTGCCCAACCGCTACGACGGCACCTGGAGCATCGAGGTGGTCACCCTCGACGGTCCCTGCGACCGGGCCTACCGCTACGGCGTCCAGATCCGGCGCGGCGAGGCGAGCTATGCCGGCGGCGAGTTCAACATCAACGGGCGCGTCTCGCAGACCGGCGCCGTGCGGGCGGTGATCTCCCGCGGCAGCGACGCCGCCGACGTGGTCGGCCGGCTGGGCCGCTCGGGCACCGGCAACGGCACCTGGAACACCACGGGACTGATCGCCTGCAGCGGACGCTGGAACGCCGAGCGTCGCGGCTGAGGCCGCGCCCAGGATGGCCCTGTGATGGGCGCGCCACAACCGCGCGCCGATCGTCGTCGGACCGCCCGGTGCCGGACTTCTGCCCTTCTCCGGACCAAATCGCTGGTGAATACTCGCGTCGGATCGAGATCGATTTCGCACGGGGCTTCCGACGATGAAGGCTTTGCTGTTCGGCGCTTTGGTGACGACCTTGGGATGGGGCGCCGCGGCGGAGGCGGCAGGGCGCAATCCGGCGCAACCGCACGGGGTCATGTCCCCCCTCGAGCGGGCGGCGACGGAGTGCTTCGCCGAGACCGTGCTGTCCAACCCCGCCGCGACCCGGCACGCCCGCGCGGGCCGCTGGTACGAGGCCGCTGGCGTCACCGGCTTCCTGTGCCGCCCGGAGGTCGACGCGATGATCCAGGCGCATGATCGCCTCTACGGCCGCGGCACCGGCGCCCGCTACTTCCAGACCGCCTACACCCGCCATCTCGGCCAGCAGCTCGCCGAGCGCCTGCAGCCGATGCTGGAGCGCAAGTCGATGGCGAGCGCCGAGCCGCCGGTCGACAAGGTCGAGGCCCAGGACGGGGACAAGCCGGCCGAATAGGTCGACTCCGCCCGAAACTTCTCCCGCCGATGGCCTCCGTTAACCGGCCTCCCCTTAGCGTGATGACGAGAGGACATCTCGAAGCCGGGACGGCATTGCTGACGATCCGTACCTGCTCCGGGCTGAACACCTTGGCGCGAACGGGGCACGCCGCGTGAGTTCTGACGACGATCCCATCGACCCTCTGCCGACGCCGCACCGCCCGCGCCTGGCGTCCGCCGCCCTCCGGCTGGCCACCCGGGCGGTCGACGCCGCTGCCGCCCAGCGCTGGCGGGACACCGCGACGATCCTGACCCTCCGGGGCGAACTCGCCGCCCAGGCGGCCTTGATCCAGCGCCAGGCCGACGCCCTCGCGGACATGACGCGCATTTTCGAGGCGGCCTCGGCCGAAGCGCGGATCGGCCTCTGGCAATGCGACCTCCCGGACGAGTCCCTGCGCTGGAGCGAGGGGGTCTACGACCTCTTCGAATTCCCGCGCGGATCCCCGGTGAGCCGGCCGGAGACCCTTGCCTGCTACACCGAGGAGGCGCGACGCCACCTCGTGGCCGTTCGAGCGGAGGCGATCGGCCGGCGCTCCCCCTTCACCCTCGATGCCGAGATCGTCGCCGGCCGCGGCAGCCGCCGCTGGATCCGCATCACCGGGTCGGTGGAGACCCGCGCGGGCGTTCCCGTGCGCCTGTTCGGGTTCAAGCAGGACATCACCGAGCAGAAGCTCAGCGCCGACCGCACGCGCTACCGGGCGGAATTCGACCGCATGACGGGCCTGGCGAACCGGTCGGTCTTCGACGAGCGCCTGGCGCAGCTGTCGGAGAGTGGGGCCTTGTTCCTGGTCGACCTCGACGGCTTCAAGGCGATCAACGACACCTACGGGCACGCCGTGGGCGATGTCTGCCTGCAGGAGGCCGCGCGGCGCCTGCGGGCGGCCTGCCAGGAAACGGACCTCGTCGCCCGCATCGGCGGCGACGAGTTCGCCGTCCTCGTGGAGCGGGAGGCCGACGGGCCGTTCTGCGAGGCGATCGGCCGGCGGATCGTCGCGGCCATGCGCGACCCCTACCACCATCGCGGCGTCTGCCTGCGGTTCGGCGCCTCCGTGGGCATCGCCCGGGTCGCCGCCTCGGCGCCGGCGGATCTCTTCACCCGCGCGGACGCGGCCCTCTACGCGGCCAAGGCCGCCGGCCGCGGCACCCTGCGCATGGCCCTGCCGCGCTGAGGACGCGTCCGCCCTCAGGCGGGCAGGACGACCACCTTCGTCTTCACCGGCGTGCGGGCGTAGAGGTGGATCATGTCCTGGCTCAGCAGGCCGACGCAGCCGCTGGTGATGCCCGAGCCGATCGTGTCGGGCTCGCTCGAGGCGTAGATCGTGTAGAGCGTGTAGGCGCCGTTCTGGTAGAGGTGCAGGGTGCGGGCGCCGAGGGGGTTGTCGAGGCCGCCCGGCATGCCGCGGGCGTACTTGGCCGCCTCGGGCTGACGCCGGATCATCTCCGCGGGCGGGGTCCAGGTGGCCCATTCGGACTTGCGCCCGACATAGGCGTCGCCGCTCCAGCGGAACCCGTCGCGGCCGACATTGGCGCCGTAGCGCGTCGCGGTCCCGTCGCCCTCGACGCGGTAGACGTAGTAGTTGGCCGGATCGACGATGATCGTGCCGGCGGCCTCCTGGGTCGGGTACGGCACCGTGCGGCGGAAGTATTTCGGATCGACCCTGCTGATGTCGGTGGCCGGGATGGGGAACCTCTCCTCCGGCATCGGGCCGTAGATCTTGGCCGCCTCGGCGCGCAGGACGCCGTCCGAAGAGACGCAGCCGGCGAGCCCGAGGGCGCCGAGGCCGGTTCCCGTGCCGACCAGGAAGGACCGGCGGCTCAAGCGGCCCATTCGCCCGTCCGTCGTGCCGGACTCAACGTTCCTCGTGTCCCTCGTCATCGCAGGCGTCCCGTCTTCCCGTCGCGCGACGGGCCGACAGATCGCCCGGGTCCGCGCGGCCCCTATGGCCAAGCTGACAGTGCCGGTCCCCGGTCCGGCTGGCAAGCCGGGCGCCGGGGGCGGACGTCAATCGCGAGCAGGAACCGACCGATTGCGTCGCGGATGTGGCCGGGCGGGCTCCGGCGGCGCCTCAGCCGGGGGCGTCCGGGGCGGAGCGCTTGGCCCGGCGCAGGAACGGCAGCCCCGTGGAGGGCTGGCCGCGGGTCGCCTCGTGCATCTTCGCGATCCGGATGAAGCGGCCATAGGCGAGGACGCTGGCCATCACGAAACCGTCGAGGCCGGCGAGGAAGAAGCGCCGCAGGATGTAGAACTTCAGGAAGTTGAGGGGGTACTCGAACACCAGCCGCAGGCCGGTCTCGAAGCGCGAGCCGATCGGCTGCGTGTCGGCGGCGAGCTGCCCGACATAGTTCGACTTGGCGATGGCGTGGTTCCAGTCGCGAAAGGTGTGGTGCCAGACCACGGACCGGATCGTCACCGGCTTCGCGTCCGTGGTGATCGCGAGCTTGTCCCAGTTCGGGTTGTCGGTGGTGCGGGCCACCCGCCGGTCGTACAGGTAGATGTTCTCGGTGCAGAAGGCCCAGGGCGAAGGGCGCGCGTGGTGCGGCAGCACCATCGCCTTGCGGACGATCATCAGGGACGGAATGTCGCCCCCCTGGAAGATCCCCCGGATCTCCCGCACGATCTCCGGCGTCAGGATCTCGTCGGCATCGACGCTGAAGACGTGGTCGTGCCGGCAGAGGTCCTCGCCGAAGCGCCGCTGCGGCCCGAACCCCTTCCAGGGGTTCACCACCACCCGCGCCCCGAGGGCCTCGGCGATGGACACGGTGGCGTCCGTCGAACCCGCGTCGATGACGAGGATCTCGCACCGGAGCGGCAGCACCGAGCGGAGGCAGGCCGCGATGCGGTCGGCCTCGTTCAGCGTCCGGATCAGGACGGTGAGCGGGATGGGGGCGTTCGGGTCCCGGTGCGGATCCACGGTCGGGCGGCCCGGCTCAATCGTCCATCTTCAGGGCGGCGATGAAGGCCTCCTGCGGGATCTCGACCTTGCCGAACTGGCGCATCTTCTTCTTGCCCTCCTTCTGCTTGTCGAGGAGCTTGCGCTTGCGCGAGATGTCGCCGCCGTAACACTTGGCGGTCACGTCCTTGGACAGGGCCTTGATGGTTTCGCGGGCGATGATCTTGCCGCCCAGCGCCGCCTGGACCGGGATCTGGAACAGGTGGCGGGGGATCAGGTCCTTCAGCTTCTCGCACATGGCGCGGCCGCGATGCTCGGCGCGGGTGCGGTGGACCAGCATCGAGAGGGCGTCCACCGGCTCGGCATTGACGAGAATCGACATCTTGACGAGGTCGCCCTCGCGGTAATCCGAGATGTGGTAGTCGAACGAGGCGTAGCCCTTGGAGATCGACTTCAGGCGATCGTAGAAATCGAACACCACCTCGTTGAGCGGCAGGTCGTAGACCACCATGGCGCGCTTGCCGACGTAGTTCAGATCGACCTGGGTCCCACGCCGGTCCTGGCAGAGCTTCAGGACGCCGCCGAGATACTCGTCGGGGGTGAGGATGGTGGCGCGGATCCACGGCTCCTCGATGGCGGTGATCTTCATCACGTCCGGCATGTCGGCCGGGTTGTGCAGCTCCTTGATGGTGCCGTCCGTCATCTGCAGGCGGTAGACCACGGAGGGCGCCGTGGAGATCAGGTCGAGGTTGAACTCGCGCTCCAGGCGCTCCTGGATGATCTCGAGGTGGAGCAGCCCGAGGAAGCCGCAGCGGAAGCCGAAGCCCAGCGCGGCGCTCGTCTCCATCTCGTAGGAGAACGACGCGTCGTTGAGCCGGAGCTTGCTCATGGCGCTGCGCAGGGTCTCGAACTCGGCCGCGTCCACCGGGAAGAGCCCGCAGAACACCACCGACTGCACGTCCTTGAAGCCCGGCAGCATCTCCTTGCAGGGGCGCTTGTCCTCGGTGAGCGTGTCGCCCACGCGGGTGTCGGCCACCTCCTTGATCGAGCCGGTGAAGAAACCGACCTCGCCGGGACCGAGCTCGCCGATATCGGCCATCTTCGGCCGGAACACGCCGATCTTGTCGACGCCGTGGACGGCATCGGCCCGCATCATGCGGATGTTCATGCCCTTCTTGAGCACGCCGTCGACGATGCGCACCAGCACGACGACGCCGAGATAGACGTCGTACCAGCTGTCGACGAGGAGCGCCTTCAAGGGCGCGTCGCGGTCGCCCTTGGGCGGCGGCAGGCGCGTCACGATCGCTTCCAGCACCGCCTCGATGTTGAGGCCGCTCTTGGCCGAGATCGCCACGGCCTCGGAGGCGTCGATGCCGATCACCTCCTCGATCTGGGCGCGGATGCGCTCGGGCTCGGCCGCCGGCAGGTCGATCTTGTTGAGGACCGGCACGATCTCGTGGTTGGCGTCCAGCGCCTGGTAGACGTTGGCCAGCGTCTGCGCCTCGACGCCCTGCGAGGCGTCGACCACCAGCAGCGAGCCCTCGCAGGCGGCGAGGCTCCGGGACACCTCGTAGGCGAAGTCGACGTGGCCGGGGGTGTCCATCAGGTTGAGAACGTAGTCCTTGCCGTCCTCGGCCCTGTATTCGAGCCGCACGGTCTGGGCCTTGATGGTGATGCCGCGCTCCTTCTCGATATCCATCGAGTCGAGCATCTGCTCGCTCATGTCGCGCAGGGCCACGGTGCCGGTGGTCTGGATCAGGCGATCCGCGAGGGTCGACTTGCCGTGGTCGATATGGGCGACGATGGAGAAGTTGCGGATGTTGTCGATGGGGGTCGTTGTCATCGAGGATGCGATCTCCGGCGCGCGCGGCCCGCCGTCCAAGGGACGGACCCGGCGCACGGTTTCTTGGAATGGGAAACAGGTCGCCCGCAGATAGCAGTGCCGGCTCCGTGCGCCAAGCGCAGGCCCGGTGCGCCAAGCGCGCGCCGGACGCGGCCGGGGGCCGAGCCCGGCCCCGGGCTTGCGGCGGCCCGCGATTTCCGGCTGATTCCCCGCGCCCGCCGATTCGCGACGGTGGCCGCATCCTCGGAGCCGAGCCAGAACCATGAACCCGTTGGAGGGCGCCGGGCCGATGCCGGAGCTGGGCCACGTCCTCCTGGTGGAAGACGACGACGGCCTGCGCATCCTGGTGAGCCGGGCCCTGCGCGACAGCGGCTACCGGGTCACCGGATGCCGGAGCGGCGCCGAGATGTGGCGGCTCCTGCCGGAGGGCGGGGTCGACCTGATCCTCCTCGACGTCATGCTGCCCGGTGCATCGGGCCTCGACCTGCTGCGCGCCCTGCGGGCCCGCTCCACCGTGCCGGTCATCGTCGTCAGCGCGCGCGGCGAGGAGGCGGACCGGGTGCTGGGCCTGGAACTCGGGGCCGACGACTACATCGCCAAGCCGTTCGGGCGCCCGGAGCTGCTCGCGCGCGTCCGGGCGGTCCTGCGCCGCTCCGTCCTGGCGCCGGCGGCCTCCCTGGGCGGCGAGACCCTCGTCTTCGCGGGTTGGCGCCTCGACCTGCGCAGCCGCGCCCTGGTCGATCCGGACGGCGCCGGCGTCGACCTCTCGGGCGCGGAATACGACCTCCTGCTGGTGTTCCTCGACCATCCCGGGCGGGTCCTCGGCCGCGAGCAGATCCTCGAACTGTCCCGGGCCCGCCTCGGCTCGCCCTCCGACCGCAGCGTCGACACCCTCGTCAGCCGCCTGCGACGCAAGCTCGACCCGCCCGAGGGCGAACCGCCGGTGATCAAGACGGTGCGGGGGTCGGGCTACATGCTGGCCGCGAAGGTCGAGCGCCGGTGAGGCGCCTGTTCGCCCTGTCGCGCAGCCTGGAGGCCCGGACCCTCGTCGTCCTCCTCGTGGCCATCCTGGCGGTGCATGGCGGGGCCCTGCTGCTCTATCGCCGATCGGCGGCCGCCGCCTCCGCCGAGGCGTTCGCCGCCCAGGTGGCGACACAGCTCGCCCTGGCCCGCGAGGCGGTGATGCGGCGCCCGCCGGCGGCGCGCAACGCCGAGGCCCAGGCCCTGTCCAACCCCCATTTCGAGGTCGCCTGGACGGACGCCCCCGCCCCGGCCGGGCGACGGAGCGACCCGGCCCTGGAGCCCCTGCACCAGCGCCTGACCGCCCTCGACCCCAGCCTCGGCCCCAACCTCTCCCTGGTGATGGAGGGCGACGCGGACCCGCTCCACCGGCTCGATCTCGGCGGCACGCTGGCGCTCCCGGACGGCAGCCAGCTGACCTTCCACTCCGCCCACGCCTCGGGCATGGCGCTGAGCAATCCCTGGGCCATGCTGGCCACCGCGATGGCGATCCTGGTCGGCCTCGCCGCCGTGCTGCTGACCCACCGGATCGCCCGGCCCCTGCGGGCGCTCGGCCATCTCACCGGGCTGATCGGCCACGCCGTCGGCCAGGGCCGGGTGGTCCCGGTGCCCGAGGTCGGCCCCGACGAGACCCGCGCGATCGCCCGCGCCCTGAACGGCATGCAGATGCGCATCCGCGACCTCGTCACCGAGCGGACCCAGGCCCTCGCCGCCGTGTCCCACGACCTGCGCACGCCGATCGCGCGCCTGCGCCTGCGCCTCGACGGCGTCGCCGACGACGGGCAGCGGCACGCGATGGCGTCCGACCTCGACGACATGCAGGCGATGATCGACTCGACCCTGGCCTACCTGCGCGGCGATGCCGATCCGGAGGTCCGGCGGGTGACCAACGTCGCCAGCCTGCTGATGAGCATCGCCGATGCCGGGCAGGATGCCGGACACACGGTGGTGTACGAGGGGCCCGGCCGGGCGCTCGCCGCCATCCGGCCGGTGGCGCTCCGGCGCGCCCTGGACAACGTGGTCGACAACGCCGTCCGCTACGGGGACCGCGCCCGGATCGGCCTGGCGCTCGCGGACGCGAGCCTGGAGCTCTGGATCGACGACGACGGCCCCGGCCTGCCGCCCCACGCGGTCGACCGGGCCTTCGCGCCGTTCACCCGCCTGGAAACCTCCCGCAACCGCAACACCGGCGGGACCGGCCTCGGCCTGACCATCGCCCGCCGGGTGATCGAGGCCGAAGGCGGCCGCATCGGCCTGGAGACCCGGCCCGGCGGCGGCCTGCGGGTGCGGATCACCCTGCCGCGCCCGGTGGGCTGAGGCGGGATCGGATCGGCGACGCGGGCGCGCCGCCGCGTGCCACACTTCGTCACGGACCCGGCATCGGGCAGCCAAACGCCTCGGCTACATCAGGTCTCGACGCAGCCGACGGGGCTGCGGGACACGAGGACGAGACCATGTCGCGCATCAGCATCACCCTTCTCTCCCTGGCCCTGATGACCGCCCTGGCGGGACAGGCCTCCGCCACGGAGGGCAACGGAAACTCCGAGAACCCGTCGCAGGCCGTCCCGAATACCGGCGGCGTCTCGGGCGGCCCGAACCACCACACCGAGCGCGGCGCGTCCGCTACGGCGCCCGAGAGCGGCAAGCCCGTGCAGGCGGCCAAGGACGGCCACACCCACACCCACGCCAAGACGCACACGCACGACAAGAAGTGAGGGCGCGACGGAGCCTGCAGGGCCGAACGCCGATCCGAGCGTTCGGCCCGGCGCCCCCGGTCCCGCGCAGGGGTCCGGGCCCGCGCCTAATCCGCCGGCGCGCCGTCCCCGGCCCGGACCTGGGCCGCCATCGCCACCAGGGCCTTGCGCAGGGCGCCCATCTCGCGGACCGGCTCCGGGTAGAGCACCCGCGCGGTCCGGTCGCCGGTGAGGAGATCCATCCCCTCCGGGTCGAGGCCGGTGAGCCGCCACGGGCCGGGCTCGGCTCCGGCGGCCTGGGCATAGAGGGCGAGGGCGTCGGCGTGGTCGGCGTTCATGTGCGCGACGGCCCCTTCCTCCCCCGCCACCAGCCCTTCCGCGCCGGTGAGGTCGAGGCGCAGCTCGTCGGCCGTCAGCACGGCGGCCTTGGCGAACCCGCCGTTGAGGTGCCCGGCCGTGGGCGCGAGGGCGAAGAAGCCGAAATCGGGGAAGTCGGCGTAGAGCTTCGACTTCGGATGCCGGGCCACGAAGCGGGCGCGGGCCCGCGGCTCCAGGGTCTGGGTCACCCGTCCCGTGACGGTGAGGCGCGGATGGGCGAGCGGGTCGCCCTTGCCGCCGGCGCTGAACAGCAGCGAGGCGCGCGGGTCCTTCAGCAGGTTGCGGGTATGGGCAGAGAGCCGCGAGAGCAGCATCAGGGGCGTGCCGTCGACATCCGTGGCGATGGTCACCAGGGAGGCGAAGGGCGTGCCGTCCTCCGGGTCGAGGGTGGCGAGCGCCCCGGAGCGGATGCTGCGCAGGAGATGGCGGGCGAGGCCGATCGCATCGAACGGCGCCTCGGAGGCCGGCAGCGGCACCGCCGGCCCGCGCCGCTCCCCCCCGGTCCTGGTCTCGCCTTCGGCCATCTTGGTCTCGCCCTCGGCCATGAAGATCCCCCTCGATTCGGTGCCCGCGGACCGGCGCTCAGGCCGCGTTCAGCCGCCGGATCATAGCCAGGGTTCGGGGCTCCGCACGAGGGCACCGGACTGCGGCCCGTTGGCATCAGTCAAGCGCCAAACGAACAAACGACCGAGGTCGCTCGCTTTTTCAGCATATTGCCATTACACAGCCTGACTCTCCGCGCGAACGCGGCCCGCCTCCCCGGCACGGTCGCCACCGCGTTTTTGCCGATCTCTGCCCTCTGTCCGCGACGGAGGATGGGGTGGGATGCGGAGGGGCTGGCGCCATCAGACGTCCGCCGAGCCGCATCCGAGCAACAGGACACGCGCATGCCGACCATCGCCCTCGTGGACGACGACCGAAACATCCTCACCTCCGTCTCGATCGCGCTCGAGACCGAGGGATACCGCATCCAGACCTACACCGACGGCGCCTCGGCGCTGGACGGCCTGAAGCATTCCCCGCCCGATCTCGCGATCTTCGACATCAAGATGCCGCGCATGGACGGGATGGAGCTTCTCAGGCGTCTGCGGCAGAAATCCGACCTTCCGGTGATCTTCCTGACCTCGAAGGACGAGGAGATCGACGAACTGTTCGGCCTGAAGATGGGCGCCGACGACTTCATCCATAAGCCGTTCTCGCAGCGCCTCCTCGTGGAGCGCGTGAAGGCCGTGCTCCGGCGCTTCGCTCCGAAGGACGGCCCGGGCGCCGCCGCCCGCGAGGCCGATGCCGCCGCCCGCTCCCTGGAGCGCGGCCTCCTGATGATGGACCCCGAGCGCCACACCTGCACCTGGAAGGGCGAGCCCGTCACCCTGACGGTGACGGAGTTCCTGATCCTGCAGGCCCTGGCCCATCGCCCCGGCGTCGTGAAGAGCCGCAACGCCCTGATGGATGCGGCCTACGACGACCAGGTCTACGTCGACGACCGCACCATCGACAGCCACATCAAGCGCCTGCGCAAGAAGTTCAAGGTCACCGACACGAGCTTCGACATGATCGAGACGCTCTACGGCGTCGGCTACCGCTTCAAGGAGAGCTGAGGCCCGGCCCGGGCCTCCATTCCCTCCCGCAACGCTGTTCCCTCACCACCGGACGCTCGTGGCCACCACAGATCAAGGCGAAATCCCGTCGCGCGGCATGCTGGGCTGGCCGCGCCAGATCTGGAACGGGATCGGCCAACGGGCCTCGTCGAGCCTGACGCGACGCATCGTCGTGCTCAACCTCGTCGGGCTGATCGCGCTCCTGTTCGGCTTCCTCTACCTGAACCAGTTCCGCCAGGGGCTGATCCAGGCGCGGGTGCAGAGCCTCCTGATCCAGGGCGAGATCATCGCCGGCGCCATCGCCTCCTCGGCCTCGGTCGAGACCGACACGATCCGGATCGACCCCGACAAGCTGCTCCAGCTCCAGGCCGGCGAGGCCGAGGAGCCTTCCTCCCCCCTCACCTTCTCGCTGAACCCGGAGCGGGTGGCCCCGCTGCTGCGCCGGCTGATCACGCCCACCGGCAACCGCGCCCGGGTCTACGACCAGGAGGGCGGCCTCCTGTTCGACACCCGCACCCTCTCGGCGCGGGGCGAGATGAACCGCAGCGACCCGGATGTCCGGCCACGCAAGCGCACCTGGCTGGAGAAGGCCTGGGAGGGCGTGCAGGCGAAGCTCGGGACGAAGCTCGGCGGCGACGGCGCGCCCCCCGGCGTCGAGGATGTCGGCCCGGCCAGCGGCCACGGCCTGAAGGAGGTCCAGGTGGCGCTCACGGGGGCCCGCGGCACCATCGTCCGCCGCAACCCGGCGGGCGAGACCATCGTCTCCGTGGCGGTGCCGATCCAGCGGGCCAACTCCGTGCGCGGCGCCCTGCTGCTATCGACTCAAGGGGGCGACATCGACCGCGTCATCGCCTCGGAGCGCTTCGGCCTGCTGCAGGTCTTCCTGATCGCCGCGGCGGTGATGCTCGTCCTCTCGATCCTGCTCGCGGGCGCCATCGCGGGGCCGGTGCGGCGCCTCGCGGATGCGGCCGAGAAGGTGCGGCTGGGCATCAAGTCCCGCGAGGAGATCCCCGACTTCACCGGGCGCACCGACGAGATCGGCCACCTGTCGGGGGCCCTGCGCGACATGACCCAGGCGCTCTACCGCCGGATCGACGCCATCGAGAGCTTCGCGGCTGACGTGAGCCACGAGCTGAAGAACCCCCTCACCTCGCTCCGCAGCGCCGTCGAGACCCTGCCGCTGGCCAAATCCGATGATTCGCGCGGGCGCCTGCTCGCCATCATCCAGCACGACGTGAAGCGCCTCGACCGCCTGATCTCCGACATCTCCGATGCCTCGCGCCTCGATGCCGAGCTCGCCCGCGCCGAGGCCCGCCGGGTCGACATGCGCAAGCTGATGACCACCGTCGTCTCGGTGGCCAACGAGCGCCGGCGCCCGAAGGACGCGGCGATCCAGTTCGACGTGGACACGCCCGCGGGCGAGATGGACGCGCCCTTCACGATCTTCGGCCACGACAGCCGCCTCGGCCAGGTGGTGAACAATCTCCTCGACAACGCCCGATCGTTCTCGCCCCCCGATGCCAAGGTGCGGGTGGCCCTGCGGCGGGTGCGCAGCGACGTCGAGCTCATCGTCGAGGACGAGGGCCCCGGCATTCCCGAGCACGCCCTGGAGCGGATCTTCGAGCGCTTCTACACCGACCGCCCGGAGCAGGGCTTCGGCCAGAATTCGGGCCTCGGCCTCTCGATCTCGCGCCAGATCGTCCAGGCTCATCGCGGCACGATCCGGGCCGAGAACCGGCCAGGCCCAGCCGACGAGGACGGCGAGCCGACGGTGCGCGGCGCCCGCTTCATCGTCCGCCTGCCGGCCGTGACCCGCTGAGCGGGGAGGCCGGCCGCGCCATGGGCGATCCGTCGAGCCGCACCGATTCGGTGCATGCCACCTGCATCGCGCTGGGCGACGCGGGCGTACTCATCCGGGGAGCGTCGGGCACCGGCAAGTCGACCCTCGCGCTCCTCCTCCTCGACCGGGCGGAGCTGATGCAGGGGTCGGCGCACCTCGTGGCGGACGATCGGGTCCGGCTGACCCGCGCGGGCGAAACCGTGGTGGCCCATGCCGACCCCGCCCTCGGCGACCGGATCGAGGTGCGGGGCCTCGGCCTGCTCCGGGTCGTCGAGGTCCTGCCCCGCGTTCCGGTTCGCCTGGTGGTCGACTGCGTCGCCGACGCCCCGCGCCTGCCCGAGAGCCCCTTGAGCCGCACGCCGCTCCTCGGCCTCGACCTGCCGGCCCTGCGCCTCGACGCGGCCCTGCTGCGCTCTGGCCTCGCGCCGCGCCTCGTGCTCGATGCCCTGGCCGCGTGCTCCGGCGTGGCAAGCGGGACGCACCGTCCGGTCTTGCGTCTGCCGCCGCTCCCGAGACCGTAGCGCCCGTGCCACCAGCGTGGCATGATGATGACGTTCGAGCACACAAAATGCCGCATTCACCTTGCGCTCGACCTTGCGCTGCACAAAATGGCGGCTCCGCTCACAAGGCGTTGGAACCCGCGTCGATGATTGGAATGGTGCTCGTCACCCACGGGCTATTGGCGACCGAGTTCAAGGCTGCCCTTGAGCATGTCGTCGGGCCGCAGAAACAGATCGAGACCATCACCATCGGTCCCGAGGACGATATGGAGCTGCGCCGGCTCGACATCATGAATGCGGTCAGCCGCGTGAATACCGGCAAGGGCGTCGTCGTGCTCACGGACATGTTCGGCGGCACGCCCTCGAACCTCGCCCTCTCGTGCATGAACGGCGGCCAAGTCGAGGTGGTGGCGGGCATCAACCTGCCCATGCTCATCAAGCTCGCCAGCGTCCGCGATGCCGAGCCCCTCGGCGACGCCGTCCTCCACGCCCAGGAGGCCGGCCGCAAGTACATCAACGTCGCGTCGCGCGTGTTGGCCGGCAAATAGGCTTTCTTCCCTTGCCGCCACGGCTTACAGGCAGTCTCGGGCCCCTGGCATGAGCGGTGGGCCGGCCGAGGCCGCAGGATGCGGCGCGGCGCGCCAGCGAGGGGACGGCCGACGCCCATGAGCTACGACGACGACGACGCCGAGGACAGCCTGCCGCCGGTGCCCGAGGGCGGGCTGATCCAGGTCCTTCCGATCATCAACCGGCGCGGCCTGCATGCCCGGGCCTCGGCCAAGTTCGTCCAGACCGTCGAGCGCTTCGATGCCGCCGTCACGGTGACCCGTTCGGGCGAGACGGTGGGGGGCCGCTCGATCATGGGCCTCCTCACCCTCGGCGCCGCGCAGGGGACCTCGATCGCGGTGGTGACCTCGGGCGGCGACGCGGAGGCCTGCATGACGGCGATCACCGACCTCCTCGCCAACAGGTTCGGCGAAGACGAGTAGGCGGAGGGGCGCGGCGCGCTCCCCTCAGGCGCGGCGGCCGAACCGCTCCGGCACCCCCTCGCCCGCGACCTGTCGCCAGAGAACGGCCTGCGCGCCGTGGCCAAGCGTGATCGTGGCCGCGACGATGGCATCGTCCCGCCGGGTCAGGGTGACCGTGGCCTGCCGACGCTGCGCGAACAGCCGCGTCACCACCCGCACCAGGGCCGCCTCCGACGGATCGCCGATGATCGGGGCGGACGAAACCTCGGCATCGAGGAGCAGGAACTCCTCCACCGCATCGCGGACGAGGCCCGGCTCGCTGACCCGCTCGACCTGCGCCGGGTTCGCCCGCACGCCGACGAGGCTGTGGGCCGGGATCCCGGCGCGGCGCGGGACGGCCCGGAGCGGGGCGATGGCGGTCTCCGGCCTAGGCGCGGCCACGGGCTCGAGCGCCAGGACGGCGCGGGGACGCAAACGGCGCAGGCAATCGGCCACGGCCGCGCGCACGGGCTCGAAGCAGGCCGGGGCGATGGCCGGGGTGAGCGTCGTGCCATGGGGCTGCCAGAGGCCGATCCGCTCCTGGCCCCAGAGGGTGTGCGGCATCGCCAGCGGCAGCACGGCGGCGAGCTGGTCGGCCCCCTGCCCGGTCGCCCAGGCGAGGGCGAAGACGAGGTCGCGCCCTCCCGCCTGATGCTGGGCCACCGACAGCAGGTGGTCGGGATCGGACAGGACCGGATCGGCGACCCGGGCGCGCACCAGCAGCGCACGCCACGCCGCGATCTCCGCCTCGCTCACCGCCGCCGCCCGGCGCAGGTCGACGCGCCAGGACACGGATGCCCCGATCGGCGAAGCGGGCGCGCGCTCGATCGCATCGGCCAGAGAAGCGCCGGCCACCGAACCCGCGACCACCGAACCTCCGGCCGCTGCGCCGCCCTCGATCACCGTGAAGCGCTGTCTCATGTCCCGATCCGATCCCGCCGACGTCCCATTCCGGGACACTGGGGCGCCCCGAGGCGCCAGTCGGCATTAAGATTTCAAGATCGGTGCCGCCCGTTTCCGGACGGGGTGCCTCCTAGAGCATGTTCAAGCGAGGGGGATTCCGGCTCGCGTGAAGAAAATGCGACCACACAATAGATTAGGGCAATTTCGGTGATCCAGAGATCACCGAAATTGCCCTAGCCGCCCGGAATCGCCAGGGGATTGTGGGTCAGCGCCGCCGCGTCGGGCGCATCGATGCGCGGCCGTCCGAGGAAGGCGTCCCACAGGCGGGTGACGAAGGCCGGGTCGAGGTCGCGCAGAATCAGGACGAGGCGCGAGCGATGGTCAGCATCGGGCCAGGCCTCGAGATGGACCGGGGCGTGGATCACGTGCTGCACCCCGTGCACCACCAGCGGCCGGTCGGGGGCATCGGCCAGGGCCACGAGCCCCTTCAGGCGCAGCAGGTTCGGACCGTGGGCCGAGCGCAGGAGATCGAGGAACATCTCGAAGGCGGCCCGGGGCACGGGCACGTCGCTGGTCAGGCTGAAGGCGCGGATCGCGGCATCGTGCCGGTTCACGTCGTGCCGGTGGTGGCCGTGGTGGTGGTGCCCCGCGTGGTCGTGCCCGTGATGGGCCTCGCGCGCGGCCTCTTCGCCGAGCCAGGCGCGCACGTCATCGCTCTTGCCGTCGAGGCCGAACAGGCCGCCGAGGAGCTCGGCGGGCGCCACCGCGGCCGCGTGCAGGGGCGCCGTCGGGTTCAGGGCCCGCAGGCGCGCCTCCAGGGCGCGGCCGTCATCCTCCGCCAGATCCCGTTTCGTCACCACGATCTGGTCGGCCACCGCCACCTGCCGCACGGCCTCGGCATGGGCGTCGAGGGTCGCGGCGCCGTTGACCGCGTCGACCACGGTGACGACGCCCTGCAGACGGTACCGGATGACGAGATAGGGGTGGTAGATCAGCGCGTGCAGGATCGGGGCGGGGTCGGCGAGGCCCGTCGTCTCGATCACCACCCGGCGAAAGGGCTGGATGCGGCCGTTGTCTCGCTTGCGCAGCAGGTCTTCCAGCGTCGCGATGAGATCGCCCCGCACCGTGCAGCACAGGCAGCCCGCCCCCAGCAGGACCATGTCCTCGTCGATCCGCTCGATCAGCAGATGGTCGAGGCCGATCTCGCCGAACTCGTTGACGATGACCACGGTGTCGGCCAGCGCCGGATCGCGCAGCATCCGGTTCAGCAGCGTCGTCTTGCCGGCCCCGAGGAAGCCGGTGAGGACGGTGAGCGGGATCGGCTCGGGCGCGCGGGGATCGGGCTTGGACAGGTCGGTCATCCCCCTGACCTAGCCCTCCGGGCGGCGGCGCTCAATCCTCGTGGGTGTTATAATGTTACAGAACACACACGTGTGGGGTTGGCACATGGGGCTGAAGCAGGGCCGTCGTCCCGGAACGCATGATGTAACGCATACCGTCATTCCGGGGCGCCGAAGGCGAGCCCGGAATCCAGAACCGCTGACTTTGGACAGTCCTGCACCCTCGGCGTGTCTGGATTCCGGGCTCCGCTCCGCGGCCCCGGAATGACGTGGGGCTGAAACGGACCCGTGGGCGAGGCCGGCCGCACCGCGCGAACCGCCCCCCGAAACCGTCCTACTCGTCCGCCTGGGCCTTGCTGGCCGCCTTGGTCGCCTTCGCCTTGGCGGCGGCACCGGCCGGCTTGTTCTCGGCCTTGGCACCCGCCTTGGGGGCCGCCTTCGCCGCCGGCTTCTTGACCGCGCCGACCTTCAGCTTCGGGGCGCCCTCCATCACGGGCGTCGACTCGGCGGGGGCGTAGGCGCTGGCCGTGGCCGGAACGCCGGCCTTGCCGCGGGCGAGGGCCTTCTTCGGCTCGGGTTTGCCCGTCGCTTTGGCGGCGGCCTTCGGGGCGGGGGCGGCCGCCTTGGCCTGGTGGGCGGCCTCGCGCTTGGCCGCGACCGCCTCGAGCTTGGCCTTGCGGGCCTCCGCGAGCTTGGCGGCCTTCTCCGCCTTCTCGGCCTCTTCCTGCTCGTTCAGCGCAATGGCGCCCTCGGCCGGGTCGCGGCCGATCCAGACCAGGATCGGCTGCAGCGGGGCGCGGGGCGGCAGGGCGCGGTTGCGCAGGGCGGCGCTGTTCATGGTGGCGAAGGCCAGCGCCGCGGACGGCGGAGCGGCGGCGGCCATCAGCTGCGCGTTGGCGTTGTCGGCGCTGGCGCCCGCGGCGCTCGCGCTGGCCGTGATGGCGCCCTGGCCCTCGTCCACCGGCATCGGCTTCTTGCGGTCGCAGATGTAGGGCCGCATGTCCGGCGGCTCCGAGAGGCCGGAGGACGGCAGGGCGTCGAGGGTCTGGGCGCCCCAGCCGGGGGACTGGCTGAAGCCGTAGTCGAACAGGTCGGCCGCCTTCAGGTCGCGCTCGCGGGCGCTGGGCTGGCCCATCACCACGGTGAGGATGCGGCGTCCGTTGCGGGTCGCGGTCGCCACCACGTTGAAGCCGCCCGAGCAGATGAAGCCGGTCTTCATGCCGTCGGCGCCGGCATAGCGGCCCAGGAGACCGTTGTGGTTGGCCATCACCGAGCGGCCGAACTGGATCGCGCTGATCGAGAACAACGCGCGGCTCTCGGGGAAGTCGCGGATCAGGGCGCGCCCGAGGACCGCCATGTCGCGCGCCGAGGTCCATTGCCGGGCATCGGGCAGGCCGTTGGGGTTGGTCCAGCGGCTCTCGCGCATGCCGATGCGCTGGGCGGTCTCGTTCATCATCTGGGCGAAGCCCTCGACGGAGCCGCCGAGATTCTCGCCGATCGCCCAGGCCACGTCGTTGGCCGACTTGACCATGATGATCTTCAGGGCGTTGTCGAGGGTGAGCTTGGTGCCCGGGCGGAACCCCATCTTCGAGGGCGGCTCGGCGGCGGCCGCCGGCGAGATGGTCAGGAGCGTGTCGAGGGAGAGCTTGCCCTGCCGGACGAGGTCCAGGGCGACGTAGGTCGTCATCAGCTTGGTGATGGAGGCCGGGAACCACGGGTCCGTGGCCGCCTGCCCGTAGATCACCTTGCCGGAATCGACATCGACCACGAGGATCGGTGCGGTGGTGGCGCTCGCGGAACCCGCACCCAGCAGGCCCGCCGCCACCGCGAGACCGACGACGAGGCGCCTCAACAATCCGTTCGACATCAGGCCTGTCTCAAGAAGGAACGCCCCGGCCCGATCGATGATCGGCCCTAGCGGGAAGCCGGTCAACGGCCAAGCTGGCATGCCACCCCTCCGGGAGCGGCGGCAAGCGCGCCTCGCCGGATCGTGACACGGTCTCCACAAAGCCGCGTTCCGTGGCAGGAGCATGGCAGAGCCTCTCGCAGATGCGAGAGGCCGGCGAAATCATGGTATACCGCCGCCCTCCGCATGGGTGGGGGCCGCCGGGCCCCGTGGTGCCCGCGCCGGGGACCGCTTATGTGCGCGTGGGGCGCTTATCGCGGCCGACGGATGTTTCAGAGGATGGGGTGCGCTTGGCCCGGACGGTTCGCCGGGGCGGGTACCGAGGACGTGATGGCGTACGCAGTCAAGGAACTGTTCCACACCCTGCAGGGCGAGGGCGCGCAGGCCGGCCGCGCGGCGGTGTTCTGCCGCTTTTCCGGCTGCAATCTCTGGTCGGGCCGCGAGGAGGACCGCGCCACCGCGGCCTGCCGGTTCTGCGACACCGACTTCGTCGGGATGGATGGCGAGGGCGGCGGGCGCTTTTCCACGGCGCCGGACCTGGCCGACGCCATCGCGAAGACCTGGGCCGGCGGGCCGCGTCACCGCTACGTCGTGTTCACCGGCGGCGAGCCGCTGCTCCAGCTCGACGACGCCCTGATCGCGGCCGTCCACGCAGCCGGCTTCGAGATCGCGGTGGAGACCAACGGCACCCTGGCGGCCCCGGCCGGGATCGACTGGATCTGCGTCAGCCCCAAGGCCGGCAATCCGATCGTCCAGCGCAGCGGGCACGAGCTCAAGCTCGTCTTCCCGCAGGCGGAGGCGGGACCGGAGGCCTTCGCGGATCTCGACTTCCGCCACCACTGGCTCCAGCCCATGGACGGGCCGGACCGGCTCGCCCACACCGCCGAGGCGGTCGCCTATTGCCGGCGCGACGCGCGCTGGCGCCTCTCGCTCCAGACCCACAAGATCATCGGGATTCCCTGAGGGTCCCTGCCGCTCGCACCATGAAGATTGCTCGATGAAGATTACCCAAGCCTTCACCTTCGAGGCGGCCCACCGCCTGCCGAACGTGCCCGAGACCCATCGCTGCCACCGCATGCACGGGCATTCCTACCGGGTCGAGCTCACCCTCTCGGGGGCCGTCGACCCGGCCAGCGGCTGGGTGGTGGATTTCTTCGACGTCGAGCACGCCTTCGCGCCGGTGCTGGCGCGCCTCGACCATTACTGCCTCAACGAGATCGAGGGGCTGGAGAACCCCACCGCCGAGCACATCGCGTCCTGGATCTGGGACCGCACCAAGGCGGCGCTGCCGGCCCTCTCCTCCGTGAAGGTCTACGAGACGCCGATGTCCTGGGCTGAGTACGAGGGCGAGAGCCAGCGATGAGCGCGGGGCGCGCCCTGGTCCTGTTCTCGGGGGGCCAGGATTCCACCACCTGCCTCGCCTGGGCCCTGGAGCGCTTCGCGCATGTCGAGACCCTCGGCTTCGATTACGGCCAGCGCCACCGGATCGAACTCGACTGCCGGGACGCCCTGCGGACGGGGATCGCGGCCCTGAAACCCGAATGGGCCGCGCGCCTCGGCGACGACCATACGCTCGCCCTCGACGCCCTGGGCCAGGTCTCCGAGACGGCCCTCACCCGCGACACCGCCATCGCGTTCGAGGCCGGCGGATTGCCCAACACCTTCGTGCCGGGCCGCAACCTCCTGTTCCTGACCTTCGCGGCGGCGCTGGCCTATCGCCGCGCGCTGACGCACCTCGTCGGCGGCATGTGCGAGACCGACTATTCGGGCTACCCGGATTGCCGGGACGACACCATCAAGGCGCTGCAGGTGGCGCTGAACCTCGGCATGGACCGGCGCTTCGTCCTGCACACGCCCTTGATGTGGATCGACAAGGCCGAGACCTGGGCCCTGGCCCGGGACCTCGGCGGACAGCCGCTGGTCGATCTCGTCGTCGAGGACAGCCACACCTGCTACCTCGGCACCCGCGGGGACCGCCATCCCTGGGGACACGGCTGCGGCCAGTGCCCGGCCTGTGATCTACGGGCCCGGGGCTATGCCATGTTCGTCGCCGAATCGGTCGCCTGAACCGCCGGCGCCCGGGCCGCGATCCGGTCGAGGAGGACGTGCGGCACCGTCAGGGCCGACAGCATCCGCAGGGTGAGGCACAGCAGAGTGGCGGCGGGGTCGTCCGTGCCGCCGGCGTAGAGCGGCCACAGGGCTGCGCCGAGCAGGAGCGTCAGGCCGAACACCGGCAGCGACGCGCGGACGGCCTTGCCCATCGTGTCGATGCCCGGCGCCCGGGTCGGATCGCGCACCAGCGCCCGCATGTGCCGGGGACCGTGGAGTCCGACGAAGTACAGGGTGAAGGCGGTGAGCGGCGGCAGCAGCCAGAAGGCGGCCGCCAGGGCGGCCATCTCGCCGCGCACGGACCAGGGTCGCCGCCCCGCGAACACCCAGGAGGCCGCGAGGGCGAGCCAGACCCAGGACGCCGCCACCCACCAGCCGGGAATCTCCTGCATCGGCAGGCGCGTGACGGCCGCGAACAGCCCGGCGGTCTCCTCGGGCCGCAACAGCGCCGGCAGCGCGACCGGCAGCCCCCCGCGCACCAGGACCTCGACGGGCCGGTCCGGGCCGGCATCCTCCTCGCCGAAATGCAGGACCGACAGGGCGAGGAAGCCCGCCAGGGTCGCCAGCGGGGCGACCTGCCAGGCGAGCAGGACCAGGCCCGCGAGGCCCAGATACGGAACCGCGAAGATCCCGAACCAGGCCCATCCGAAGCGGGGGCGCAGCAGGGGCGCCGCCACGGCCCCGTCCAGGGCGCCGTGCGGCACGCCGAGCCCGATCACCATCGCCAGGGGCGCGAGCCAGGACGCCTCGCGCGGCAGGGCCGCGGAGGCGACGAGGGCGAGCGCCGCGCCGGCCCCCGCCAGGGGCAGGAGCCCCACGAGGGAGGCGCGCGCCGCCATCCGGATCAGGCCGCCCGGCGCAGGGGCTTGGCCGTGACCTTGCCTTCGGCGAGGTCCCGGTCGACGGCCCGCGTGGTCTGCAGCGTCGCCATCACGCCGTAGACCACCTTCGCGGTCAGATCGAGGATCGCCACCACGGCCAGGGCCACGGCGGGGGACAGGAAGCCGAGGCCGTCCTGGCCGACGAGGAGCACCACCGGATAGGCGCACCAGACCGCCGAGAGGAACACGGCGTTGCGCAGGAAGGCGGAGCGAACATCGGCCCGTTCGGCGGCGTTCTCCTCCCGCAGCTGCACGAAGATCCCGTAGAACACGGCCAGGAACGCGCCGCAGGAGATGGCGAACCAGGTCCACTTCACCCAGGCGACCGTCGAGAGGCCGAAGGCCAGGGCGGTGACGATCATGATCAGGTCGGAGCCGACGAGGCCCCAGACGACGGCCGGACGGCGCATCCCCGAATGCATCGCCGTGCGGGCGAGGCCGACGAGCAGCAGGGGCGTGGTGAAGGTCCAGTCGATGTAGCGGGCGAAGTAGAACTGCCGCGCGGCGTCGGCCGCTTCCGGACCGGCCGGCAGGGCGATGCTCCCCTGCCCCGTCGCCATGGCGAAGTAGGAACAGGCCGCGATGATCGGCACGATCCCGTGGATGATGGCATCCGCCTCCTCCGCGGGGGTCCGCCGCTTCCCGAGGAACAGAATCGCGGCGGCACCGGCCGCCATGCCCGCGAAGCCGAGCCAAAGCCAGAATTGAGGCGTCATCAACATCTCGTTGCTACAGGGATGAAAGGCTCGCCCCGAACGTGGCGGCACCCCTGCCCAAGTTGCCTCGGCGTCGATCGTTGCACGGAGAAGAGGTCACAGTCGGGTGAGACCGGAAGGCCTCCGCCGAGCCATGCGCGAAATGCAGGGGCAGGACCGGAAAGCCGGCCTCGGCAGCCAGCAAATCGGCAGCGACGATCGCGGATGCGAGCCGCGGCGCCGCCCCGGAGCGACCCTGCCCCCCTTCACGCCGGAGCCGCAGATTCAGGCCGCAATACCGAGCGCCGCGATTCGCCCTCTTGGGCAAGCCGACGCCCAATAGTGCAGTAAAGAACAGAGTTCTGTTTTAATCCGCTATCACGAAAATTTTATTACCAGGAGATCCATTGGAATTTCTGTTGCAGATGGATCACTGCAGCATTGGAAAGCGGCGGATCTGCTTCGGAATACGACGCCTGAACGCCGCAAGATCTATGCATGGTCGCAAGGGATCGGCATGTCGAGGGTGGGCGGGCACCGTCCCTCCATCCCGAAAGTCCTGAACCCGAAGGCCCTTTGCCGATGCTCAAGACGCTGCTCCTGGCCGGCGGTGCCGCCGCGCTTCTCTCCAGCGCCGCCGCCGCCGCCGACCTGCCCCGCCGTCAGGCCCCCCCGCCGGTCTTCACGCCCATCCCGGTCTTCACCTGGACGGGCGCCTATTTCGGTATCAATGCCGGCTACGCCTTCAGCGAGAACGACGCCATCCGCACCACGGGCATCAACACCCCCGGCGGCGCGCAGCTGCAGAACAACGTCGTCAACGGCCTGCGTCAGGCGTCCGTGCGGAATGCGTCGGAAGGATTCACCGGCGGCGGCCAGGTCGGCTACAACTATCAGTTCACCCCGGGCAGCGGCATCGTGGTCGGCCTCGAAGCCGATGCGCAATACACCGACCTCCAGCGCACCACGACCCAGGTCATCTTCAACCCGGTCTTCAACCCGAACCAGCTGACCAACAGCTACCGCACCGAGCTGTCGTTCCTCGGCACCGTCCGCGGCCGGATCGGCTACGCCTTCGACAAGTTCCTGATCTACGGGACCGGCGGCTTCGCCTACGGCGACGTCACCCAGCGCATCACCTTCACCACCGGCCTGCCCGTCACCTATGCGGGGTCGCGCTCCAATATCGAGACCGGCTACGCCTATGGCGGCGGCATCGAGTACGCCCTGCCCACGGACTCGTTCTTCAACTTCTTCAAGTCCAGCGCCGTGACCCTCAAGGCCGAATACCTGCGCTACGATCTCGGCAGCCGCAATCTGCTCGTCGCCAGCGTCGGCGGTCCCGGTGTCGGCTACAACAGCCGCATCTCCACCGAGGGCAGCCTCGTCCGCGCCGGCCTGAACTACAAGTTCGGCAGCTACTAGGCCCGACCCGGCCGACACCCCGGGGATCGCGCCCGGGGTGTCGGCTCCGTTGTCTCCCGACCTCGATCCGTTTGCCCGTGGGGTGCGCCCGTGATGAGACCGAACCTGCTGCTCCTCGGCGGTATCGCCGCCCTCGCCTGCTCGACGCCTGCGAAGGCCGAACCCGAGACGCAGGCCATCGTCGACGCCCTGTTCAAGGCCGGCGGCAATCAGCCGAACGTGCGCGGGAGCGGGGCCAAGGGCGTCTGCGTCACGGGCAGCTTCACGCCCTCGGCCGAAGCGCAGGGCCTGTCCAAGGCGCCGCACTTCAGCCGCGCCCCCGAGAAGCCCCTGCCGGTGACGGCCCGCTTCTCCATGGGGGGCAGCAACCCGAAGGTCTCCGACAAGGCCAAGCCCGTCACGCGCGGCTTCTCCATGCGGATCAACCACCCCGCCGGCGACATGGTGTTCGTGTTCATCTCGGCCCCGGTCTTCGGCTCCAAGACTCCGCAGCAATTGCTCGATTTCGCCAGCGTGCGGGCGCCGGGACCGGACGGAAAACCGGATGCCGAGAAGATCAAGGCGTTCGGGGTGGCCAACCCCGAGACGACCCGGCAGGCGGCCTGGCTCAACGCGCGCCCGGTGCCGGCGAGCTACGCGGGCGTCGATTACTGGGGCGTCCACGCCTACACGCTCACCGACGCCGCCGGAAAAGCCACGGTGGCCAAGCTGAAGACGGTGGCGACGGCGGGCCAGCTCGGCCTCACGGACGACGAGGCCAAGGCCAAGCCCGACGCGTTCTACGCCGACGAATTGACGGCGCGTCTCGCGCAGGGGCCGGCGACGTTCGACCTCGTGGCGATCCTCGGCGAGCCCGGCGATCCGACCCAGGATCCCACCGTCCTCTGGCCCGAGGAGAATCGCAAGTCGGTCAAGCTCGGCACCCTGGCGGTCGCCGCCCTCGCGCCGGCCGCCACCTGCGACGCGGCGACCTTCGATCCGGTGGTCGACCTGCCCGCGGGCGTGGCCGGCCCCGCCGACGACCCGATGTTCGCCATCCGCTCGCCGGCCTACGCGATCTCGCTGTCGCGGCGGTCGAACTGAGGCCAAGCACCCGGCCGGGGCGGTCCCGGACGGGCGATGGCGGGATGCCGGCCCGGGACCGCCTGTGGGGCGGAGCGACCCCCGTACGGCGGCGCCCGCATCGCGACCGGGCGATTCGCGCCCGGTCCGCGCCCTAAGCCCAGGCCCGGAGCCCCTCCGGCGTCGTGAATTCGGGGGGCCGGACGTCGCGGGCGGCGCCGCGCATCGCGTCGATGCCCTTCGGGAAACCGCTCCGGCTCCGATAATCCGCACGAACGCGCTCCGAGGGCGCCAGGGGGGCGTCGGACAGGGCCTGGGCGCAGAGCACGTCGATCACGCCGACGCCCGCCAGGGCGCCGAGGGCGATGCCGGTGTTGGCGCGGTGGCGCGGATCGCCCGTGAGGCCGGGCAGGACGGTGGCGACGTCGAGGACGTCGCCGGCCACCCGGGCCCAGATCCACGGCGTCGGATCGTGGGAGCCGAGGATACCGGCGCCCTGGACGATCTCACGCACACCATAGGCGCGCACCAGCGCGCCGGCGCGGGGCATGCCGAGCCAGCGCGCGATGGCGTCGCCGCAGGTCAGCTCGGTGATCCCGAGGGCGAGGGAGAACCAGCCGAGGCCCTGCGCCACCTGGCGCGTGGCCGGATCGGGCCGGCGCCGGCGGTCCGAGGACAGCCGGGCGGGCGGGACTTCGGGCCTCATCCGACCGGAACGAACGGTCGGATCCGGACGGGACGCGGATGCGGGCATGCGGACTTCCTCCATCGGGAAAACGGGCGGCGCTCAGGGCCGGAGCACGACCTTGATGCAGTTGTCCTTCTTGTCGCGGAACGTCTTGTAGAGATCGGGCCCGTCTTCGAGGCGGCCCCGGTGGGTGATGACGAAGGAGGGGTCGATCTGCCCGTCGGCGATCCGCTTCACGAGGTCGTCGGTCCAGCGGTTGACGTGGGTCTGCCCGGTGCGGACGGTGAGGCCCTTGTTCATCAGGGCGCCCATCGGGATCTTGTCCACGAGGCCGCCATAGACCCCCGGGATGGAGAGGATGCCGGCCGGGCGGCAGACATAGATCATTTCCCGCAGGACGCTGGCCCGGTCGCTCTCCAGCATCACCGCCTGCTTGACGCGGTCGTAGACCTGTTCGAGCGCGCGCGGAGAATGGGCCTCCATGCCGACGGCATCGATGCACTTCTCCGGACCCTTGCCGGCCGTGAGCTGATTCAGCCGCTCGACGGTGCTCTCCGTGCCGTTGTCGATGGTCACGGCGCCCCCGGCCCGGGCCATCTCCAGGCGCTCGGGCACGCGGTCGATGCACACTACCTGCCTGGCGCCGAGCAGGATCGCAGAGCGGATCGCCATCTGGCCGACCGGGCCGGCGCCCCAGATCGCCACGGTGTCGGTGGGCTGGATGTCCGCCTGCACCGCCGCCTGCCAGCCGGTGGGGAAGATGTCGCCGAGGAACAGGACCTGCTCGTCGGTGAGCCCCTCCGGCACCTTGATGTGGGTTTTGTCCGCGAAGGGGACGCGGACGTACTCGGCCTGGCCGCCCGCATAGCCCCCGGTGAGGTGGGTGTAGCCGAAGAGGCCCGCGGTGGTGTGCCCGAAGACCTTGGCGGCGAGGTGCTTGTTGCGGTTCGAGCGCTCGCAGACCGAGAAGAAGCCGCGCTTGCACTGGTCGCATTCGCCGCAGATGATCGTGAACGGGATCACCACCCGTTCGCCCTTGCGCAGGCTGCCGCCGACGCCCTTCCCCGTCTCGACCACCTCGCCCATGAACTCGTGACCCATGACGTCGCCCTTCTCCATGCCGGGCATGACGTGGTCGTAGAGGTGCAGGTCCGAGCCGCAGATCGCGCAGGCCGTGACCTTGATGATCGCGTCCCGGTCGTCCTCGATCCGGGGATCGGGGACGGAGTCGCAGCGAATGTCCTGAGCGCCGTGCCAGACGAGAGCCTTCATCGTATCTCTCCCACGTGCGGTGTCGTGTCGCCGATATGCTGAGAACCCGGCGACGGGACGTGAGTTCGGTTCGGGATCGCAGGTCTCAATCGGGCGCGAGGATCGGTTCCGGAACCAGCGCGTCGCGCTCCAGGCGAAGGAAGTCGATCAGGCGCTCCGCGAGGCGCCCCGGCGGGCGGCCCGCCGGCCGGATCAGCGCGGTCTCGATCGGCAGGGCCGGCCGGAACGGGCGCAGCACGATCGGCAGGCCGGTGAGTTCACCGGCCGGGACCGGATCGACGATGGCGAGGCCCAGGCCCTCTGCGACGAGCCCGCAGCGCGCCGCCGTGTACTGGGCCATCAGGGGAAAGCGCGGCACGCACCCGGCCTCCGCGAACCGCGCCTCGACGGCCTCCTGGAACAGGCCGGGACCGCCGGCGATCAGGGTCTCGCCGACGAGGTCCTCCACCCCGATGGCGCGCCGGCGGGCCAGCCGGTGCCGGCGCGGCAGGGCGCAGACCGCGTCGACCGTGAGGAAGCCCTCGGCCGCCACCCCCGCATGGCCGGAGCGCGGGCGGGCGAGGCCGAGGTCGCACCGGCCCGAGGCGGTCCAGGCCCAGATCGTGTCGGGGCTCGGCACATGGACGGCGACGCGGGCGCCCGGATGCTCGGCCATGAGGCGCCGGATCGCCCGCGGCAGCAGGCGGGAGGCCAGGGACGGCTGGCAGGCGACGCGCAGGGGCCCGGTGCCGAGCTCGCGGATCTGCCGGGCGGCGTGGGTCAGCTGTTCGAGGCCGGCATGGCTCCGCTCGACCTCGCGGGCGAAGGCCTCCCCCTCGGGCGTCGGCCGGGCGGTGCCGTGGCCGCGCACGAACAGCGAAAGGCCGGTCTCGGCCTCGAGCTGGGCCATGGCCCGGCTCACGTGCGGCTGGCCGATGCCCAGCGCGGCGGCGGCCCGGGTCATCCCGCCATGGCGCATCACCGCGCGAAAGAGATCGAGATGGCCCGGATTGATCATGCCCCATCCGCATGGAAACGCGCCGATCCGTCATTTGACGGCATGGCCACGGAATGGTTGTCAAGGCGCCCGTGTCCCGAACAGGTGCCAGGCCGATGCTCAACCTCCTGCTTCCCGTGGCCCTCTCCGTCATGGCGGGCGCCAGCATCGTGGTGCAGCAGGCGCTGATCGCGAATCTGCGGATCGCCCTGAATTCCTCCGCCTGGGCGGGCTTCGCCAGCTACTTCGTCGGCCTCCTGTCCATGGTGGTGCTGGCCCTGGCCCTGCGCGACCCGCTGCCGGCGGCCAGCCTGACCGGGCGCATTCCGTGGTGGGGCTGGAGCGGCGGGTTCTTCGGCGCGGTCTTCATCGCGCTCGCCACGATCCTGGTGCCGGAACTCGGCGCGGCGACCTTCCTGGCCCTCCTCGTCACCGGCCAGATGCTGGCCTCGGTGGCCTTCGACCATTTCGGCTGGCTCGGCCTCGCCCAGCGCGAACTCGACGCGACCCGCGTGGTCGGCGTGGCGCTCCTGATCGGCGGCGTGGTGCTGATCCGGCGCTGATCCGGCCGGTTCTCAGGCGCCGAGCCCCTGCAGGACGATTTCCCGGCGGTGCGGCCGGTCCCGGTGCTCCACGAGGTAGATGCCCTGCCAGGTGCCGAGGGCGAGGCGCCCGCCCCTCACCGGGATCGCCAGATTCGAATCCGTCACCATCGTGCGGATATGGGCCGGCATGTCGTCCGGCCCCTCGGCGCCGTGCGCGTAGCCGGCATGGCGCGGCGCGAGCCCGTCGAGGGCGGTAAGGAGGTCGGTCCGCACATCGGGGTCGGCATTTTCCTGGATGGTCAGGGAGGCCGAGGTGTGCCGGCAGAACACGGTGACGAGGCCCTCCGCGATCCCGCTCTGCGCGCGGAAGGCCTCCACCGCCCCGGTGATGTCGGTGAAGCCCTGGCCGGGCGTCGAGACCGTGACCGTGGCCGCCGCCTGACGCGCCACCGGGCCGCTGGCAAAGCCCTGCAGCGCACAGATCTTGCCCGCCTGCCTCATGCGTCCGCCTCCGTCAGGGTCTCGCCCGGCGCGATCTCGCGCTCGCCCCGGGCCAGGATGGTCTCCAAGGCGTCGATCCGGTCGGCCTCCGCCGCCGGCTTGTCCCAGCGGATGCGCGCCACCCGGGGAAACCGCATGGCGACGCCCGACTTGTGCCGGGTCGAGCGCTGCACCCCCTCGAAGGCGATCTCCAGCACGAGGCCGTGGTCGAGGCCGTAGGACACCTCGCGCACCGGGCCGAAGCGCTTGGTGGTGTTGTTGCGGACGTAGCGGTCGAGCTTCTGCAGCTCGGCATCGGTGAAGCCGTGATAGGCCTTGCCGACCGGCACGAGCTCGGGCGTGCCGTCCTCGCGCGCGCGCCAGACCCCGAAGGTGTAGTCGGAGTAGAACGACGAGCGCTTCCCGTGTCCGCGCTGGGCGTACATCATCACGGTGTCGACGCGGAACGGCTCGCGCTTCCATTTCCACCACGGCCCCTTGGGCCGGCCCGGCAGGTAGACGCTGTCGCGGGCCTTGAGCATGACGCCCTCGATGGCGTCGGCATCCTCGCCCGCCCCCACGGCGGCCGGGTCGGCGCGGGCCGCGGCCAGATCCGCCCAGGTCGCGAAAGGCACCAGGGGCGAGAGGTCGATGCGGGCGTGATCGAGGGCGGCGACGAACGCCTCCAGGCGAGCCCGGCGCTCGGTGAAGGGCAGCGGGCGCAGGTCCTCGCCGTCCGCCTGCATCAGGTCGTAGGCGCGGACATGGGCCGGGAACTCCTCCAGGAGCTTCGGGGTCACGGCCTTCCGGTTCAGGCGCTGCTGGAGCACGTTGAAGCTCTGCACGCGGCGCTCGCGCAGGATCAGCAACTCGCCGTCGATGGCCCCCGAGAAGGTGATCGCCTCGGCCAGATCCGGGAAGGCGCCGGAGATGTCCTCGCCGGTGCGCGAGTAGATCCGCGCCACCTGTTCCCCGGCCGCGTCCCGTCCGCCGACGAGCTGGACCCGGATGCCGTCCCACTTCCACTCGCCGGAAAACGCCGCCGGATCGAGCTTTTCGAAATTGCCCTCCTCGTCGATGGGGTGGGAGAGCATCGGCGGCCGGAACGGGGCCGGGTTCAGGGTGGTGGGGCGCTCGCCCCGGCCCTCGACCCAGGCGAACAGGCTGGCGTAGGGCGGCTCGAGCCCGTGCCAGACCTCCTCGACCGCGTCGGCCTCGTGGCCGCCCAGCGCCCCGATGGCGGTCTTGGCGAGGCGCGCCGAGACGCCGACGCGGAGCGCGCCGGTGATGAGCTTCAGCAGCGCCCAGCGCCCGGTCTCGTCGAGGGCATCGAGCCACGCGGCGATGCGGGCGGGCAGGTCGGCCTTCTTCACCGTGCCCAGCGTCTCGACCACCTCGGCGAGCGTCGGCACGTGCGGGGGAGGATTGTTGTGGCCGGGGCCGATGACCGGCTCGCCATCCGAGGGCACGGGCGCCGGCCAGATCAGCGCTGTGGTCTCGGCCAGATCGCCCACGTAGTTGTGCGACAGCCCGAACAGCACCGGGTCGACGCGGGCTTCGACCAGGCCCCGGATCATCGCCGGCTTGGCCTCGCGAAAGGTCAGGCCGCCGGTCATCGCGGCGAGCGCGTAGCCGCGCTCCGGGTCGGGAGCGTGGGTGAAGTAGTCCTGCAGCAGGCGCAGCTTGGCGTTGCGGCGCGGCTCGTAGGCGAGGCGGTCGAGGAGGTGGGCGAAGTCGTTCATGCGACGGCCTCCTCCGGCGGGGCGACCGGCTCGGACTCGCCGTCGTCGCCGTAGCCGAGGAGGTGCAGGGGCTTGGCCTTGATGCCCTTCGTCCCGCACCAGTGCACCAGGGCGTCCTCCTGCCCGTGGGTGACCCAGACCTCCCCGGCCCCGGTCTCCAGGATGGTGCGGCAGAGATCGGGCCAGTCGGAATGGTCGGAGATGCAGAGGGGCAGCTCGACCCCCTTCTGCCGGGCCCGGGCCCGCACCCGCATCCAGCCCGAGGCGAAGGCCGTCACGGGGTCGGGGAACTTGCGCGACCAGACGTCCTGGATCGACGAGGGCGGGCAGAGCACGATGGCGCCGTGCAGCTTGGCCCGCTCGGTGGCCACCACCTTGGGGGTCTCGCCGAGCGGAATGCCCTCCTGCCTGTAGAGCTCGGTCAGCTTTTCCATGGCGCCGTGCAGGTAGATCGGCCGGTCGTAGCCGGCCTCCCGCAGCAGGGCCATCACCCGCTGCGCCTTGCCGAGCGCGTAGGCGCCGACGATGTGGGCGCGCTCGGGGAACAGGGCCACGGAATCGAGGAGCTTTTGCACCTCGTCGCGGGTGTCCGGCATCCGGAACACCGGCAGGCCGAAGGTCGCCTCGGTGATGAAGACGTCGCAGGGCACCACCTCGAAGGGCAGGCAGGTCGGGTCGTCGGCGCGCTTGTAATCGCCCGACACCACCACCCGCACGCCCTGCGCCTCGATCGCGATCTGGGCCGAGCCGAGCACGTGCCCGGCGGGGGCGAAGCGCACGGTGACGTCGCCGATGCGGATCGCCTCGCCGAGGGGGGCCTCCTGCCGGCTCGCGCAGAAATCGGCGCCGTAGCGCACCGCCATGATGCGCAGGGTCTCGCCCGTGGCCATCACGCGCCCGTGCCCCGCCCGGGCATGGTCGGCATGGCCGTGGGTGATGAGGGCGCGCGGCACCGGCCAGGTCGGATCCACGTGGAAGCCGCCGAGGGGGCAGTACAGGCCCTCGCGGGTCAGGGTGAGAAGATCGCTGGCGCTGAAACTCATTGGCGCGGCATATAGGGCGCCCGACGCCCATGCGCAGCCACATGTCCCGCACGATCACCTCCGGCGACCTTCGCGCCGACCGGCGCTACGCCTACGCCCAGGGCTGCCTCGACGACGGCGATCCGGACGCTGCCGCCGAGATGGCGGAGCAGGCCCTGGAGATCGCCCCCCGCTTCGCCCCGGCCTGGTTCCTCCTCGGCCGGGCCCGCGAAGGCCGGTACGCCCAGAGCGGGCGGGCCAGCGATCACCACGCGGCCCTGCGCGCCTATGCCAGCGCCCTCGACCTCGACCCCGAGGACGCGCAGGGCGCCCGCCTCGCCCTGGTTCGCATCGGCGCCGGCGAGGCCGCCAGCGCGATCTCGCCGGGCTACGTCCGGGCGCTGTTCGACGCCTACGCGCCGCGCTTCGACCGCCACCTTGTGGAGGGCCTGTCCTATCGCGGGCATACGCTCGTCGCCGATGCGCTCGAGGCATCGGCAGGTCCGGCCACGCCCCTCGGGTGGGTGATCGACCTCGGCTGCGGTACCGGGCTCGTCGGGGCCGCCCTCGCCGGCCGGGCGCAGTTCCTGACCGGGATCGACCTCTCGCCCGGGATGCTGGCCGAGGCCGGGCGGCGTGGCGGCTATCACCGGCTGGTGGAGGGCGAGCTGGTGGCGGCGCTCGGTGCCGAGCCCCCCGCCTCGGCCGATTGCGTCACGGCCGCCGACGTCATGATCTACGTGGGCGATTTCGCCGGCGTAGTCTCCGGCAGCGCCCGCGTCCTGCGCCCGGGCGGGCGCTTCGCCTTCACGGTGCAGTCCCATCCGGGCGACGGACTCATCCTGGGAGCGGATGCGCGCTACGCCCATGGCGACGCGCTGGTGCGGGAGACCCTGGCGGGGGCGGGGCTCGCCCTCGAACGCGCCGAGCCGGCCGTCGTGCGACGGGAAAACGGCGCCGACGTCCCCGGCCAAGTCATCGTCGCCCGGCGGCGGTAACATTCACGTGTCCGTCGCCGCCCTTGAGCGCCAGCGCACGACGCGGTTGAACCAATCGGGAGCGTGACTGTTGCCCCGGACGCATCGGAGCACCCCGCCCGGGACCTGACGTCGAGGTCCGGCGGTGCACTGAGCGTATCGGCCTTACGCCACCGTAGTTCAGCCGCCGCACGGGACGGAGGATAGCAACCCTATGGCAGAGACGCAGAACAAGTCGTTTCCGGCGAGTGCCGCGACGCGCATCCCCTTCGCGCTGGCCCTCTCGGCCGTGGCCGGTTGCGCCGATTCCATCGGCTTTCTCGAATTCTCGCAGCTCTTCATGTCGTTCATGAGCGGCAACACGACCCGATTCGGCGTCTCGGTCAGCCGCTTCGACTGGGAGAGCACGTCGCGGGTCGCCTCGGTCATCGTCCTGTTCTGCTTCGGCGCCTTCGCCGGCACCCTGATCGCCGCCTGGGTCGGGCGCTGGCGCCTCTCGGTGCTGCTCCTGCTGCAGTCGGTGCTCCTGACCATCGGGCTCATCGTCCCCCACGGCACCTTCGCCTTCCCGCTCCACGCCTACCCGATCGTCATCGCTCTGGGCCTCCAGAACGCGACGCTGCAGGACGAGGGCGGGCGCAGCCTCGCGCTCACCTACGTCACCGGCGCGGTGGTGCGGTTCGGAACCGGGCTCGCCAACCTGATGCTCGGCACGGTGGCCCCCTCGTTCTGGATCCAGGCCCCCCTCTGGGCGGCGCTGAGCACCGGCGCGGTCATCGGCGGCTTCCTGCAGATGCGCTACGGCGAGGATGCGTTCCTGTTTCCGGCCGCGGTCTCGGCGCTGCTCGCCCTCATCGCCCTGGTGCTGACGATCATGAAGCCGGGCAGCCGCTACGTCAGCGGAGAGGTCGAGACGCATCCGCCGGATGGTACGGCGGCGGCCAAGATCTGAGTGGCGATCTGAGCGGAGATCCGAGGCGCGGCCCCTAATCCAGGCCGCTGCCGCGCAGGCGCTTGGTGGCGCTCCGCTTCGACTTCTCGTCGAGGCGGCGCTTCTTCGAGGCCAGCGTCGGGCGCGTGGCGCGCCGGGGCGTCGGCGGCACCGCCGCCTCGGCCACGAGTTCGGCCAGCCGCTCGCGGGCATCGGCCCGGTTGCGGTCCTGGGTCCGGAAGCGCTGGGCGCTGATCACGATCACCCCGTCGACGGTGAGGCGCCGCCCCGCCAGCCGCATCAGGCGGACGGCCACCGCGTCCGGCAGGGCGGCCGACCGCCGGGCGTCGAAGCGCAGCTGCACCGCCGTCGAGAGCTTGTTGACGTTCTGTCCGCCGGGGCCGGATGCACGCACGAAGGTTTCCTCCAGCTCCGCCTCGTCGATGGCGATGTGGGGCGTGCATTGAAGGGCCACGGCGGAATCTCTCGCAGGATCTGGGATCAGGTCGCCGCGTTCAGGCTGCTTCGGCGGGCGTGCGGGCGCGCACCGCCAGGGCGTGGAGTCCGCGCTGGAAGGCCGGCTCGAGGGCGGCGTTGACGAGGCGATGACGTTCGACGCGGCTCTTGCCCTCGAAGGCGGCCGCGACCACGTCCAATCGGAAGTGCGTCTCTCCTTCGGGCCGCGCTCCCGAATGGCCCGCATGCAGGTGCGATTCGTCGATCACCGCCAAGTCCTGCGGCGCCAGTTGCACCCGGAGCGTGTCGGTGATCCAGTCCTTCAGGGTCACGGTCTCGGTCATCGCGGGCGTCTCCTCGTTTTTGGACTGCGGTCAAGCGCCGGCGTCCGGTCTCACGCGTCAACCCCCGAACACCGCATGCGGCATCAGGCCCGCCGCTCTTGTGTCTCCGACCCACCCCCTCATAATCGCCCCATCATGGATCTCAACTCGCCCCTGTTCGACAGCATCCGCATCAAGCCGTCCTGCGACGAGCCGAAGACGGCCGCAGCCCAGACCTGCGAGACGCCCGGGTGCAAGAACCCCGGCCTCTACCGCGCGCCCAAGGGCCGCAAGGCGGAGGGGCAGTACTGGCGTTTCTGCATGGATCACGTGCGCGCCTACAACGCCACGTACAATTACTTCGACGGCATGAACGATGCGGCCGTGCAGGCCTTCCAGAAGGACGCGATCATCGGGCATCGCCCGACCTGGGCGATGGGCGTGAACCCGGCCACCGCGGGGGAGCGCGGCAAGGCGGCTCCGAAGCGCGATTGGGCCTATGTCGATCCCCTGGACATCCTGCGGGCCGAGGGCGTCGGCGAGACCGCCCGGCGCAAGGCCGCACCCGAGCCGCGCCGACCCCGGCACTCGGCGGCGACCCTCAAGGCTCTCGACGTACTCGGCCTCGACGAGAATGCGGATTCGGCGGCCATCAAGGCGCAGTACAAGACCCTGGTGAAACGCTTCCACCCCGACGCCAATGGCGGCGACCGCTCGTTCGAGGAGCGTCTGCGCGACATCATCCGGGCGCACGATGCCCTGCGCGCCGCCGGCCTCTGCTGACGCGGCGACCGACGCCGGCCCGAGGTTCCGGCACGATCGATGCACGTTTTCTGGGTCTCCCCTGCTCAGGATGGGGCGGCAATTGCCGCGTGAGGCCCTATATGCAGTCCCGACACCCCTTGGCGCCGCCCGGCGCCGACCTTTAGATGGCGGTCGCGCGCGGCTCATCGTCCCCGAGCCGCGAGACCCCGAAGTCCGACATAGCCCGCGTGTTCCGTGACACCCCCGCGGCACCCGCGCCCCGACGAGGTCCTTATGCTTTCTGACGTCTCGCCCGCCTCGCTCCCCGACCGGGAAGTCTCCGTCCGAGAAGCCTTCGGCATCGACCTCGATCTCCGGGTCCCGGCCTTCTCGCAGAGCGAGGAGCACGTGCCGGACCTCGATCCGGACTACATCTTCGACCGGGAGACCACCCTGGCGATCCTGGCGGGCTTCGCCCGCAACCGGCGCGTGATGGTCACGGGCTATCACGGCACCGGCAAGTCCACCCATATCGAGCAGGTCGCGGCACGCCTCAACTGGCCCTGCATCCGGATCAACCTCGACAGCCATGTCTCGCGCATCGACCTCGTCGGCAAGGACGCGATCGTGCTGCAGGACGGAAAGCAGGTCACGGCCTTCCAGGACGGCATCCTGCCCTGGGCGCTGCAGAACAACGTCGCCCTGGTCTTCGACGAGTACGATGCCGGCCGCCCCGACGTGATGTTCGTGATCCAGCGCGTGCTGGAACTCTCCGGCCGCCTGACGCTGCTCGACCAGAAGCGCGTGATCCGCCCGCACCCGGCCTTCCGCCTCTTCGCCACCGCCAACACGGTGGGCCTCGGCGATACGTCCGGCCTCTATCACGGCACCCAGCAGATCAACCAGGGCCAGATGGACCGCTGGTCGATCGTCACCACCCTGAACTACCTCGCCCATGACCGCGAGGTCGACATCGTGCTGTCGAAGGCGGCGCACTACCAGCGCGACGGCGGCCGTGACATCGTCAACCGCATGGTGCGCGTGGCGGACCTGACCCGCAACGCGTTCATGAACGGCGACCTCTCCACGGTCATGAGCCCCCGCACGGTGATCACCTGGGCCGAGAACGCCGACATCTTCCAGGATATCGGCTTCGCCTTCCGGGTGACCTTCCTCAACAAGTGCGACGAGCTGGAGCGCACCCTCGTGGCGGAGTTCTACCAGCGCGCCTTCGGCAAGGACCTGCCCGAGAGCGCCTCGAACGTCGCCCTGAGCTGACCCCCTCCCGTCCGTTTCGAGGAAACCGTCGACCCGCATGTCGATCTCCAACCGCAAGCCCGGCGACCGGCGCGAGCCCGTCGCCGAACCGCTCAAGCGCTCGGTGGCGGGCTGCCTGCGCGCCATCGCCAAGCGCTCCGAGATCGAGGTGGTCTATGCCAGCGACCGCCCGGCGCTGACGGGTGATAAGGCGCGCCTCCCCGAACCGCCGCGCAAGCTGACGCCGGAAGACGTCGCGATCCTGCGCGGGAACGCCGACTCGATGGCCCTGCGGCTCGGCTGCCACGACGTGGCGGTGCATCGCCGGCTGGCGCCGGAGAATGCTGGCGCCCGGGCGGTCTTCGACGCGGTCGAGCAGGCCCGCGTGGAGGCGATCGGCTCGCGCCGCATGTCCGGCGTCGCCGCGAACCTCTCGGCGATGCTGGAGGACCGCTACCATCGCGGCGGCAAGTACGAGGACATCACCGACCGGGCCGACGCACCGATGGAGGATGCCGTCGCCCTGATGGTGCGCGAGCGCCTGACCGGTGCGGCGCCCCCGGAGGCGGCCCGCAAGATCGTCGACCTCTGGCGCACCCACATCGAGGAGAAGGCCGGCCCCAACCTCGACGGGCTGATCGGCTCGATCGAGAACCAGCGCGCCTTCGCCCGCTCGGTGCGCGACCTCCTCAGTTCCCTCGACATGGCGGACGAGACGCCGTTCGATCCCGAGGACGACGAGAACGAGGACGACAACGAGGCCCAGGACGACGAGCAGACCCCGAGCGAGGGCGAAGCCGAGGAGCAGTCCCAGGGCGACCGCTCCGAGATGGAGACCTCGCAGGAGGCCTCCGACGAGTTGCAGGAGGGCGCCACCGAGGCCGCCGATGCGCCCTCGGGCGAATTGCCCGACGAGGCCGAGAACGCCGAATCCGAGGAAGCGTCGGAGGCCTGGCGGCCGCCGTCGCAGCGGGCGAACGAGCCGCGCGGGCCGGAATACAAGGTCTTCAACCCGCGCTTCGACGAGATCATCCACGCCGAGGACCTCTGCGACGCCGAGGAGCTGGCGCGCCTGCGGACCTATCTCGACAAGCAGCTCGCCCATCTCCAGGGCGTGGTCGGGCGCCTCGCCAACCGGCTGCAGCGCCGGCTCCTGGCCCAGCAGAACCGGGCCTGGGACTTCGACCTCGAAGAGGGCCAGCTCGATCCCGCCCGCCTCGTGCGCGTGGTCACCGACCCGTTCCAGCCGCTCTCGTTCAAGCGCGAGAAGGACACGAATTTCCGCGATACCGTGGTGACGCTCCTGCTGGACAATTCCGGCTCGATGCGCGGGCGCCCGATCACGGTGGCGGCGACCTGCGCCGACATCCTGGCGCGGACCCTCGAGCGCTGCGGCGTCAAGGTCGAGATCCTGGGCTTCACCACGCGCGCCTGGAAGGGCGGACAGTCGCGCGAGGCGTGGCTCGCCGGCGGCAAGCCGAACACGCCGGGGCGCCTCAACGACCTGCGCCACATCGTCTACAAGAGCGCCGACGCGCCCTGGCGCCGGGCGCGCAAGAACCTCGGGCTGATGATGCGCGAGGGCCTGCTCAAGGAGAACATCGACGGCGAGGCGCTGGACTGGGCGCACAAGCGCCTGCTGGCCCGGCCCGAGCAGCGCAAGATCCTGATGGTGATCTCGGATGGCGCGCCGGTCGACGACTCGACCCTGTCGGTCAATCCCGGCAATTACCTCGAGCGCCACCTGCGCTGGATGATCGAGGACATCGAGACCCGTTCGCCGGTGGAACTGCTGGCCATCGGCATCGGCCACGACGTGACGCGCTACTACCGCCGCGCCGTGACGATCATCGACGCCGAGGAACTGGGCGGCGCCATGACGGAAAAGCTCGCCGAACTCTTCGAGGAGGATTCGGGCACGTCGGCGCCGCAGAAGCGGGCCGCCGGCGGGCGGCGGTAGCGTGTGTCAGGGATAAGGGGGAACCGGTTACCCGGAAAAGACTCACGCTGAGAAAGGATTAGGGAGTCTGTCCGGCTCAGGATGAACCTGACAGACTCTCGGGCTCACGCTGCCCTCTGCGCCAGCGTGTCGAGGGCGGCCGCGACGGCGTCGGCATCGAGCCGGCGGATGACGGGCCCCGAGGTCCAGACCAGCATCGGCACCACGCGGTGGCGCGGGTAGATCTCCGCCAGGAGCGCGGCATAGAGAGCGATCTGCCCGGCTTCCGCGCGCGGCAGAGGCGCCCCGTCCCGCGGGGGCCGGCCCGTCTTGAAGTCCGCCACCCAGACCGTGTCCGGGGCGATGGCCAGGCGGTCGACACGACCGAAGACCGGGCGCGAGACGCCACCGACCACGACCCGCCCCGACAGCGTCACCTCGGCCCTTGCCTCCGGCGCGAAGAGCGGCGCCAGGTCGGGCTCCGCGAACAGGTGCAGGGTCGCGGCCACGATGCCGTCCTGCTTGGCACGGTCGAATCCGGGTGCACGGGCGCGCACGAAGGCGGTCGCGGCGGCCTCCCGCTGGGCCGGGTCGATCCGCGGCAGGTGCTCCACCAGGGAATGGATCAGGGTCCCGCGCCGGCGCGCCTCGCTGTCGGCCTGCCGCTGGCCCGGCTGGCGGCGGGTGTCGGCGGCCCCGAGGGCGCCGGACGGCGTCACCGGAGGGGCGGCCTCGACCTCGGCCGGGACGGGGGCCTCCAGCCAGGCCGGCAGGTCCGGCGGCCCCTCCGCCGCGGAGGGGGACGGGGCCGCCGGCTCCGCCGCGCCGCCGTCGCGCCACAGGGTGGCGGGGCCGTGGGGGGTCTCCAGGACCTCCCCGAGACCGAAGGACCGTTCCAGGCCGGTGCGGACCATCTCGCACCAGGCGGCCTCGCTCGGGGCCTCGTGCCCGCGATAGGGCGCGATGACGAGGCGGTCGGCGGCACGGGTCATCGCCACATAGAGGAGGCGGTTGTGCTCTTCGCGGGCCCGGGATTGCAGGGTGGCGCGGGCCTGGGTCACGGCCTCGCAGTCGCCGGCCTTGGCCCCGGCCCAGACCGGCGGCAGCAGCGCGGCGCCGTGGCCGAACCGCTGTGCCCCCGGCACGAGCGGCAGGAGCGGCGGGTCGTTGCGCCCCAGGGCCTCGCAGCCGTCGATGACGACGACCACCGGGGCCTCCAGCCCCTTCGCCCCGTGCACCGTCATCACCCGGACCTCGTCGCGGCCGGAATCGAGATCGCGCTTGACCGTGTGGCCGCCCTCTCCGCGCCCCGGAACGGTGTCGTAGCGGGCGAGGAACCCGCCGAGCGAGGGCGCGTCGGGCGCCTGCTCGGCCTGGGCCGCCGTCATCAGGAAGACGTCGATGGCGTCGCCGGCCTCGCCGCCGAGGCGGGAGACCAGGGCACGGCGGCCGCCGCGGGCCCCGAGCAGCGCCGCGTAGAATCCGAACGGGCCCTCGCAGGCCGCGAGGGTGATCCAGGACGTGAGGGCCGCGTGGCCGCGGATCGCCGCGGGGTCGCCGGCCGCCGCATGGCGCGCGAGGGAATCCTCGAGGGTTTCGTCGAGGTCGCGCCGTCCGGCGATGCGCACGAGGTCGTCGTCGTCGAGTCCGACCAGGGGCGTCTTCAACGCGCCGGCGAGGGTCAGGTCGTCGGCCGGCAGGAGGCCGGCGCGGCCCACCGCCACGAGGTCGTTGACGGCGATGTGGGCGGCGATGTCGAGGCGGTCCTGGCCGGCGACGGGCACCCCGAGGGCCTTCATGGCGCGGATGACCTCCTCGAAGGCCGCCGAGCGCTTGCGTACCAGGATCAGGATGTCGCCGGGGCGCCAGACCCGGCCGGTCTCGTCGCCGGCGGTGATCCAGGTCAGGGCCGCCCGGGCGACCCGGCGTGCGGTGACGATGGCCGGTGCGTTGGTCTCCGGCGCGTCGACGGGGGCGGCCCAGGCATCGGGCTCGGGCTCGTCCGCCGGCTCCTCGATGGGCCAGAGTTCGACGGTGCCGGGCGCCGTGACCCGGGCGGTGCTGTGGGTGGTGCCGACGGCCGCGTCCTCGAAGGACAGGCCCTCGTAGTGCTCGGGGATCGCGAAGGTGGCGTCCACGGCCCTCAGGACCCCGCCGGCCGAGCGGAACGACAGGTTCAGGTGGACGTCCTCGAAAGCGAGATCGGCGCCGGCCGCCGCCCGCTGCCAGGCGCGCCGGGTGGTCTCGAACTCGCGGGGCTCGGCCCCCTGGAAGCTGTAGATCGACTGCTTGGGGTCGCCGACGGCGAAGCGGGTCCGGGCGACCTCGCGGGCGCCCTCGCCGGAGGCGAACTCGGCGGTGATGCGGCGCAGGATCTCCCACTGGTGCGGGTTGGTGTCCTGCGCCTCGTCGATGAGCACGTGGTCGACGCCGCGGTCGAGCTTGTACAGCACCCAGGTGGAATCCACCCGGCCGAGGAGGTCCAGGGTCTTGTGGATCAGGTCGTCGAAGTCGAGGGCGCCGAGGCGGGCCTTCTGGGCTTCGACCCGGCGGTGGATCTCGCCCGCGAGGGTGAAGAGCGCGCGGGTGCGTTCCAGGGCGCGCACGCCGCGCAGGGCGTCCCGCAGCGGCTCCAGGCGGTCGCGCTCGTCGCACAGGGCCTGCTTGGCATCCTCCGGCACAGCCTTGGTGCCGAGGCTCCTGTCGGCCTTCGGGGCGCCCTCCTTGGTGAAGAAGACCCCGAGGTAAGTCTCCAGGGCCTCGGCGGGCGCGGCCGCCGCCGCCGCCGCGAGCAGCCTTTCGGCGATGCCGTCGTCGGTGGCCTTGCCGGTGCGCAGGCGGCCGGCGAACGCGGTGAGATCGCCCAGGCCCCCATCCAGCATCCGTGCCTCGATCGCCGCCGCGCTGTCGCCGGGCCGGACGCCGAGGGTGTCGGCCAGCGCGGCGAAGGGGCCGTCGAGGCCGACGCGGCTGTCGAGCACGTCGCGGGCCCGCATGGCGCTGCGGATCGCCTTGCGCAGGGCGTCCCCCGTCGCCTCGGGGCCGACGACGGCGAGGGCCTCGCCGAGAGGCCGATGCCCACCGCCGATGGCATCGGCGAGCACGTTGCCGGTCTCGATCCGGAAGGCCTCCGCGGCCTGGGTCTCGTCCAGCACCACGAAGCGCGCCGGCACGTTCGCCTCGAAGGGGAACATGTGCAGCAGGCGCTCGCAGAGGGCGTGCAGGGTCTCGATCTTCAGGCCGCCCGGCGTCTCCACCGCGCGGGCGAACAGCCGCCGGGCGACCTGCAGGGTCTTGCGGGCGGGGCGCTCCCCCGTGAGTTCCGTGAGTTCGGCCGAGAGGGCGGCGTCGTCCAGCGTCACCCAGCGGCCGAGGACCCGGAACACCCGGATCGACATGTTGGCCGCCGCCGCCTTGGTGAAGGTGAGGCAGAGGATGCGGGCGGGCGGCGCCCCGTCGAGAAGCAGGCGCACCACCCGGTCGGTGAGGACCTTGGTCTTGCCCGCGCCGGCATTGGCCGAGACCCAGGCCGAGGCGCGCGGATCGGCGGCCTGGCGCTGCGCTGCCTTGGTGAGGTCGTCGACGACGAAGGTTTCTCGGACGGTCGCGGCGCTCATCGATCCGACCTCATCCGGTCCTTCGCCTCGGGGGGGACGTCGGGGGCCCCGTCGAGCAGGGCCAGGGCCGCCTCCACGTCGGCGCGCTCGGCCCGCGCCTGGAGCGCCTTCAGGCCGCGACGGTGCCCGAGGCCCTCCGCGATGAAGGCGACGAGCAACTGGTTGATGGAGACGTTGTCCTCGTCAGCGGCCGTCTTGGCCTGGGACATGACGTGGTCGGGCAGGCGGAGTGCGAAGTTCGGCATGGCCCATCCTCGTATCTGTCAGCGGGTCAGGTAGGCTTGCGGAGTCATCGCCCGAAGACCGAAAGCCGACAGGACCGGCTTTCGGAAGTGGCGATCGTGGGTCAGGATCAATTCGGCTCCGGCGGCCAGGGCGCATTCGACGTAGAGATCATCCTTCGGATCATCCAGGAACGGCCTGAAGCGGAACCAGGGCAGGGTCAGGACCGCGGTCGCGCACAAAGCGTCCAGAATCGTGTCGATCCCGGCCTCTTCGATCCAGGGCGTAGGCCCCAGGAGCCCCGGACGTTTGAGGACATCCTCGTACTCGAACACCATCGCGGGCGAGAGCGCGAACGAAAACCGGCGGGTGAGCAGCCCCCGCAGCACGGCGTGGGATGCGCCGTTGCGGGATCGCAGCGCGCCGAGCACGACGTTGGCATCGACGACGATCATCTTCTCAAGATGATATTGCGGGCGATATCGGTCAAGAGCGAAATCAGGCTTGTCCCGCGCGGTCCTTCAGCCCTCCCCCTCGCCGCCGAGCGACCATTCGAGCACCCGGGCGAGGTGGTCGTAGTCGCCGTAGGACTTGGCGTATTTCGGGTAGGGTCGGGAGGTGTAGGCGGCCTCGCCCGTGAGGAAGCGGGCGACGAGGCCGCGGAAGCGGGCGACGTGCTCGGCCACGATGGCGGCGACCTCGCGCTCGTCGCCCCGCGGCGGCTTCACCGCCAGGGGCTCGAAGGGTTTGCGGCCGCCCGAGGCGTGGACGTAGAGGAGGTCCGGCGTCAGCGTGGTGGCGGGGAAGCCGTCGAAGGCCCCGGCCATGAGCATCGCAGCCTCCAGGGTGAGCTGGGGCGAGAATCCGGCGAAGACCTCCTTGTTGCTCGGCGGCAGCCCGGTCTTGAAGTCGACGATGCAGGCCCCGCCGTCGCGGCGCCGCTCGATCCGGTCGGCCCGCGCCCGCAGGGTGAAGGTCTCGGTGCCCATCGGGATCACCCATTTGCCGGAGATTTCCGGATGCACCCGGCCCAGCTGCGCCCGGCGCTCACCCTCCCAGGCGAGATATTCTTCCGACAACCTCACGAAGCGGGGCCACCATTCCGCGTACAGCGAAGGGTAGGTATCGTTGATCGACGCAAAGGCGTTCGCCGCCATGCCGGCCAAGACCTCTGCTGCCAAGGTGCCGTCCGGAAGGGAATCCGGGTAGCGCTCGGCGAAATCTCCGAGAATCTCGTGGATCAGCGTGCCGCGGTCGGCGGCCCCCGGCTCGGCCGCCACCGGATCCAGCGGATCGAGGCCGAGGACGTGCCGGGCGAAGATCACATAGGGGTCGCGCACCAGGGTCTCGACCTCGGTGACGCTCAGGGACCGCGGGAACAGGGCCGGATCCGGCCTCGGACGGGGCTGCTTGAGACGGGCCTGCGCCGGGCCGGTACCCTGGTCGAGGGCGGCGGCGTAGGCCGAGAAGCGGCGCCCGGCGGCCAACGCCCGGTTCCAGCCGGCGTCGCCCGTGAAGGCGCGCAGGCGCTGCAGGAAGCGCGACGGCACGGTCGGCGCGCCTTCGCGCTTGGCCGCCCGGGTGATGAGGGCGTCGTGGTGGCCGAGGGCCTGGACGAAGTCGTGGGCGCTCTGGCCGATCCGGCGCTCGGGCGGGTTGAGGCCGATGCGCTCGCGCATGGGCCGGTTGAGGAAGGCGTCGGTGGTCGTCTTCATCGGCCAGACGCCCTCGTCGAGGCCGCCGAGCACGACCCGGTCGACGCTCATCAGCCGGGCCTCCAGCAAACCGAGGATGCGCAGGCGCGGATGCGGGCGCCCGTCGCTGCAGGCCACCAGCCGCTCGCGGGCGAGCGCCGTGAAGAAGGCGGGGTAGTCGCCGAAGCGGCCGGGCAGCAGGCCGGGTTCGGCCATCTCGAGGTCGTCGAAGAGGGTGTCGAGCACGCCGAGCGACGCGTCGTCGACGGCCTCGCCCTCGGCCGCGTCGATCAGCCGGTCGAAGGTGGCGCGGTGGCAGGCGGCGTAGGCGACGAGGTTGCCGACGTCGCGGTGATCGGCGTCGAGGAAGCCGTCGAAGGCCACCTGCAGCCGGTCCAGGAGTCCGGCGGCGAGGTCCCAGTCGCGCTCGGTCAGGCGGCGCTTGGCGCGGGGCCGTCGCCCGGTGGCGCTGCGCTGGTCGGACAGGGCCTGCCGCAACCCGGCGAAGCCCGGCGCCGGGGCGGGCCCGCGCAGGGTGCCGATCTCCAGGGCGGCGGCGGCCCGGACCACGTCCCTGCGCGGCAGGCCGAGGCGGACATAGGGATGGGACAGGAGCGTGATCAGCCGGGCCGGCTGGAGATCGGCCGCGACCTCGGCGGCGAGCCGCGCCAGGCGCCCGGCCCGGCTGCGCGACAGGGCCTCGCCGCCGGAATCCTCCGCGACGATGCCCCAACGGGCGAGTTCGGCCGCGACGCGCAGGGCCAGGGCGCGGTCCGGAGTCACCAGAGCCGCGGTCGCACCCGGCGTTTCCAGGGTCTCGCGCAGGGCGATGGCGATGATCAGCGCCTCTTCCCGCTCGTCGCTGGCCTCGACCACGGCGAGGCCCCGCAGGCCCTCCTCCGCCAGCCGCGCGCGGTCGGCAGGGTCGAGGGCGGCCCAGGCCTCGGTGGTCTCGGCCGGGCGCAGGGCCTGCGACAGCAGCCCGAAGCGGGCCTGCGCCTCGGCAGAGGTCTCTCCGAGGGTCGCCACCTGCGCCCGGTCGCGGTCGAGACCGGCCGGACCGAGGAGGCGATGCAGGACCGCCTGCGGATGGCCGTGGGCGATCTCGCGCGAAAAGCCCTCGCCGGTCTCGATGGCGTCCCAGCCATCGCCGTCGAGCTCGGAGTCGAGGCCCGGCAGAACCACGGCGCCGCGGGGCAACCCGGCCACCGCGGCGATCAGCTTCGCGGTGGCCGGCACGGAGCCGGTGGAGCCCGCCACGATCACCGGGTCGGCGGGCCGATCCCGCATCAGCCGGTCGGCTTCGGCCAGGACGAGGCGGCGCGAGCGCGAGACCGGGTCGCTCATCCCGCGCTCGGCGAGGATCCCGGGCCAGGCCTCGGCGGCGATCCTCACGAAATCCAGGGTCAGGCCGAAATAGCGCGAGTACTCGGCCTCCACGGCGCCGCCGATCTCGTCCCAGGGCAGCCCCTCGACGGTGAGCGCGTCCATGAGGCGTTCGAGGTCGGCGGCGAGCCCGATCGCGTCGGCGGGGGAGGACGGCACCAGGAAGGGCACGTCGTCGTCGATGGGCAGCAGCGTGCGGTCCACCGCCTCGGCCCAGCCCTGGACGAGCCGGGCGAGGATGAGGCGGCGCTCCAGAGGCGGCATCGCCGGGGCGAGACGGTCGGGGCCGTTCTCGAGGAGCGGGTTGGCGGCGAGATCCAGCTCCGCCTCGTCGGCCTCGCCGAGGGGGACCATCCGGGGCAGCAGGGCGGCGTGACCGAGGCGCGCGGCGAGGATCGCGGCCAGCGCCCGCACCGCCCTCTGGGTCGGCAGGTAGAGGGTGACGGAGGCGAGCGCGAAGGGGTCGTCGCCGATCGCGCCCACGAGGCGCCCCGAAATCAGGGCGTCGGCGAGGGTCGGCAGGAAGGGCGCGCCGGGCGGGATCGAGAAGACGTGGGCGGTCGGGACGTCTGAGGTCGGCATCCCACCCTCCATGCCACCAAATCCCCGGCCCGGGAATGCGATGCCCCGCGGAATCGCCGACCTGCGCTCAGAGCGTCGGCGCCGTGGACTTCACCCGGGCCTCGGCGGCCGTGATCGCCTCCGGCGTGCCGACGTGGAGCCATTGCCCGTCGAGGCGAAGGCCATGCAGGCGGCCGGCCGCGATGGCCCGGTCGAACAGGAGGTTGAGGGAGAAGGCCCCTTCCGGGGTCCCGGCGAACAGGCCGGGCTTCAGGATGGCGACGCCGGCATAGATGAACGGCGCCACCTCGCGCTCGCCCCGTCGCTCCAGGGCCCCGGACGAATCCATCGCGAAGTCGCCGTTGCCCTCGTAGCCGAGGCTCGTCGCGGTCGGGGCGACGAGGAGGAGGATGTCCATCGCCGCCGGGTCCCAGGCGGCGATCAGGCGGCCGAGATTCGACTCCGGGCCCTCCAGCCAGAACGAGTCGGCGTTGAAGACCACGAACGGGTCCTCGCCGAGGAGCGGCAGGGCCTTCTTCACGCCGCCACCGGTCTCCAGCAGGGCGTCGCGCTCGTCCGAGAGCACGATCGCCGGGGCGGTCCGGCGCTTGCCCACGTGCCCCTCGATCAGGTCGGCGAGGTAGTGGACGTTGACCACCGCCTCGGTGATGCCGCCCTCCGCCGCCCGGTCGAGGGCGTGGTCGAGGAGCGCCCGGCCGGCCACCTCCACCAGGGGCTTGGGCACCGTCGCGGTGATCGGGCGCATGCGCTTGCCGAGGCCCGCCGCGAGGACGAAGGCGCGGGTGATGGGGGCTGTGTCGGACATGGCGTTCGTCTCGTCGGAGAGGTCTCGGGCGGGCGCGGCCGCCCTCCGGCAGCCTCCCCGCGGGCATCGCGGGTCTTCAGCCGCCCGCGGCCGGCTCGCCCCCGGCCTTCGGCACGAGGTGCGGCAGGTGCGCCTCGTGCCAGAGGCGCAGATGGGTCAGGGCCGGGTGGTTGAGGTTGCGCGCGAGGTAGCCCTCGATGCGCGGCAGGTGCGCGAGGTAGGCCGGCTTGCCGTCGCGCCGGTCGAGGCGGGCGAAGATGCCGAGGATCTTGGTGGCGCGCTGGGCGGCCAGCACCGCGTAGGCCCGGGCGAAGGCCTGCATGTCGAAGTCGGGCTCGCGGGCCCGGCGCTCGCGCACGTAGAGGCCGAGGAGGCGCAGCTCGAACTCGGCGGTCGCGTCCACCCGAGCGTCCTGGAGGAGCGAGGCGACGTCGTAGGCCGGATGGCCGAGAACCGCATCCTGGAAGTCGATGACGCCGATGCGCTCCAGCCCCTCGCGCTCGGGCAGCCAGATCAGGTTCGGCGAGTGGTAGTCCCGCAGGGTCCAGGTCGGGCGGTCGGGCTTGATGCTGTCGAGCACCTCCGCCCACAGGGCCACGAATTCGGACCGGGCCGCGTGGGGCAGCTCGCCCCCCCGGATCGCCGGGCAGTACCAGTCGGGCAGCAGTTCGGTCTCGAACACCAGGGCTTCGAGGTCGTAGGGCGGCAGCACGTGGTCGATGCCGTCGGCCACGGGGAGGACGCCCGGCAGCTCGGTGGCGTGGAGCTTGGCCAGGAGGCGCACCGCCTCGGCGTAACGCTCCGGGCGCGGCCCGTTGGCGTCGACCACCGGTTCGGTGCCGAGATCCTCCAGGATCAACAGACCCTCGGCGAGGTCCTCGCCGTAGATGCGGGGCGCCGAGAATCCGAGGGCGCGCAGGCCGCGATCCATGCCGACGAAGGCGTGCACGCTCTCGGCGAGCTTGACGATGGCGCTGTAGGGGCGGCCGTTGCGGACCGGGGGGCCGTCGGCGCGGGGCGGCGAGATCATCAGCACGGCGGTCTTGCCGTCCGGCTTCACCAGCCGCTCGTAGGCCCGCGAGGAGGCGTCGCCCTGCATGTTGACGCGGGCGGCCTCGTCCCAGCCGCTGCGGACGAGGAGGAGGCGCAGCGCGCGCGCCCGCTTGAGCCGGGCGGCCATGCCGCCGCTGCCGTCGATGCGGGCGAAGCGCGCCCCGTCCCCGAACTCGGCCCGCAGGGACAGGTCGACGGTCAGCATCGGCGCGTCGCGGTGTCCCAGGCGCTCGGGCCACTCCACCAGGGTGATGGCGGTCTCGGCCATCTCGTCGAAGCCGAGCTCGACGAGTTCGTCGGGGCTGCGCAGGCGGTAGAGGTCGGCATGCACGATGGCCCGCCCGTCGGCGGCCTCGTAGGGCTGGATCAGCGTGAAGGTCGGGCTCGGCACGTCGAGGTCCGGGTCGCCCACGAGTTCCCGGATCAGCGCGCGCGCGAGGGTGGTCTTGCCGCCGCCGAGGCCGCCGGACAGGGCGACGATGTCCCCCGGCACGAGGAGCCCCGCGAGGAAGCGGCCGAGATCCTCGGTGGCGCTCTCCTCCGGCAGCATGATCTCCCAGGCCGATTTCACCTCACGCTGGGGCGTGTCGGCACCATCCTCGTTCAACGCCCAACTCCTCCATGGCCGTGCGCCGCCCCGGCCGGACCCGGATCGCGCGGAGCCCCGCTGTCATACCGGAGCATCCTTAACCAAATCGCGGACGGACCGAAGGCTCCATGGGGACGCCCCCGTCCGGCGCTCCTACTCGGCGGCATCCCGCCGCGCGGTCGGCTCGGTGATCGGGAAGGTGCAGGTGACGCGGGTGCCGGCGCCGGGGGCCGAGTCCAGGCCGACGCGTCCGCCATGCAGTTCCACGAAGGAGCGCACGATCGACAGGCCGAGGCCGACGCCGCGATGGCGGGTGCCGAGGGTGTGGCTCTCGAAGCGGTCGAAGACCCGCGCGGCGACGTCGGGCGGCATGCCCTGCCCCTGGTCGGCCACCGCCAGGGTCAGTTCCGAGGCGTTGCGGCGGACCTCCACGCGGACCTGCTGGCCCGGCGCAGAGAAACCGACGGCGTTCGACAGGAGGTTGAACAGGATCTGGCGGACGCGCTTGCCGTCGGCCACGAAGGTGCCGACGTCGTCGGGCACGTCGAGATCGAGGGCGATGGCGGAATCGGCGAGCCGGTCCTCCAGCCCGCGCACGGCGGCATCGACGGTGGCGCGGACGTCGACCACCTCGCGGGTGAGCTCGAGGGAGCCCGCATCGATGGAGGCGAGGTCGAGGATGTCGTTGATCATCACGAGCAGCGCGCCCGACGAGCGCATGATGTGCCCGGAATACTCGCGCTGGCGCTCGTTCAGGGCGCCCACCGTCTCGTCGCCGAGGAGCTGGGTGAAGCCGATGATGTTGGTGAGCGGCGAGCGCAGCTCGTAGGAGACGTGGTTCACGAAGGTGTCGCGCAGCTGCGAGGTCCGCTCCAGGGCGTCGTTCTTGTCGGTGAGCGCGCGCTCCACGTTCACGCTGGCGGTGACGTCGATGAGGGTGAGCAGCGTCGCGCCCTCGGGCAGCGGTTGGGCGGCGCAGTCGAGCACGGTGCCGTCGACGATCTCCAGGCGGCAGGTCAGGCCGGCGCGGCTTTCCAGGCCGGTGATGGCGCCGCGGATGTCGATCCACGGGTCCTCGTCGGGCGAGAGGGTCTGGCAGGCGGCGATGACGGCATCGACCCGGGGGCGCTCGCGCAGGGTCTCGGGATCGAGGCGCCACAGGGTCGCGAAGGCACGGTTGGCGAAGGTCAGCCGGCCGTCGGCGCCGAACACCGCCACGGGCTCCTTCAGGGTGTCGAGGGTCTCGGCCTGGACCCGCATCAGCGCGTTGTAGCGGGATTCGAGCTTCATGTTCTCCGAGACGTCGTCGAACAGGTAGGTCAGGCCGCCCTGGGGGTTGGGATCGGCGACGACGCGCAGCGAGCGCCCGTCGGGCAGGTACCACCAGGCCTCGTTGGCCTCCACGGCGCGGTAGGCGGCGAGCACGTCGGCCTTCCAGGACTTGAAGTCGGCCTGCTCGGGCAGTTTCCGGGCGGCGCGCAGCCGGTCGAGGATCTCGCCGTCGAGGGGGCGGCCGTCGAGGAAGGCCGGGTCGAGGTCCCAGAGCTGGCGGTAGGCGGCGTTGTGGAAGATCAGGCGCTGGCGGGCGTCGAACATCGCCACGGCGGTGGGCAGCTGGTCGAGGGTGCGGACGTTGGCATCCATCTGCCGCTGCAGGTCGGCGCGGACGCTCTCGAGCTCCGAGACGTCGACGGCGATGCCGACGCGGCCGGTCTCGATGGCGCTCTCGGTGACGTCGAGGGTCCGCCGGCCGCCCGCCACCACGGCGGAGAGACGATGCGGGACGCGCCCCCCGGTGGCCAGGCGGCCGGATTCGTCGCGGGCGATGAGGTCCCGGGCCTGCCGGTCGAGGAGCTCGACGCCGGCCTCGAGGGCGTGCTCCCGGGTGCCCCCCTCCACCGCCGCGACGTAGGCGAGGTTGACCCAGGCGAGCGCCCCGTCGCGGTTGCGGCGCCAGACCGGCTGCGGGATCGCGTCCAGGAGACTGCCGAGCGCCGAGAGGCCGCGCTTGGCCTCGTACAGGGTGAGGCGCAGGTCGATGAGTTCGCGCTTCTCGTCGGTCGTCTCGCGCAGGCGCAGGATCGCGCGGCCGGACAGGGCCTGCCCGTGCGCGTCGATGAAGCGGCCCGACTGGGTGCGCAGGCTCAGGCGGAAGCCGGCGCCGCGGGCGCGCAGCGCCTCGACGGCCGTGTTCAGGGCGTCGGCGTCGACCGCATGCAGCCAGGTCTCGAAGCCGGGCAGGCCGGGATCGGCGTCGCCGGGCGCGCGCCGGCCATCGATGAGGCCGAGATCGCCCTCGATGGTCGGCGCGCCGCGGCCCGACCAGGTGATGAGGACCTGGCGCTCGGCGTTCAGGAGCATTTCGGCGCGGTCGTGGGACTCGCGCAGGGCCGACAGTTCGGTCACGAGGTCGCGCTCGCGCCGGGTCCAGCGGCTGCGCTCGCGCATGTGCAGCAGGGCCACGATGGTGGCGAACACCGTCAGGCCGATCAAGATGGCGAGACCGGCCGCGTTGTGCGTGTGTTGCCCGAACCCCGAGACGGCAGCGCCGGCATCCAGCCCCGTCCCGGCCGCCCGCGCCGGGGGACCGGCCACGGCGACGGCGAGAGAGCCGGCGCACAGCAGGGCGCGCGCCGTTCGTTCGACCCTCATGATCCGTCCCGCCTCCACGAATCTTCGATGAGACGCCGAAAGGCGCCCATCCCGCAACCGGCCGGAGGCCGGCTGCGAGCCACTCCATCTGAGGAATCAGCCCACACTAGCGCGAGGCGGAATCGTCCCGGAAGAGGCTTAAGCTTAACTTTAGAGGCTTCGGAGGCGATGGCTGCGCAGGAGCGCAGAAAAGCCACACTGCGACGGCGCGTCCAGCAGGGACCGGACGCGCGAAAGCCCGGCACGGGGCCGGGCTTCGCTGGGGCCGATCGGAGGTCGTCGCGGCGCCCCGCGAGGGGCGCCGGAGCGGTCTTCAGTAGCGGTAGTGGTCGGGCTTGAACGGGCCGTTCTCGGAGACGCCGATATAGGCGGCCTGGTCGGGACGGAGCTTGGAGAGCTTCACGCCGATCTTCTCGAGGTGGAGGAGCGCCACCTTCTCGTCGAGGGCCTTCGGCAGGGTGTAGACCTGCTTCTCGTACTTGCCCGGGTTGGTCCAGAGCTCGATCTGGGCCAGGGTCTGGTTGGTGAAGGAGGCCGACATCACGAAGGACGGGTGGCCGGTGGCGTTGCCGAGGTTCACCAGGCGTCCCTCCGACAGGAGGATGATGCGGTGGCCGTCGGGGAAGGTGATCTCGTCCACCTGCGGCTTGATGTTCGACCACTGCATGTTCTTCAGGCCGGCGACCTGGATCTCGTTGTCGAAGTGGCCGATGTTGCACACGATGGCGCGGTCCTTCATCGCCCGCATGTGCTCGATGGTGATGATGTCCTTGTTGCCCGTCGCGGTGACGAAGATGTCGGCGCGCGGCGCGGCGTCCTCCATCGTCACGACCTCGTAACCTTCCATCGCGGCCTGGAGCGCGCAGATCGGATCGACCTCGGAGACGAGGACGCGGCAGCCGGCGTGGCGCAGCGACGAGGCCGAGCCCTTGCCCACGTCGCCGAAGCCCGCGACCATGGCGACCTTGCCGGCCATCATCACGTCGGTGCCGCGACGGATGCCGTCGACCAGCGACTCGCGGCAGCCGTAGAGGTTGTCGAACTTCGACTTGGTGACGGCGTCGTTCACGTTGATCGCCGGGAAGAGGAGCTTGCCCTCCTTGGCGAGGTTGTAGAGGCGGTGCACGCCGGTGGTGGTCTCCTCGGAGACGCCCTTGATCGAGTCGGCGAGGCCCGCGAACCAGCCCTTCGGCTTCTCGCTGAGCTTCTTCTTCAGGAGCGCGAAGAAGATCTCCTCCTCCTCGGATTCCGGCTTGTCGAGGAAGGCGGTGTCGCCGTTCTCGGCGCGCAGGCCCAGGTGCACGAACATGGTGGCGTCGCCGCCGTCGTCGAGGATCATGTTCGGCAGGCCGCCGTCATGCCAGTCGAACAGCTTCGAGGTGTAGTCCCAATACTCCTCCAGGGTCTCGCCCTTGATGGCGAAGACCGGGATGCCGGCGGCCGCGATGGCGGCGGCGGCGTGGTCCTGGGTCGAGTAGATGTTGCAGGAGACCCAGCGGATGTCGGCGCCCAGCGCCTTCAGGGTCTCGATCAGCACGGCCGTCTGGATCGTCATGTGCAGCGAGCCGGCGATCTTCGCGCCCTTCAGGGGCTGCGACGGACCGAATTCCTCGCGCGTGGCCATCAGACCCGGCATCTCGGTCTCGGCGATCGAGATCTCCTTGCGGCCGTACTCGGCCAGACCGATGTCCTTGACGATGTAATCCTGGGCCGGGGAAATCTGGGCCATTTCGTAACTGCTCCGTCTCTCGTTGCGTCTCGGCGAGGCCTATAGCAGGGCGCCGGGCCAGAGGCAATCAAGATATAAAGATGTCTTTATGCGAATGATTCCAGTCGGTCCCGCCTGGGCCGGTCGGTCGCCCGCGCGTTATAAATCCCGCAGAACGTGTCTTTTAGGGATCGGTTGTGTCTGCGCCGGGCCTGCGACTCGGGCATGCTCCGGCGCAGTGTTCCCAAGAGCGGGGCAGCCCCCATGATCCGGCAGGTCGTCCTGGCCAGCGCCATGGGTCTCGCTTCAGGCGTGACCGCCCAGACGAGCCCGAGGCGCGTGGCCACGTTCGAGAAGGTTGTGTTCGGAAGCAGCCGGCTCACGGCCGCCTCGTTCTCCTCGCTCGATCCGACGTGCAAGTCTCTCGGCCCGATGACGATCAGCCTGATCGAAGCGCCGCATGACGGCCGCGTGCAGATCGCGCAGGGACAGGATTTTCCGAGCTTCCCGATGTTCAATGCGCGGGCGCACTGCAATGCCCGCAAGCGGCCCGCGACCTTCGTGTTCTACACCGCGGCGCCCGGCTATACCGGCCGCGACGCGTTTGCGCTCGAACTGGTCGATCCCGTGGGAAATGTCAGCCGCGTCCGCTACCGCGTGACGGTGCGGTGAGCCTCACCCCTCGTCGCGCAGCTGCCGGCGGATGATCTTGCCCGTGGTGGTCATGGGCAGATGATCGCGAAACGCGATCGCGCGCGGGTATTCGTGGGCCGAGAGGCGGGTGCGCACGAAGGCCTGGATCTCGGCGGCCAGGGCATCCGAGGCCTCGTAGCCCGGGCGCAGGACGACGTAGGCCTTCACGATCTCGGTACGGAGCGGGTCCGGCTTGCCCACCGCGGCGGCGAGGGCCACGGCCGGGTGCGCGCCGAGGCAATCCTCGATCTCGGTGGGACCGATGCGATAGGCGGCCGAGGTGATGAGATCGTCCTCGCGCCCGACGAAGTGGACGTAGCCGTCGGCGTCGCGCCGGGCGGTGTCTCCGGTGAGCATCCAGTCACCGAAGAACTTCTTCGCCGTCGCCTCGGGCTGGTTCCAGTAGCGCAGGAACATCACGGGGTCGGGCCGGGCGACGGCGATCTCGCCGGGCTCGTCGGCGGCGGCCTCGCTGCCGTCCGGCCGCAGGATCGCGACCCGGTGCCCGGGGACCGGGCGTCCGGTGGAGCCGGCCCGCGCCACCCCGGCCGCCCGGCAGGCGGCCAGGACGAGGTTGCACTCGGTCTGGCCGTAGGCCTCGCCGATGGTGAGCCCCAGTTCGCGCCGCGCCCAGTCGAAGGTTTCCGGACCCAGGGCCTCGCCGGCGGAGGCGATGTTGCGCAGGCGGGACAGGTCGAAGCGCCCGCGCGGATCGGCGACGCCGCGCAGCATGCGCAGGGCCGTCGGCGGCAGGAACGCGAGGCTGATCGCCCGCTCGGCGATCAGCCGGAACGCGGCCTCCGGCTCGAACCGGAAATTTGGGCAGGCCAGCACCGGCACGCCGAAATGCAGGCTCGGCAGCGTCGCGTTGAGGAGGCCGCCGGCCCAGGCCCAGTCGGACGGCGTCCACATCCGGTCGCCGGCCTGCGGCGGAAAATCGTGCATCATGCAGAAGCCCGGCAGATGCCCCAGGAGCACCCGGTGGGCGTGCAGCGCGCCCTTGGCCGGCCCGGTCGTACCGGAGGTGTAGATCATCAGGGCGGGATCGTCGGCCCGGGTGTCGACCGGCACGAACCCGCCCGGCGCCTCGGCGAGCAGGGCATCGCAGCCGAGGGCCTCGCCCCGCGCGCCGTCCACGCAGACGACGAGGTCGAGGTCCGGCAGGTCGGCGCGGAGGGCCTCGATCTTGGAGAGGCCCGCCGCGTCGGTGATCAGGACGCGGGCCCCGGCATCGGCCAGGCGGTAGCGCAGGGCGTCCGGCCCGAACAGGCCCGCGAGCGGCAGCGCGATCGCCCCGAGCTTGTAGGCGGCCGCATGGGCGATCACCACGGCGGCCGATTGCGGGAGCAGGACCCCGACGCGGTCGCCGGGCACCACGCCCCGGGCCCGCAACCCGGCCGCCAGACGATCGGAGCGATCCTTCAGGTGGCCGAAGGTGACGTCCGAGACCCGCGCCCCGACGAGCTCCTGGATCGCGACCCGATCGGGCGCGCGCAGAGCCCAGCGGTCGCAGACATCGACGCCGATGTTGAACCGCTCCGGGATGTCCCAGGCGAACCCGGCGACGAGCCCGGCATAATCGGGGGCGGATCTCAGCACGGCGGACGACTCAGGCTTCGCGGGCCTTGAAGGCACCGGCGAAGGCGAAGTCGCTGATCGGCCGCCGGCCGTTCGGCACCTCCTTGGCCCGCTGCTCCTCGGTGAGATCGGCCGGGTTCGCCGCGCGCCCGACGGCGTAGGCCGCCTCGACCTGATGGTCCGGCGGCACGTTGAGCACGCTGACGGAGCGCGCCTTGTCGAACCCGCCCATGCCGTGCACGTGCCAGCCCTGGCGGATCGCCTGGAGCTGGAAGTTCGCCGAGGCGGCCCCGGTATCGAGGGAATGGCTCGCCGAGGGCGTCAGGCCGTCACCGGTCTTCATCAGCTTGCTCGAGACCAGGATGACGAGGGCGCCGGCCCCCTCCGCCCACTTGCGGTTTCCCGGCACCAGCAGGTCGAGGAAGGTCTCCCAGGCCGGGGTTCCGCGCAGGGCGTAGACGAAGCGCCAGGGCTGGGAGTTGTAGGAGGACGGCGCCCAGCGGGCGGCCTCGATCATCCGCAGAAGCTCGGATTCCGGCACGGCCTCGCCCGTGAAGGCGCGCGGGGACCAGCGCTCGAGGAAGAGCGGATCGATGTCGTGGTCGGGCTGGCGTGGGTTCGAGAGGGTCACGGGCAGGCTCCAGAAGGCGTAGAGATCCGGGTCGAGGGGTGGCGACGGGCAGCCCCGAACGCGGTCCGCGGCGGCGCGCGCCCGGATCTGGACGAGGCATGCACGAGGTGGCCCCCGGGAGGCAATCGTCCATTCGGTCGGGCACCGTCACATCCCAAGATTGTTAGATACATTTTTGCACGTCCTGGTCATTCTGTGCCATCGATCGCTCGGATTTTAGCGATCGGGGCAAGCATGCCGACAGGAGTTGCGGTCACTCTTGCCCGTGGGGCCGAACGCTTGGCCCGGGAGCCGAACGCTTGGCCCGGAAGCCGAACTTCTGGCCCGGGGGCCGAACTCTTCGCCCGGGAGCCAAAGTGGCTCGCCTGCCCACCGCCCGCCTGCCCGCTTGCCCATGGATTTTTCCGCGCGTGATCGCTTCGTCTGCTGCCCGATCGTCCGACGATCCGGGCTCCCTGTCGTTTCGCACCAGCGACCGTCTGCTGGCGCTCATCGAACGGACGCTGCAGGCGACGCGCTGGCGCCTCGTCTTCCCGGCCGAACTCGAAAGCCGGTTCGAGGCGGAGACCGGACGCCGGCGGGTTCGGCACCTGCGGCGCACCACCCTCATCGGCCTCGCGGTCTTCCACCTCTATGCCGGGGCCGCCTTCGTCACCACGCCCGACGTCGCGATGCTGAACCTGGTCCTGCGGTTCGCCGTGATGACGCCGCTGGCCATCGGGATCTTCGTGGGCCTGAGCCGGGTGAGCGCCCCCATTCGGGAGGCCCTGTGCGGCCTCGGCGTCCTGGCAGCGGTGACGATCCCGGTGCTCACGCTCTGGCTCGGCCACGGACCCAACGTCGCCCACGCGACCACGGCGATCTGGCTGACGGTGATCTTCGCCAACATCTCCCTGGCGCTCCGGTTCACCTGGGCCTGCATCGTCTCCGGCACGACCGCGCTCGCCGGCGGCCTCGCCATCGCAGCCCACCCGGAGATTGCCTCGGATCTGGCGGGCCTGGTCCGGCTCGACATGCTGATCGGCATCGCCTTCAGTCTGGGGGCCGCGCATGAGATCGAGAGCGCCAACCGACGCAACTACCTCTACACGCTGCGGGAATCCTTGCGGGCGCAGCAGCTCGTGGTCGCCAACGCCCGGCTGACCCGTCTCTCGACCACGGACCCGCTCACGGGCCTCGCCAATCGGAGGGCCTTCTCGCAGCGTCTCGAAGCCCTGTGGCAGGCCTCCCGCGACGGCGATCCGTTCGCCCTGATGCTGGTGGATGTCGACCACTTCAAGCGCTTCAACGACCATTACGGACACGGGGCGGGCGATGCTTGCCTGTGCGAGATCTCGCGGCTGCTGACCGCCCGGGTCAGCGGGACCACCGACCTCGTGTCGCGCTACGGCGGCGAGGAATTCGCCCTGTTGCTGCCGGGCCTCGACAGCGCGGCGGCCATCGTCCTGGCGGAGCGGGTCCGCCAGTCGCTGAATGCCCTCGCCCTGCCCCATGCCGGGCGCGGCGACGGCCTGGACCACGTCACCGTCAGCGTCGGCGTCGCGGCGAGCCCGGACGGCGCGGAGACCCCGGCCGCCCTGGTGGAGGCCGCCGATGCGGCGCTCTACCGGGCGAAGTCGGCGGGGCGCAACCGCACCAAATGCGAGGGCGCGCCCCCTCGCGCGGGGACCGGACCGGGCCTCGAGGTCGAGCCGGCCCTGGCCGCCTGGCCGGCCGGTGGGACCCCGCCCCGGCGACGCTCGGCCTGACCGCCGCCGGACCGGGACCGGACGTCAATCGACCACGCGGGCCGTCGGACGATCGTTGCCCTGGGCGGTCTCGTCGTGCCAGGCGCCCTGGCTGTCCTGGTAGCGGATGCCCTCCGTCGAACCCGGAACCTGCTGCTCGGCCGCAGCGGCCTGGGCCGCCTGCAGGGCCTCGTCATGGCTCGGATAGGTCTCTGAGAACACGTCGCCGACCTTGTAGGCGAAGCCGCCATCGTGCTCGACGATGCGATAGGTGATCTCGGACATCGGCTGTTCCTTCCCGTTTCACGCACCCGCGCGTCTGCGAGCGCAGCATCCGGGAGGGCGAACACGGGGCGGTTCGGGAGGTTCCGCTCAGTGTCGGGTCGGGCTCGCCCAGGACAGGTTGGGAAGCGCCGCCGCGCAGCCCGCGATCAGCGAACCGCGCACATCGGCGGGGTCGTAGCCCGGCCCATCGGGAAACCCGATCGCGTGGGTGGTTTCGCTGTCGGAGCGGCGGATATGGGCGACCCAGCCCTCCGGCGCCCGCTCGAAGGCGATCTCGAAGACGATACCCGCCTGCTCGAACCGGTGCGGCTTCATCATCCCGTTCCTCGACCCGTCCCGCGCCAGCCCGGATCTCAGGGTGATTCCGGGGCGGCCTCTCGCGGGATGTGGGGGTTTGCGATATCGGGACAAGGCAGTCAGCCGACCCCGGGAACACGCATGCGCCGCCTTTGCCTCGCTCTCCTCCTGACGCTGCTGGGCGCGGACCAGGGCGCCCGGGCGGAGTTCAGCCTGTTCGGCAGCGCCGATCGCACCCCGGCCAATCCCTTCGCCTCGAACTACGCCTCGCCGCCTGTGCGCGGGACGTCGGAGCGGGCCCGGCGCCCCCGCCGCGCACCGCCTCCACCGGGGTCCCTGCGCCCGCCCCGGGACATCCCGCGCTGAACGCTCAGGCGGCGGGCAGCGCGTTGGCGATCGCGGTGACGATGCGCGGATCGTTGGGCTCGACCGAGGACGGGAAGGCGCCGATCAGGCTGCCGTCGCGGTCGACCAGATACTTATGGAAGTTCCAGCCGGGCGTGCTGCCGGGCTTCTCGGCGGCCGCCCAGCGATAGAACGGATGCGCGGCGGGACCCCGGACATGGGTCTTGGCGGTGACCGGAAAGGTCACGCCATGGTTCTTGCGGGCGGCCTCCGCGATGGCGACGCCGTCCAGGGGTTCCTGGTTGCCGAAATCGGGCGACGGCACCGCGATGACGGTGAGGCCCCGGTCACCGAAGCGGGTCCAGAGGCCCTGCAGCCCCGTGAATTGCCCGGCATAGCCGCAGGCCGTAGCCGTATTGACCACGAGGATGGGCCGACCGGCATAGGCCGAGAGCGGCAGGGTTCCGCCCTCCGGCGTCTCGAAGGCGAAGTCGCCCGCCTTCCTGGCGTCGGCCACGGCCGGGCGGACACCGCAGACGAGGGCCCCACCGAGCAACGCGAGGGCGTGACGGCGCGGCAACCGCGCGAGCCGGGCGTTGGCGGGCCGGGCGTTGGGCAGCAGGACGTTCGACATGGTGCGGCACCCCGTTACGGGCGCGCGGACCGGTTCCGCCGCCCCTTGGACCGAGAAATCTAAGGCCCGACCGGCGTTCGTCCATTCACCATGCCGGATCGCGGGAACCTTTGGCGGAAGCTTGAACTTGAGCTGTGGCACCACGCCCCCCCTCGTTCGCCCTTCGGCCCGACCTTTCGAAAGACTTCGTCCATGCGCAGCCTGTTGCTCGGCACGACTCTCCTCGCTGCCAGCGCCACCCTCGCTCTCGCTCAGTCGCCGGATGCCACCGCGCCCGCCGCCTCGCCGGCACCGGTCCAGGCCGCCCCCGCGACCCTCGCCAACGATCTGCGCCCCACCTTCGTGGTGCAGAACAAGAGCGACATGGTCACGTCGAAGCTGGTTGGCCTGACCATCCAGAACGCCGCCAACGAGACCATCGGCGAGATCGCCGACGTCGTGCTCGACGAGAAGAATACGGTCAAGTCGTGGGTGGTCGGCGTCGGCGGCTTCCTCGGGATCGGCACGAAGTACGTGGCCATCGACCCGAGCGCCATGAAGCTCGTCCGCGTCGACGACACCACCCTGAAGGCGACCATCGACACCAACAAGGACCAGCTCCGCGCCGCGCCGGAATACGTCTACCTCGGCAAGGCCAAGCCCAATGCGGATGCCACCAAGACGAACACGGATGCCAATCCGAAGCCGGCGGACGCCCCCAAGGCGCAGTGATCCGGCCCCGGATGGGTTGAACGGACGCCTTCGCATCCCTGCGAGGGTGTTTTTCGTTTCCGGGCATCGCAGGTCTGACCCGCACCGGACCGTCAGAAAACCGTCACGTCGTTGGGGTATTCGGCTCGCCAATCGGAGGCCAACGGCACCGCCGGTCGATCCCGAAGGGGACGGTTTCGAAGAGCCGGTCGCGTGCAGCGAAGGCGGATGAGATCAGGCAGGGCTGCGCAGAGCGTCCCGCACCGTGCTGGCGACGTTGTCGATGCGCCGGACCGCGATCAGGCCGTCGCGGTCGTCGGGGAATTGGGCGTCGAACAGCTCCTCGAGCCACGGCGTCGGATCGTCTTCGCTCGCCAGCGATTCCAGGTCGCTGGCAAAGACGATGCGCAGATCCGGGCGCAGAGCACGGGCTTCCAAGGCCAGCTTCTGGCAGCAGAGCTTGCCCTGCAGGCTGACGTCCGTCACGAGAACATCGACGGGAAGGCCGAGGGCCAGGACCGTCATCGCGTCGACGCCGCAATCCACCGTGGTGGCCGCGAAGCCCGCTCGTCGAATCTGCGACGTCACCTCATCGCGCCAATGCTTCTGGCGACCGGCGATCAGAACCTGAACGCCGTAGGCGCCACCTGGCGAAGTCGGTCGTTCCATAGTCGAGACTCCCCCCTCGCGCCTGGACATCCGTGCCGATCACCTCGGAAACTGTGCGTCGCAGCATGCTATGTCACGTTCGCTCGTACAGACAAGCCCCCCATCCTGCCGAGGCGAGTGTCTTTCGGGCCCGCCTTCGTCTGATGTCCCGGACCGTCGACCCGGAGAACTCCCGCACGACACGATGCTGCACCGCAGCACTGGCTCAGGTCTGCAAGCGGATCCCCTGGACAAGTCCCTGGTCTGACAGGACTCGTGGCCGGCGCGTCCGATGCGACAGGGGGATGACGGTGGTCGCGGTTGACGCGGACGGCGCGCGCGGGGCAACACCGGCCTCGCCGCGCGCCCGAGACGGCCGCGGAGATCCGGAGCCCTCGCCCATGTCGTCTGCCAAGAGCCCCCCCGTCTCGCCGCTGGCGCCCCAGACACAACCGCAGCTCCCGGCGATTCGCGGCGTCGGGCTCGCGACCGCGCAGGCGGGCATCCGCTATTCCGGGCGGACCGACGTGCTCTACGTGGCGCTCGCCGCGGGCACGCAGGCGGCCGGCGTGTTCACCCGCTCGAAATGCCCCTCCGCTCCGGTGGATTGGTGCCGCGAGGCGCTGGGCAGTGCGGGTGCCCGAGCCCTCGTGGTGAATTCCGGCAACGCCAATGCCTTCACGGGCCTGCGCGGGCGCGAGGCCGTTGCACTGACGGCCCGGATCGCCGCCGAGGCGGCACAGTGCCGGCCGGAGGAGATCTTCATCGCTTCCACCGGCGTGATCGGCGAGCCCCTCGACGCCACCAAGTTCGAGGGCGTGCTGGCCGACTGCGCCGGGCGGACCCGGGACGGCGCCGAGGCTTGGGCCGCGGCCGCCCAGGCCATCATGACCACCGACACCTTCCCCAAGCTCGCCACGCGCCGGGCCACCATCGACGGCGTCACCGTCACCCTCAACGGCATCGCCAAGGGCGCGGGCATGATCGCCCCCGACATGGCGACGATGCTGAGCTTCGTCTTCACCGATGCCGCCCTGCCCCAGGGGGTGCTCCAGGCGCTCCTCTCCGCCGGCACGGCCACCAGCTTCAACTGCGTGACCGTCGACGGCGACACCTCCACCTCCGACACCCTGATGCTGTTCGCGACGGGCGCGGCCGGCAACGCCGCGATGTCCGACGCCGGCGATCCGCGCCTCTCCGGGTTCCGCGCCGCCCTCGACGACCTCCTAGTCGATCTGGCCCAGCTCGTCGCCCGGGATGGCGAGGGGGCCCGCAAATTCGTCACCGTGCGGGTCACGGGGGCGACCAGCGACGCCTCGGCCCACCGCATCGCGATGTCGATCGCCAACTCGCCCCTGGTGAAGACCGCCATCGCGGGCGAGGATGCCAACTGGGGCCGGGTGGTGATGGCGGTGGGCAAGGCCGGCGAGCCGGCCGACCGCGACCGCCTCGCGATCTGGTTCGGCGACGTGCGCGTGGCGCGCGCGGGCGCCCGCGATCCCGATTACAGCGAAGCGGCGGCGAGCGCCGTGATGCGCGAGTCCGACGTCACCGTGCGGGTCGATCTCGGTCTCGGCGAGGGCAGCGCACGCGTGTGGACCTGCGACCTGACCAAGCTCTACATCGAGATCAACGGGGATTACCGCTCATGAGGCGCACCCAGGCGGTCGCCGTCTCCGCCTTCCTGGCGCTCGCCCTGCTCGACGTCCCGGGCGCGGCGCGGGCCGAGGACAGGCCGGGGCTCGCCGAGGGCCGGATCAGCGTCGTCGGACGCGCCCGCTCCGAAGTGGCACCGGACTTCGCCTCGGTGGAGATCGGCGTCGAGGCCAGGGGCGCGACCCCGGCCGCCGCCCTCGACGGCGCCAGCACCGCCGCGAAGGCGATCCTGGCGCTGGCCGCCGACTTCAAGGTGCAGGAGGCGGATCTCGGCACCTCCGCGGTGACGCTGCAGCCGGTCACCCGCTCAGTCCGACAGGCGGACGGGTCCTTCGCCGAGAAGCCGGACGGCTACCGCGCCGCCAACACGGTGCGGGTGCGCCTCGCCGATATGGGGCGCCTCGGCGACCTGATGCGGCGGGCCCTCGACGGGGGGGCGAACCGCATCGACGGCGTCGGCTTCGGCCTGCGCGATCCCGACGCGGCCGAAAGCGCCGTGCGCAGCGCGGCGATGAAGGATGCGCGGACCCAGGCCGAACGGCTGGCCGAGGCGGCCGGCGTCACCCTCGGGCGGGTGGTGTCGATCCAGTCCCCGGCGACGGCCTCGGGGCCGCCGATCGCCTTCGCGGCGCCCGCGCCGATGCGCGCCAAGCGCGGCGGCACGCCGGTGCCCCTCGTCGCCGGCACCATCGAGACCGCCGCCGATGTCGCCGCGACCTTCGCGATCGCCCCATGACCCCGGCGACGCCCGCGCCCCTGCGCATCCTCCTCGTCGTCGCCGTCGCGCTGGTCGACACCGATGGACGCGTGCTCCTCGCCCAGCGCCCGCCCGGCAAGCAGCTCGCCGGCCTCTGGGAATTTCCCGGCGGCAAGATCGACCCGGGCGAGCGGCCGGAGGAGACCCTGATCCGCGAGCTCGCCGAGGAACTCGGCATCACCGTGCAGGAAGCCTGCCTCGCCCCCCTCACCTTCGCGAGCCACGCCTATCCGGACTTCCACCTCCTGATGCCGCTCTACATCTGCCGGCGCTGGGACGGGTTGCCGCGCTCCATGGAGGGGCAGGCGCTGAAGTGGGTGCGTCCGCGCGACCTCAAGGACCAGCCGATGCCGCCGGCTGATGCGCCACTGATTCCCTTCCTGCTGGATCTGCTCGGACCCTGATCCAGTTCTGACGGGCAGATCCCGTCCGGCGCGATCTGCCCTGTCGGGAAACGACTTGTCCCGTCGGGAGAGGGAGAACGGTGCATGGCACGCAGGGCAGCGGCGAAACCGGCGACGAAGGCGGCGGCCGCTCGGCCGCCCGTTGCGGACACGTCCGCCGCGAGCGAGCCCAAGCGCGCCGCGAGCGAGCCCAAGCGCGCCGCGAGCAAGCCTAAGCGCGCCTCGCGAAAGACCACGCCGAGCCCCGAGACCCTGACCGCGCTCGGGCTGGAGCGCCTGATCGGCCTCGTCCTGTCGGAGACGGCGCGGAACCCGACCTTCAAGAAGCTGGTGACCGCGGCGGTGGCGAGCCTGCAGGGGCCGGACGCCATCGCGGCGCTGATCGACCGGCGGCTCACCGCCCTGGAGCGGGGCCAGGGCTACATCGACTGGCAGAAGCAGCGGGCCTTCGCCGCCGATCTCGACGCCATGCTCACCACGGTGGTGACCGAGCTCGCCGCCCTGGACCCGCGGGCGGCCCTCGACCGGCTGATCCGCTTCCTCGGCGGGGCCAACGATGTCCTCGGACGCGCGGAGGATTCGAGCGGGCGCATCCACGGGGTCTACGAACGGGCGGTCGACGCGGCCGCTTCCCTCATCGTCGATCTCCCCGCGGAGGCGGCGGCCGGGGTCGCCACGGGGCTGGTGATCCGCCTCGGCGCCGACGGGTACGGCTTCGTGGAGACCCTGCTGCACGACCTGATCCCGCGGCTGCCGGAGGCAGCCCTGCCCCCTCTCGACGCGGCCCTCGCGGACGCCACGCCCCCGGCTTCGGAAGTCCGGACCGGCGGCGAGAAGGCGTGGGCGTCTCAGCTCGCCCGCAGCCGCCTCGTGCGCATGCGCCAAGCCCTCGCCGACCGGGCCGGCGAAGTCGATGCCTTCATCGCCTTCGAGCAGGCGGTGTCGCCCGAACAGCCGGACCGGGTGCGGATCGCCGAGCGTCTGCTGGCGGCGGGCCGGGCCCCGGAGGCCCTGGACTGGATTCGCCGTCCGCAGAAGCGGGGACCGGTGGTGGTCACCCGGGAGGCACTGCTCACCGGGCATTTCGACCCCGATGCCCCGGAACGCGCGCGACAGGCCGTGGAGATCCGCATCCTGGACAGCCTCGGCCAGACGCAGGCCGCGCAGGCCCTGCGCTGGGAGGCCTTCGGGCGCAACCTCGACCCCGCGATGCTGCGGGCCTACCTCGCCAAGCTGCCCGACTTCGAGGACGACGCGGCGCTGGATCGGGCCTTCGATCAGGCGCAGGCTCATCCCGATCGCTACCGGGCGCTCGCCTTCCTCACCCACTGGCCGAACCCGGCCCGCGCCGCTCGCCTGGTCATGGCCCATCGCGGCAGCTGGGACGGGAGCCGCTACGAGATCCTGGCGCCCGCCGCCGAGGCCCTGGAGCGGACGCAGCCGGAGGCGGCGGCCGAGCTCTACCGCCTGCTCATCGATTCCATCCTCGAGCACGGCCGCAGCGCCGCCTACGGCCACGCGGCCCGCTACCTCGAGGCCCTCGACGGGCTGACGGAGGATCCGGAGGCCTATCGCGGCACGCTGCGCCGGCTTCACGGGCGCAAGGCCGCGTTCTGGTCCCAGGTCCGGGACTGAGGGCCGAGCCTGCTCAGTCCTGCTCGATCGGGTCGATCTTGTCCGGATAGAACGCGAGATGCCCGGCGATGGCGGCCACCGCCGGATAGGGTGCCTCGTAGCTCCAGACCGCGTCCGGCCGGGTGGCGTCCGGCGTCGTCAGCGTGAAGTAGCGGGCGTCACCCTTGTAGGGGCAATGGCTGTGGCGGGCGCTCGGGGTGAAGTGCGCCCATCGGGCATCGGCCCGCGGAATGTAGAAGACCGGCGGATAGTTCGCCTCGGTGAGCACGAGGGCGGACTCCGTCTCCGCGATGAGCGTCCCCGCGAGCCGGAGACGCAACTTCCCCGGATGCGGCGCGACGGTGATCGGATGGTCGGGTCCGGGCTCTCTCATGATTCCTGTCCCTCGGTCTTGCGTTCGGTGGTGCCCAGGGCCTCGGCGAGGCGCGTCTGGGCGGTGCCCGGCTTCAGGGGCTTCTGCTGGCTCTCGTGCGGAGCCCAGCCGGAAAGCCACAGGATCTCGAAGCTGGCACGCAGGCGCCCGTCCGGATCGGCGAAGCGCTCGGCGTAGAGCGCGGCGGCCCGCAGAAGCGTGTCGCGGCGCAGGGGGGTCCGGCGGCGGTCGACCAGGACGTTGGTCAGCCCCATGGCACGCAGGTCGTGCATGAGCGCGAACGGATCGCGGTAGCGCACCGTGACGGTCTCGACGTCGGTGACCGGCAGGGCGAAACCGGCCCGCTGAAGCAGGCTGCCCATCTCGCGGACCTCGGCGAAGGGGGCCACGCGCGGGCTGACGCCGCCCTCCACCTCGCTCTCCGCCTGCCCGAAGACCTGGCGCAGCTCGGTCAGGGTCCGGCCGCCGAGGAGGCAGCCGATGAACAGCCCGTCGGGGCGCAGAGCCCGGCGCAGCTGCGCCAGGGCACCCGGCAGGTCGTTGACGTGCTGCAGGGCGAGGAGCGAGACGGCGAGGTCGAACCGGGCGGGGGCCAGCGGCAGGGCTTCGGGGTCGGCCAGCACCGCGCCGGCCTCCGCCCGGGGTGCCAGACGGGTGACGTGCCCGACCCGGCCGGAGGCGCGCAGGCGCTCGGCGGCGAGGGACGCGGGGGTGCCGAGGTCGACGGCCTCCGTGAAGGTCCGCAGCACCGCGCCGAGGCGGTCGTCGAGATCGTCGACGACCCGGCGCAGCAGGAAGTCGGCATAGCCGGCCCGGTGGGCACGGGCGAGGCGGCGGCGGGCGAGGCCCGTATCGAACAGCGGAGGCGCGGTCATCACGATCTAGATGGCGCGCCTGCAGCGCGAGCGCCAGCCGCTACCGGGACGGAACGTGTCTCCGTCCCTCGCTGTTGAGGCCCAGCGATTCGACGACGAATCGAGGAGATCAGACGCCATGAAGTCCATCCTGTTCGGCGCGGCCCTCACCCTCGCGGGCATCAGCCTTGCCACCACCGGAGCCGAGGCGAAGGGTTGCATCAAGGGCGCCCTCGTGGGCGGCGTCGCCGGCCACGTGGCGGGTCATGGCGTCCTCGGCGCCGCGGCCGGCTGCGCCGTCGGCCGCCACCAGGCCAACAAGCGCGACCGCGAGCAGAACCCGGCCCAGCCGCAGCCGCAGACCCGTTGAGAACAACCAGGGGTCGCATCCGCTTGGTGCGGGTGGTAGGATGGCCGTCATGGCTCCTGCCGCCCGCGCCGTCACCACGGGATTGCGGGCCGCCCTCCGCGGCGGCCTCGCCCTCGTCTATCCGCCGACCTGTCCCGGCTGCGGCGGCGCCATTGCCGACCCGCACGCCCTCTGCGCCCGCTGCTGGTCGGGGCTGCGCCTGATCGCGCCGCCTTGCTGCGATCGCTTCGGGACCCCCTTCGCCGTCGATCACGGAACCGGCGCCCTGCTGTCCCCCCGCGCGATCGCCGATCCCCCGGTCTTCGCACAGGCGCGGGCGGTGGCGCTCTACGAGGGCGTCGCCCGCGACCTCGTGCACCGGCTGAAATACGAGGACCGCCTGGACCTCGGCCCCGTCCTCGCCGGGATGATGGCGGGGGCCGGCGCGGCGCTCCTCGCCCGCGCGGATTGCCTCGTGCCGGTGCCGCTCCACCGCTGGCGCCTGTGGCGCCGCCGCTTCAATCAGGCCGCGCTCCTGGCGCGCCGGATCGGCCGGCTCGCCGGGCGGCCTTTCGAGCCGGGCGCGCTCGCGCGCGTGAAGGCGACGCGCCCGCAGGTCGGCTTGAGCCGGGTGGCCCGGGCGACGAACCTCCAGGGCGCCTTCCAGGTGCCGGAGTCGATGCGCCCCCGGCTTCAGGGGCGGCGCATTCTCCTGATCGACGACGTGATGACCACCGGCGCGACGGCCAACGCCGCCGCGCGGGTGCTCCTGCGCGGCGGCGCGGCGGCGGTGGATGTCCTGACCTTCGCGCTGGTGGCGGAGGAGATCGGCTGAGGGGCGCGGTTCAGGCCGTCAGCGGGCCGAGACGGCCGGCCTCGGCGGGCTCCGGCGTGCCCGGCGTCAGCACCTTGCCGCGCGGGCCGACCCAGGTGCCGACCCATTTGCGCTGCCACACCAACAGGCAGACCAGCACGAGCGCGGCGAAGACGGCGTAGCCGACGAAGCCGAGGGCGAAGGAGCCGGTATACTGCTTCGACAGGCCCATCACGTTGGGCAGGATGGCGCCGCCGAGGGCCCCGACCTCGCCGATCATCGAGCCGGCCACCGCCGTGTTGGCGGGCCAGCGCAGGGGCACGAGCTGGAACAGGGCGCCGTTGCCGGCCCCGAGGGCGGCGAAGCACAGCATGAACAGGGCGGTGGTCAGCGCCAGGGAGGGCGACGCGGTCAGGAGCAGGAACGAGCCCACCGCGGCGATCAGCACGACGGACAGCACCAGGATGCCCCCGAGGCGGTCGGCGAAGTAGCCGCCGGCGACGCGGATGCCGGATCCCATCAGCGCCGCCAGCATGGTCAACCGGCCGGCCTCGACCTTGGTCACGGCGAACTGCTCGTAGAAGAAGGTCGGCAGGAAGTTCGACAGGCCGATGAAGCCGCCGAAGGTGATGATGTAGATTAGGTTGAAGGCCCAGCCGTCCTTCTGGAACAGGCAGGAGACGTGCTCCCGGAAGGACTGGTGCTCCGCGTCCGGCGGCTCCTTGGCGAAGACGATCATGACGATGAGCGGGATCGCCATGACGCAGCCGGCGAAGCCGTAGACGGTCTGCCAGCCATAGGCCTGGGCCAGGGGCGGCGCGAACAGCACGGCCAGCACGGTGCCGGAATTGCCCGCCCCGGCGATGCCCATGGCGAGGCCCTTGTGCTCCTTGGGGAACCAGCCCGAGCCGAGGGACAGGGCGACGCCGAAGGAGGCCCCGGCGATGCCGAGGAGCACGCCCATGGCGAGCACCTCGTCGTAGGTGTTCACGTAGAAGAAGCCGAAGGCCATCGCGAACATGATCACCGTCATTTCGGTGATGGCGGCGTTCTTGCGGCCGATATACTGGGCCAGCACCCCGAGCGGGAAGCGCATGATCGCACCGGCCAGGATCGGCAGCGAGATCATGAATCCGGTCTGGGCCGGGGTCAGCTTGTAGGTCTCGGTGATGAACGGACCCATGGCGCCGTTGAGCACCCAGATCGCGAAGCAGAAATCGAAGTAGAGGAAGGCGGCGAACAGGGTCGGAGGATGACCGGATTTCATCACGGTCTTGAAGCTGGCCATGGAGTGCGTCTCGAGGTTCGCGGCCGCAGGGCGGCCGCTCATGCCAAGGGATCCGGACTCACGCCGTCCGCATGCGGAGCGCCTTTGCTCCGCGCGTCGCCGACCGGCGACGGATCGAGCCAAGCACCGAACGTGCCAGTTTTTCGGAATGCCGTTCCTCGCCACGCCGACCCGATGCGCAGGCCTTCGCCTGCGGCGGTCCACGGCGCCGGATTGCCGCGCGAGACGGCACTGCCCAGGAAATGTCCAGGGTCGAGGCGCAGGCATGCGGCGACTCATACGAAAGTCGTTCGATCCCTTCCGGAGGGCGGATCCGGGCTTGGCTCGAGCGCCGCGCAGGCGTGCCGATCCGGGGACCGCTTCGATCGAGCGCAGCCCGTCTCAGCCGTCGGCCTGGAAGGCCGCCAGGGGCGCGGCGATGGCGCAGGTGACGCCGTCGGCGGGGAAATCGAGGGCGATGGTGCCGCCGACCTGGCCGGCGAGCCCACGCTCAATGAAGCGCGAGCCGAACCCCTTGCGGGTCGGCCGCGTCACCGGGGGGCCGCCGATCTCGGCCCAGGAGAAGGCGAGGGTCGGCTCGCCGGCCTCGTCGCGGACCTCCCAGCGGATCGCCACGTGGCCATCCTCATCCGAGAGCGCCCCGTACTTGGCCGCGTTGGTGGCGAGCTCGTGCAGCATGAGCGCCAGGGACAGGGCCGGCTTGGCACCGATCTCTAGGTCCGGCCCGTCGAGGCGGAAACGGCCCGCGCGATCCTCGTGCAGCTTCAAAGCGCCACGCACCACCGGGCCGATCAGGGTGCTGCCGAGGGCGCCGCCCATCAACAGGTCATGGGCTTGGCCCAGGGCGATGAGGCGGCCGGCGAGCACCTCCTTGGCCGTGTCCACATCGATGGCGCTGCGCATGGTCTGGGTCGCGATCGACTGCACCATCGCCAGCAGGTTCTTCATCCGATGGCTGAGTTCGCGGTTGACCAGCTCCTGCTGCTCCTCGGCCCGCAGGCGGGCCACGGCGGCGCGGGTGCGGTCGACCACGTTGCGCACGAAATCGAGGATGTCCGGCGTCCAGTCCCGCCGCTTCGAATCGTGCAGGCAGAACACCGCCACGAGCTGCCCGCGCTCCATCAGCGGCAGGTTGATGACGGTGCGCACGTCGAGGGCGCGGAAAGCCTCGAATCGGTCGGCGGTGCGGGGGTCGGTCTCCACGTCCGCGATGACGACGTCGCGCCCCTGGCGCAGCTCCGACAGGTAGGAGCCGTAATCGGCGTAGCGGTGGCGCCCGACGAGGGAGCTCGCCCCCGGCACGGTCCAGTCCCGGATGATGTCGAGATAGACGCCCGAATCGTCCAGGACACCGTAGGCGGCGCGGGTCAAGCCGAGGGTCCGACCCGCGATCTCGGCGGCCACGAACGCGATTTCGCCGGGATCCTGCAACTCCCGCAGACGCTCACCGAGCTCGACCAGGGCCGCCTGACGCTCCTCGGCGCGCTTGCGCTCGGTGATGTCCACCGACGCCCCCGGAAACCGCAGCGGCGTCCCGTCGGCGGCGCGCACGAGGCTTCCGCGGGCGATCACCCAGCGATGGGAGCCATCCGGCTGGAGGATCCGATACTCGCAGGCGAATTCCTTGGCCCCCGCGAAGAGGCGGTCGAGCTCCTCCTGGAATCGCGGCAGGTCGTCCGGGTGGAAGTTCCGGATGTAGTCCGCCAGGGGCGCGCCCAGGGCGGCGCGCTCCGGATCCACGGTGTAGATCCGCGCGAAGTTCGGATCGGCGTAGACCACGTCGTCGCGCAGGTCCCAGTCCCAGGTGCCGATCATGCCGGACGCGTTGAGGGCGAGGCTCAGGCGCTCCTCGCTCCGGCGCAGCCGGGCATTGGCCGTTTTCCGTTCGGTGATGTCCGTCAGGGTCAGGACGGCGCCCTGCACCACCCCGTCCTCGACGATGGGGGCGTTGCTGGTGATGACGTCGATGGGTGATCCGTCCTGACGGAAGAACGTCGCCTCGCGGTCGCGCAGGGCGACGCCGCTGCGAAGGGAGCGGACGACCTCGCAGTCCTCGCGCGGGAACGGCCGCCCGTCGGGATGGTGGTGATGGGCCGTGTCGTGGAGGTTGCAGCCGATCAGGCTACCGCGGGGCCAGCCGAGCATCGCCTCGGCGGCCGGATTGGCGAAAATGACGACGTCGTCCTCGTTCAGGCGGAACACCGCCTCGCTGAGGTGATCGGTGACGGTCTGCAGGAGGGCCGTCTGCTTGCGCAGGGCCTCGTCCGCCTGGCGCTGGGCCGTGCGGTCGCGCAGGATCTTGAGATAGCCGACCTGCCGGTCCGCCTCATCCATGAGGGGCATCATCTCGCCCATGCCCCAGAAGCGCGAGCCGTCCTTGCGGATGTGCCAGCGCTCGTCGTTGGCCCGGCCGAGATCGCGGGCGACGCGCATCTCGTGATCGGGTATTCCGCGCGTCCGGTCCTCCGGCGTGAAGAAGAAGTCGGCGGGCTGGCCCAGAATCTCGGCCTCGCTCCAGCCGAGGACGCATTCGGCGCCTGGATTCCAGCTCGTGACACGGCCGGCGAGATCCAGGGTGACGATGCCGTAATCGATGGCGCTCCCGATGATCGCCGCATTGTGTCGGTCGCTCGCGCGGCGCTCCTTCAGGGCGCGCCGCAGGTTGAGCTCGGTCATCACCTGGCCGGCGAGGGTGCGCAGGATGAAGCCCTGCGCCTCGGAGAGCTCGCGCGGCCGCGTGTCGAGGACGCAGAGGGTCCCCAGGGCCGTCCCCTCCGGCGTGCGCAGGGGCATGCCGGCGTAGAACCGGACGTGCGGTTCGCCGGTGACGAGGGGGTTTTCCGCGGTGCGCGAATCCCGCGTCGTGTCGGGGATGACGAAGAGCCCGTCCTGCCGCACCGCGTGAGCGCAGATCGACTCCGTGAGCGCGGTCTCGGGGCGCGCGAAGCCGACCCGGGCCTTGAACCATTGGCGATCGGTATCCACCAGGGAGACCAGCGAGACCGGCATCTCCAGCAGACGGGATGCGAGCGTCACGATGTCCTCGAACGCGTCCTCGGGCGCGGTATCCAGGATGTCGTAGCGCGCCAGAGCCTCGGGCCCCGTCTCGGGCGCATCGCCGGTCCTACTCAATCGTCCCTCCGGCCACGCTCCCCCCGATGCCCTTCGGCTCGGACGATCCTGCACCCTTGATCCTCGCACAGGACCGACGACGGTCGATCCGACGCGTGCCCCGCAAGCTTTAGCGAAGCGCGGGCGATTGTCCTACGTTCAACCGCCGGCGGATCATCAATTTCGCGCAAATGAATTTTGCACGGATGCATTCGGGCGGTGCGCGGGACGCCTTACCGGCAGACCGTGATGCTGCGCACCACCCAGCCCTCGTCGGCCTGCCAGAGCTTGCGCCGGGTGCGCTGGCAGGTGGGGTTCTCCGGCTCGCTGGAGGTCCAACTCGTCACCGGAGCGGCGGGCTCCGCGACGCGCGCGGTTCGGCTGCGGCCCGCCTGCCCGTCCGTGGGCACGAGGAAGACGAGCAGGAGGACCGCGAGCGCCGCAGGGCGCGCGCGGTGACGGGGACGCGGGGGGACCGGCACGGGTCGCGTTCCATGTATTCGAGAGAGGGCTTGGCGGAGGACCACCTATGTCGGCACGACGCGGCACATTGCAATCGATCGCCCATCCCGGCCGGGGGCTGATCACCGCTTTTTCATAGACATGGTGAAAGCACGATGCCGGCGTATTCGCGCGGGTCTTCGGAAGGTTTTCCGGATGGTTTCCAGACCCTATGATTGTGCCCGCACTGCATCGCCCCCGAACTTTGGTGCCCCTGCAGGGCTGCCCGTCGTTCAGATGACGTGACGGCTCTGCGTCGACTTGCTAGGCCCGGGCTTGAACGACCCATCTCCGACGACTTCCCGAGCAACGTCCATGCCTCAGACGACCCGCCGCACGCTTCTCACCGGGGCGACGACGAGCCTCGCGCTTCTCACGCCCGTCGGGTCCGCCCTCGCGCAGGGGCGCGGCCTCTTCGGCGGCGCCATCGATGGGAATGGCCCCTACGACGATGAGCGCCTCTATCGCGACGAGGAGGGACGGCTCTACCGTCGCCGGGGCGGCCAGTACGTGCCCTATTCCGAGCGTGGATCGGACCGCGGGTTCGAACCGGCGCGCAGCCAGCGCGGCCGCGCCGTGGCGGACGATCCGGATGCGGATCTCTACGCCCCGCGGCAGGTGCCGCCCGCCTCGGTGCAGCAGGCCGCTCCGGCCAAGCCCATCGACGATGGTCCCATCGACTTCAACCGCGCCTACGCGGCGGTCACCGACGAGCCCTTCCCCGTCTACGCCTTCAACTGGCGCAAGGCGAACCCGTCCTTCCTGCGCCAGGAGGTCGCGTATACGGGTTCGGAAACCCCGGGCACGATCGTGGTCGACCCGCGGGCCCATCACCTCTTCCTCGTCCAGCCCAATGGCCGGGCGCGTCGCTATGGCGTGGGCGTCGGCAAGCAGGGCTTCTCGTGGGCCGGCGCCTCGACGGTGAACTCCAAGCAGATGTGGCCGGACTGGTATCCGCCCAAGGAGATGATCGCCCGCACGCCGAAGCTGGCGCGCTCCGTCTCCCAGCTCCAGAGCGGTCTCGGCGTGCCCGGCGGTGCGCACAATCCCCTCGGGGCCCGGGCCCATTACCTGTGGCAGGGCAACAAGGACACGCTCTACCGCATTCACGGGACGCTGGAGCCGGAGTCGATCGGCAAGAGCGTTTCGTCGGGTTGCATCCGGATGATCAACCAGGACGTCATCGATCTCTACGGCCGCGTCGAGATCGGCTCACGCGTGGTGGTGCTGAGCTGACGGAAAACGGCCTCCCCCTCACGTCGTGAAGGGGAGGCCGCGGCCTGCATATTCGCCCTGAGGGTGTGGGCTCCGCGCCGGGCGCGGAGGCGGGCCGCTCAGGCCTCGGTGATCTCGCCTTCGCGCACCGCGCGCTCGCTGCTCCCGGACTTGATCCGGTAGAACGGCTCGCCGGTCTGATCCTCGGGGACGAGGCGGACGATCTCGAAGACGTCGGAGATATCGCTCTTCGGGGCGGTGTAGCCAATCTGGGCGCGACGCACGCGCTGGCCGATCTTGAACTTGTGGGACATGGCGCTTGTCTCCTCGGTGGAGGTTCGGCGGACTGACGTCGCGCCTGAGGTGGGCCCGCCCGTCGCGGCGGCCCCGGTGATGCGGTCTCGTCCCGAGGGACGGAACCGACGGGCGGATCCGCGCCGAATCCGCCGTGGGGTCGCGGGATCGAACGATCCCGGCGACGGAAACCGTCAGCGGCGCGCCTTGGCCTTGCGGGCGGCGTAGCGCGCATCGCGCTGAGCCTTCTGCTCCAGGCGTGCGGCAGCGGCCTGCGCCACCTTCTCCTCGGCGGCGCGAATTTCTTCGGCGGCCTGACGCTCGCGCTCGGCCTCGGCCTCCGCGGCGCGCTGCGCCTCGGCCTCGAGCCGGGCCTGCTCGCGGGCCGCGACGCGAATCTCGCGCTCCCGGGCGATCTGAGCCCGCTCGGCCTTGCGGGCGACCACGACCGGATCATCCGCGGCCGGGCGGTCACGGAAGCGGGCCAGCGCCGCGGCACGGGCTTCGGTCGCGGCCTTGAGGCGGTCGGTCATCGAGTTCGGGTTGAATTGGCTCACACAGGATCCTGTCATGCGGGAGGCCGCCGACGGCGCGCTCCCCTGGAATCGGGTCTCAGAACACAAGCAAGCCGCCTCCCATCCGGGAAGCGGCTCTCGAAACAGGTCGGGCTCCACACGGGAGCCCGCCGTGATCAGACGGTCTGGAGGCTGCCGGCGGACTGCTTGCCGCTGCGCTTGTCGGTTTCCATCTCGTAGGAGACCTTCTGGCCTTCCGCGAGGCCGCGCATGCCGGCGCGCTCGACGGCCGAGATGTGCACGAACACGTCGCTTCCGCCGTTATCCGGCTGGATGAAACCGAAACCCTTTGTCTCGTTGAACCACTTAACAGTACCGACAGCCATCGTATTCCTTCGCCCTTGCGGGCTTCATCTACCGGAGGTCCACGCGATCATGCGCGGCCGTCTCCGTCATCAGTTCAAGACAGAGCTCTCTGGCACACGATTTCATAACGAAACCGCGCCATCGAGGTTCAGCCGTTGAATTGATCGCTAATCTCTACGCGCTTCGCGGCCGATTAGCAAATCGAATTTCAAATCCCGCGGCACGGGACGCAAATCCCGCGGCCGAAATATCTGTGTCGGCTGGGTGTATCTCTCGCTTTCTTCGCGGAATATCCCCTCGAGATTCTGGTCCCGGGGCACCGTTCGTATGGGGTCCGTGGGGTCCAGATCCGTGGGCGCGGGTCGTGCCGACCGCAGCGCCTCCGGCAGGGCCGCGGCCCGCCGTACGATCCGGCCGCCGGGGCGGAACCAGATGACGCCATTCCTATTAACGACATCGATCCCGCGCCCAACAGTCGTGACCCGGCCTTGCACGCTTCGCCATCCGTCCAACACCCTCCAGACGGGACTTTCCCACTCCGGAGCGTGCAGTTCTTAAGCGGCGATTACCCCCAGGAAGACGCCGCTCAGATCTATCAATTGATGTTTGCCAGCTCTGCGCTGGTGACGCCCCTGGCGACGCCCTTCCACGTGGAAATCACCAGTTTCTGGTCGGAACACCTGCGGTTTCATTTCATGGACGGCGTTCCGTTCCTCTTTCACCGGACGGCGCAGAAGCTCGGCTTCGATGGCCTCGACGCGATCGTTCTGCAACATGTCGAGACCGGCGATATCGTTGCCAACTTCGATGGCCGTGACGTGCGGACCGGGGCCGGGTCCGTCTACGCCATCGACTTCTCCCGGCCCGTGCTCATCCGCGACGCTCCTGACATCCCCCGGCAACGCCGCAATTTCGTCGGGATGCCGCGCGCCTTCGCCCGCCGCTGGTTCGGCCCCCTGGATGCGATCCACGGCCTCGTCATTCCGCCGGACATCGCCGCGCCCTACACCGCCCATCTCCTGCGCTTGCGCGACCGCCTACCGCACTGGACCGCCCTCGACGCCGAGGCCGTCGCCCAGACCGCGACCCTGATGGCCCAGGCCATCACCGCCGCCCTGGGTCACGGCACGTCCCTCAGCGATCCGGCGCGGCTGCACCAGAAGGCCCGTCTCTATATCGAGGCGAATCTGGGCAATCCCGACCTGAGCGCCGCGGAGGTCGCGCGCAGCATCGGCGCCTCGCGCTCCAGGCTCTTCGCGATGTTCCAGCCCGTCGGCGGCGTCGAGTGCTTCATCCGCTCCGCCCGGCTGGAGCGCATCAAGGCGGCGCTCAGCGCGCCGGCGCAACCGCACCCCATCGCCGTGCTGGCCGAGGCGGTCGGGTTTCGCAGCTCGGCCCAGCTCAGCCGGCTGTTCCGGCAGCATTACGGGATGACGCCGTCGCAGTTCAGCGCCAGGGCCGATCCCGGCGGCGTCCGGCGGATCAGCGAGCGGGCGTGAAGCGGATCGGCGGACGCGCTACAAGGCGAGGGCGACCTTGACCACGGCGCCATCCTCCGTGTCGGGCCGGACCGTGAAGCCGAGCTGGCGACAGACCGCGAGCATGGGTCGGTTCTCGCGCAGGACCGTCCCCTCGACCCGGGAGAGCCCCTCAACCCGGGCCCAGTCGATCATCAGGCTCATCAGGGCGTGGCCGAGGCCTGTTCCCTTCCGGTCGCCGTGGATCAGGATGGCGTATTCGCCGCTCTCATGGTTGGCATCGGCGTGGAGACGGACGGCGCCGAGCATCATTCCGGTGGCCGCGTCGATCGCCACGAAGGCGATGGCGCGGGCGTAGTCGAGCTGCGTGAGCTTGGCGAGGAAGGCGTGGTTGAAGTCCCGCACCGGTGCGAAGAAGCGCAAGCGCAGGTCCTCGGCGCTGACCGACTGGAAGAAGGTGAGGAACAGCGCCTCGTCCTCCGGCCGCACCGGCCGCACCGTGACGGTCTCGCCCCGGAGGTGGAGGGTGCGCTCCCACTCCACCGGATAGGGTCGGATCGCGAAGCGCGGATGGTAGGCGCCCCGGGCGCGGCGGCCGGCTGCGGTCTCGGCCGCCACCATCACGCGGGCATCGAGGGCGAGGGCGCCGGTCTCATCGGCGAGGAGCGGATTGATGTCGAGCTCGCGCACCTCGGGACAGTCGGCCGCCAGTTGCGCCAGCTTCACCAGGACCAGCGCCACCGCGTGGCGGTTCACCGCCGGCACGTCGCGATAGGCGGCGAGACGCCGGGCGACGCGGGTCCGGTCGATCAGCTCCGAGGCGAGGCGCAGGTCGAGGGGGGGCAGGCCGAGGGCCCGGTCGTCGATGACCTCCACCGCCGTGCCGCCCCGCCCGAACACCACCACCGGCCCGAAGGTCGGGTCCTCGGCGAGCCCAGCGATCAGCTCGCGCTGCTTGCCGCGCCGGATCATCGGCTGGACCGCGAAACCGGTGATCCGTGCCTCCGGCGCCAGCCGCCGGGCCCGGGCGAGGATGTCGGCGGCGGCCGCCCGCACGTCGGCCTCGCTGGTGAGATCGAGGCGCACGCCGCCGACGTCGGACTTGTGCACGATGTCGGGCGAGACGACCTTGAGCGCCACGGCGCCGCCCTGCGCGATGATGGGCCATGCGGCCGTCGCGGCCGCATCGATGTCGGGCGCCAGCGCCAGCGGCACGCTGTCGATGCGGTAGGCGGCGAGGAGGTCGGCCACGGCGACGGGGTCGAGCCAGGTCTGCCCCTGGGCCACGGCGCGTGCGACGACGGCGCGGGCCGCCTCGACGTCGGGCGAGAAGTCGCGCGGCAGCGAATCCGGCGTGCGCATCAGGTCGTCCTGCGCCTCGCGATAGCGCACGAGGTGCAGGAAACCCTCGACGGCGGCGTCCTCGGTGGAGAAGCGTGGAATGCCCGCGGCGGCGAGGCGTCCGACCGCCTCGGCCTCCTCACCGATCGTCACGGCGAAGACCGGCTTCTTGCGTGCGCCGTTCCGACGGATCCGGGTCACGGTGTCGGCGATAGCTCCGGCGACCTCCGTGCCGTCCGAGCGCGCCGTGGGCACGTGGACGGCGAGCACCGCGTCGTTGCCCGGATCCGCCAGCAGCGGCGCGAGGGCGTCGGCATAGGCCTCCGGTCCGGCGGCGACGCCGAGATCCACGGGATTGCCGAGCGTCCCGGCCGCCGCCAGGGTGCCGCCGCGATCCGCGAGCCGGTCGGCCGCCAGGGCGCCGATCCCGCGTCCGTTGCCCAGGATCGCGAGGCGATGCCCCGGGAAGGGGCGCTGGCGCCCGAGCGTCTCCACCGCGGAGAACATCGCATCCAGGCTCTCCACCGCGAGCAGTCCGGCGCGGCGGAAGGCCGCCTCGTAGACGGTGTCGGGCCGGGCGAGCGCGCCCGTATGGGTTGCGGCGTGCCGGGCCGGAGCCCGGTGGCGCCCCGCTCGGAGCACCACGACCGGCTTGGCGCGCGCGGCCGCCCGCGCCGCCGACATGAACTTGCGCGCATCCACGACCGCATCGAGGGAGAGCAGGATCGCCCGGGTGCGGATGTCGGCCGCGAAGTGGTCGAGGCAATCCGCGACGTCGATATCGCAGGCGATGCCGAGGGACAGCACCGCCGAGAAGCCCACGTCCCGGCGCGCCGCCCATTCGACGATGCCGGCGGCGACGGTGCCCGACTGCGAGACCAGCGCCAAGTCGCCGGCCTTGGGGGGCCGGGCCAGGAGACTCGCATCGAGGTGGGCGCCGGGAACGGAGAGGCCGATGCTGCCGGGCCCGAGGAGGCGCAGGCCGTGGCGGCGCGCCTCCGCCCGAGCCGCCTCGCAGACCGCATCGCCGACATCCGGCGTCAGGATGACGGCACCGGCCGCGCCGCGCAGCCCGGCCTCCGCGATCTGCTCGGGAATCGCTTCGGCCGGGGTCGCCAGGATGACGAGGTCCGGCGCCTCGGGAAGGTCGGCGAAGCGCGGAATCTGACCGGCGACCGCATCGGAGCCGAGGCAATGGATCGGCCCCGGAAAGCCGCCGCGACGGAGATTGGCCAGGGCCGCCTCGGCCAGCCCATCCGGACCGGCCTGGAGGCCGACCAGGGCGATCGCGCGCGGGGCGACCAACGCCTCGAAGCGGTACGTACTCATCGGCCGACCTGCCTCTGCTCGGGTGACGGGGCGGTCGCTCCTGAACCGTCCCGGCAGCAGGAGCGTCGCCGGCTTGGTAACCGGGTCGGATCGCGAACGCGTCCGGCAGGCGGTGTTATAGACCGCCTGCGCCCGACCGGTAGGGCGTTCGCGTCCGGAGACCCGCATGCCGTCCCAGCCTCCCTCTCCCGCCACCGAATCGACGGACGGAGCGATCCGTGCCGACATCGTCGCCGCGATGCGCGACCTTCTCACGCTCGGTCTGAGCCAGGGCACTTCCGGCAACGTGTCGGTGCGGGCGGGCGACGGCTTCCTCGTCACGCCGTCCGGCATTCCGGCCGAGACGCTGCGGCCGGAGGATCTCGTGGCGATGCGGTTCGACGGCGGTTTCGCGCACCCGCTCGCCCCCTCCTCCGAGTGGCGCTTCCACCGCGACATCCTCGCGGCACGTCCGGAGGTGAACGCGGTGGTCCACGCGCATCCGACCCACTGCACCGCCTTCGCGATCTGCGGGCAGGACATTCCGGCGGTGCACTACATGATCGCGGCGGCCGGCGGACCGACCGTGCGCTGTGCCCCCTACGCGCCCTACGGCACCGAAGCCCTGTCGGCGGCGGCCCTCAACGCCCTGGAGGGACGGATGGCCTGCCTCCTGGCCAATCACGGCATGATTGCCGTCGGAACCGATCTTCGAAAGACCCTCTGGCTCGCGGTGGAGGTGGAAGCGCTCTGCCGCCAATATGCGGTGGCGCTTCAGGTCGGTAATCCCGTGGTGCTGCCAGACGACGAGATCTGGAGAACGGTGGAACGGTTCAAATCTTACGGTCCGCGCAGCCGAACGGACGGGTGATCAGGTCTCGCACGGTCCGGGACAGGTGCCGAAATCGTCCGTTCCGGACCTTTTCGGGCGGACCTGCGTAAATTTTTACGCAGGTCCGTGCGTGGCCGCGGATAAAAACACGCGGCCTCCACAGTCTGTACGAGACGGTTCGCGTCTAGATTTTGTATTCAAGAGCCATTTTAGCGCTCCGGCCGACTCTGCCGGTAATCGGCCCTAGAGGTCCGCTTTAGCTCAAATTTCGATGCAGACCTGGTCTGTAAGAGATCATATTTCCTCCCGTAGAAAATTATTTTTCCGGTTCCCCGATCTGAACCGTGAGGCATTAGGGCACCCTGTCGCCCAGTCCGTGCAGGAACAGGCAAAATCGCGCAAATTTAGTCCAGTTCGTCGGAATGGCAGTGGTTGCTGGTCTATTCCAGTTCACCAGACATCGACCGGATGCGACCTATACGAGACCTGATGAGGCTCTTGCCTTTTGCTTTGCTTCATCATAGCAAGCAGCAAGTCACAACCATGACGCGGCAGCCAAACCTCCCAACCGGCACGACGCCCTCAGGGTGGGTGGTATTCAGAACGCAACGAGAGATTCAGAATGAGCACCGAGAACGGAATCCTGCCGGACTACATCGAACTCGCGGCCGACATCGTGTCCGCATTCGTGAGCAACAACTCGGTTCCGATCGCTGACCTGCCGGCGCTGATCGGCTCGGTGCACGCCACCCTGAGCAAGCTCAACCAGGTCGGGACCGAGGAGAAGGCGGAGCCTCTGACTCCGGCCGTGTCCATCAAGCGCTCGATCACGCCGGACTACGTCGTCTGCCTCGAGGATGGAAAGAAGTTCAAGTCTCTCAAGCGTCACCTGCGGACGCGCTACGAGATGACGCCCGAGCAGTATCGCACCAAGTGGAACCTCCCGAGCGACTATCCGATGGTCGCCCCGAACTACGCGGCCGCCCGTTCGGAGCTGGCCAAGAACATGGGTCTCGGCCAGCAGCGTCGGAAGCAGGAGAGCATGGCCGTCGAGACCGAGGCCAAGGCGGAGTCGGCTCCGCGCGGGCGTCGGCCCAAGGTGGCGGCTCAGGCCTGACGCCAGGACGCGCAGGCTTAGCGCCGGAACGCGATTGACGCCGGAGGGATGACGAACGAGGCCGAGGCGCATCGCCTCGGCCTCGTTCGTCTTGTCCACAGCTTGTCGACTGCTCCTGCACTGATCTTGGCAGATCCGGTGAAACGACGCGTTTTACAGATCGGGTCGGTATTCGAACCGGCACGATGCCGCGGGAAGGTCGATCCGGCGCGCTAACCCGCAAGATCTCCGGGCATCCGGAGCACTTTCTCCCCTCCGCGACCCGGACGGCGTTAGAGAACGCGCAACCCTCCGCTGCCACGGTCGGGTCCACCGCGGTCGAGGGTCGAACGATCCCGGCCCTCTTCCGGTTGGGACCACCACATGTCGGGTCGATCGCAGCTCGTGGCGCGCCTGTTCTGGACGTCCGTGCTCGGAGGGGGCTGCGCCCTCTGGTTCGGGCAGCCCGGCGCCATCGGAGCCGGACTGGCATGGGCCGGTGTCGTCCTTCACCATCTCGACCGGCCGCGGCGCCTGCGCCGACTGATCCGGAGGATCGCACGCCCCCATGCGCCGACCCTGGCCCTGCGGCGGCGACAGGAATGCTTCGTCGATGCCTACGGCAACCTGATCAGCGACGGCTGGGAGCGCGAGCGAACCTACTTCGCCGAGCGCACGGTGGTGCCGCAGTTGGAGGCCCGTGGCCGCGGCGACGAGATCGACGGAGCCTGGGACGACATCCTCGTCATCATCGAACGGGTGGCGGATGGAGTGCAATTGCCGGACGAGAGCGAGGCGCCCGAGGAGGGCATCGCCTACGAGCGTTACTGCGCGGGACGTCTGCGCGAGGCAGGCTGGAACGCGCGCGCCACCCAGGCCAGCGGCGATCAGGGCGCAGACATCGTCGCGGAGCAGGCCGGGACGCGTCTCGTGGTCCAGTGCAAGCGCTACGGGCGTCCGGTGGGCAACGGCGCCGTGCAGGAGATCGCTGCGGCGATGCGCTACTGGTCCGCCGACATGGCGGCGGTCGTCTCGAATGCCGGGTTCACCCCAGCGGCGCGCAAGCTCGCCGCCGCCACCGGCGTCCGGCTGCTGCACCACGACGCCCTCGCCGAATTGCAGCCCGCGCCGCCGGTCGCCCCGCCGCCCGGCGCCAAGCGGCGCGCGGCTCGTCCCCCGCGATCATCCCTCGCCGAGCGGTAGCCAGCGATGGCCCTGCGCGGCCAGGAGCGCGGTGGCGCCCTCCGGCCCGTCGCTTCCGGCGGCGTAGGGCTCCACCGGCGCATCGGTCCAGGCCTTGAGCAGCGGATCCACCACCGCCCAGGCTGCCTCGATGCTGTCGGCCCGCTGGAACAGGGTCGCGTCGCCGATGAGGCAATCGTAGAGCAGCGTCTCGTAACCGACGCTCGGCGTCTCGCGGAAGAAATCCCCGTAGTCGAAGGCGGCGGTGACCCGGCCGAGATCCAGGCGTGGCCCGGGCCGCTTCGCGTTCATCTCGATGTCCATCCCCTGCTCGGGGTCGATGCGAAAGCGCAGGACGTCGGGGGTTACGGGCGCATCCGGCGTCGCGAAGGGCGAGTGCGCCGGCGGCCGGAAATGAAGGGCGATCTCGGTGACGCGGTCGGTCATCCGCTTGCCGGTGCGCAGGTAGAACGGAACGTCCTTCCAGCGCGGGTTGTCGATGGCGAGCTTCAGGGCGACATAGGTCTCGGTGTGGGAATCGCGGGCGACGTCGGGCTCATTGCGATAGGCCGGCACCGCGTGCCCGTGCTCCTGACCCGCCCCGTATTGGCCGCGAACCGCCTTCGCGGGCTGGACCGGTTGCACCGCCTGGATGAGCCGGGCTTTCTCGTCGCGGACATCCTCGGCGTCGAGACTCCTGGGCGGCTCCATCGCCACCATGCAGAGCAGCTGGAACAGGTGGTTCGGCACCATGTCGCGCAAGGCGCCCGTGGGCTCGTAGAAGGCGCCGCGCGCCTCGACCCCGATGGTCTCCGCCGCGGTGATCTCCACGTGATCGACGTGGTCGCGATGCCAGACCGGCCCCAGCAGGCCGTTGCCGAACCGGATCGCCAGGATGCTCTGAACCGTCTCCTTTCCGAGGAAGTGGTCGATGCGGAAGAACTGGCTTTCGGTGCCCTGCTCAAGGATGCGTGCGTTCAGGGCGCGGGCCGATTCAAGGTCGCTGCCGAAGGGCTTCTCGATGACGACGCGGCGGAAGACGCCCGCCTGCTCCTTCAGCAGGCCCGCCTCCCCCAGGGCATCGACGATCGGGCCGAAGAAGCGGGCCGAGACCGCGAGATAGAAGATGACGTTGCCGGACAGCGCCTGAGCGAGGCCCGTGAAGGTCTCGGCGGCGGTGAAGTCCCCTTGGCGGAAGCTGAGGCGTTCGCTGACGAAGCCCCAGGCCTTGGGATCGATGTGGTCGGGGTGGAATTCCGACGTCCGGTCCGTGGTGAAGGACTGCATCGTCTCGGAGAGGGCATCGCGCCAACCCTCGTCGGTGTTGGCGTTGTGGTCGACACCGATGATGCGGAACGCCGGGTCGAGCAGGCCGCCGGCCGCGAGGTTGTAGAGCGCCGGCATCAGCAGCCGCTTCGTGAGGTCGCCGGCGGCCCCGAAGATCACCAGCGTGCAGGGGGGGGCCGCCGGAACGGGCTGATGCTCAGGTGTCGCGGCGGGTGCTTTGGCGGGGGGTGTCTGGTCCATGGCCCACGGCCTCCACTCACGGTTGCGGCGCGGCGCGCCGGAAAAATCCGCTCGTCAACCTGCGGCGCCCCGGCGACGTTCCGGCCAAGGTCGTGCCGGATCGCGTGGGCTGACCCGACCGGGACGCGGGGCCGGTCCCTATTCGTCGGTGCGGACGGCCTGGCCCGAATCCACCGGCAGGCGGGCTTCCTTGAGGTCCTCCCCGCTCGGCAGGCTGCGCACGTCCCAGCCGCCGCCCAGCGCGCGGATCAGCGAGACCGCGGTGGTGAAACGGTTGAGGCGGATCTGCAGGGCGGCGACCTCGTTGTTCAGGGCGAGCGCCTGGGCCGTGACCACGGTGGTGAAGTTCTGCGTTCCGGCCCGGTACTCGTTCAGGGTGATCTCCACGGCGCGGCGGGCCGAGGCCACGGCCTCGTCCTGGGCCACCTGCTGCCGGGCAAGGATGCGCACGCCGGCAAGGCCGTTCTCGACCTCCGAGAAGGCGGTGAGCACGGTCTGGCGGTAATTGGCCACGCTGGCGTCATAGGCCGCGCGGGTGATGCGCAGGGCCGCCGCGCGGGCGCCCCCGTCGTAGAACACCTCCGTGCCGGCGGCCGCCACCGACCAGACCTGGTTGACGGCGGAGAGCAGGCCGTTGGCCGGGTTGCCCGAGATGCCGCCGGAGGCCGAGAGCGTCACGGTGGGGTAGAAAGCCGCCACGGCGACGCCGATCTGCTCGCTCTGGGCCTGGACGTTGCGCTCGGCCTGCGCGACGTCGGGGCGCCGCTCGAGAAGCGTCGAGGGAATGCCGACCGGCACGGCGGGCGGGCGCGCGGCGAGCGGCGCCACCGGCAGGCTCAGCTCCGACGGCGGCCGACCCACGAGGAGTGCGATGGCGTGCTCGAAGGTGGCGCGCTGCAGGCCGATGGCGATGGCCTGGGCCTGCGTGGTCTGGAGCTGCGTCTGGGCCGTGATCACGTCCGAGCGTGCGGCGACGCCGGCATTGTACTGGTTCTCGGTGATCGCGAGGCTCTTCTTGTAGCCTTCGATGTTCTCGTTGAGCACGCGCTGGAGCGAATCCTGGTAGCGCAGCGTCAGGTAATTGGTCGCAACTTCGGACTGGAGCGTCAGGCGCACCAGGGCGAGTTCGGCGGCGCTGGCCTGGGCCGTGGCGACCTCGCTCTCGATGTTGCGGCGGATGCGGCCGAACAGGTCGAGTTCCCAGCTGGCCTGACCCTGGAGCGAGACGTTGGTGCGCTCGATCCCGAGGGAGCGGGACCGCGAGACACTGGGGGCGCCGGTGACCGTGGGGAACAGGGCGGCGCGGGCCTGGGCGACGAAGGCGCGCGCCTGCTCGTAGGCGGCCACCTGGACCCGCAGGCTCTGGTTGTCGACATCCACGAGGCGGATCAGGCGGTCGAGGGTGGGGTCGCGGAACACCCGCCACCAGTCGCCGCGCTCGGCCCCGTCATTGGGCGCGGCCGGACGCCAGCCCTTGCGGCTCGCCACGTAGGCGGCGCTGTCCTCGCGGGTGCCCCCCTGCTTGAACGCCAGGGGCGTCTCCACCGAAGGACGCGCGTAGTCCGGCCCGACCATGCAGCCGGACACGAGCCCGGGCAGGCCCAAGAGGGCGAAGAGTCCGGCGCGCAGCCTCATTCGGCCGGGCTCAGGGCTGCGCCGGCCGCCGGCGCACGGCGGCGCAGCCGGTCGAGATACAGGTACACGACGGGGGTGGTGTAGAGGGTCAGGATTTGGCTCACGATCAGGCCGCCGACGATGGCGATGCCGAGGGGCCGCCGCAGTTCGGAGCCCTCCCCGCCGGCGAGGATGAGGGGCAAGGCGCCGAGCATCGCGGCGAGCGTTGTCATCATGATCGGGCGGAAGCGCAAGAGGCAGGCCTCGAAGATCGCCTCCTTCGGGGAGGCTCCGCGCGTGCGCTCGGCATCCAGGGCGAAGTCGATCATCATGATGGCGTTCTTCTTGACGATGCCGATGAGCAGGAAGACCGCGATCAGCGCGATGACGGTGAATTCGGTGCCGGACACGAGAAGCGCCAGCAGCGCGCCGATGCCGGCCGAGGGCAGCGTCGAGAGGATCGTGACGGGGTGGATGAAGCTCTCGTAGAGGATGCCGAGGATCGTGTAGACCGCCAGCAGCGCGGCCAGGATCAGCAAGGGCTGGCGTGAGGACGATTCCTGGAAACTCTTGGCCGAACCCGCGAATTCACCGTGGATGGTGGCGGGCAGGCGCAGGTCGGTGATGGCTTGTTCGATGGCGGCGGTGGCATCGGACAGGCTCTTGCCGGGCACGAGATTGAACGAGATCGTGGTGGCGACGAACAGGCCCTGGTGACTCACCTGCACGGGCGCGTTGCCGGTCTCCAGGCGGGCGAAGGCCGAGAGCGGAATCATCGTCTCCTTGGCGCTCGACACCGGCGCGCTCGACGAGGCGCCGCCCTTGCCGCCCGCGATGGCGTTGGCGGCGGCGTTGCGGGCAGAATCGGTGGCGATGGAGGCGGCACTGGCGTCGGCGGCCGCCGTCGCGCCGACGGCTCCGGTCGCCGCGGCTCCGGTCGGGGCGCCCGCCACCGTGCCGGCCACCGCGTTGGTGGTGGCCGAGCCCCGCGCCTTGCCGCCCGAGGTCGAGACGTAGAGCATCTTCAGGGTGTCGGGGCTCTGGAGGTAGCGCGGCGCGATCTCCATCACGACGTGATACTGATTCAGAGGGTTGTAGATTGTCGAGACCTGGCGCTGGCCGAAGGCGTCGTAGAGCGTGTTGTCGATCTTGTCCGGGGTCAGGCCGTAGCGGAAGGCGCTGGCCCGGTCGATCACGAGGCGGCTCTCGAGGCCGCCCTCCTGCTGGTCGGAGGTGACGTCGGCGAAGATCGGGTTCTTCTGCAGCGCCTGCACCAGCTTCGGCGCGGCGGCGTAGAGTTCCTCCGCCGTGTCGCCCTGGAGGGTGTACTGATACTGGGCAAAGCTCTGGCGGCCGCCCATGCGCAGGTCCTGGCGCGGGAACAGGTAGAGGCGGGCGCCGGCGACCTGCGACAGCTTCGGGCGCAGGCGTGCCATCACGGCGGTGATCGACTCACGCTCGCCCCGGGGCTTGAGGCCCACGAAGACGTTGGCCGAGTTGGTGCCGCGCCCGCCCGTGAAGCCCACGACGCTGTCGACGGCGGGGTCGGCCTGCACGATGGCGGTGGCCTGTTCCAGCTTCTGCTTCATCGACTGGAACGAGATGCGCTGGTCGGCCTGGATGCCGCCCATCATCTGTCCCGTATCCTGCTCGGGAAAGAAGCCCTTCGGCACGATGACGTAGAGGTAGACGTTCAGGCCCACGGTTGCGAGCAGCGAGAGGGCGACCAGCCGACGATGGCGCAGGGCGATGCGCAGGGTGCGCTCGTAGCCCCTCAGCATCCCGTCGAACCCGGCCTCCAGGACGCGCACGAACCCGTTCGGCCGCACGGTCTCGTGGGGGGCCTCGCGCCGCAGGAGCAGTGCGCACATCATCGGCGTGGTGGTGAGCGAGAGCACCAGCGAGATCAGGATCGCCAGCGAGAGCGTGACGGCGAATTCCTGGAACAGGCGCCCGACGATGCCGCCCATCAGGAGGATCGGCAGGAATACCGCCACGAGCGACAGGCTCATGGAGATGACGGTGAAGCCGACCTCGCGCGAGCCGAGGAGCGCCGCCTCGACCCGGGGCCTGCCCTTCTCGATGTGGCGCTGGATGTTCTCCAGGACCACGATGGCGTCGTCCACGACGAAGCCCGTGGCGATGATGAGCGCCATCAGCGACAGGATGTTGAGGCTGTAATCGAGCAGGTACATCGCCGAGTAGGTCCCGACGATGGAGATCGGCACCGCGACGGCCGGGATCAGCGTGGCCCGCCCCGAGCGCAGGAAGAGGAACACCACGAAGACGACGAGCACGACGGCGATGAGCAGCGTCTCCTCGGTTTCGGCCAAGGAGGCCCGGATGGTGGCGCTGCGGTCTCCCGTGACCATGAGGTCGATGTCGCCCGGGAGCGCCGCCGTCACCTGCGGAATCGCCGCCTTCAGCCCCCGGATCGTGTCGACGACGTTGGAGCCGGGCTGCTTGTAGATGAACAGGATCACGCCCGGCTTGCCGTTCACCAGGCCGAGGTTGCGCCGGTCCTCCACCGAATCCTCGATCGCGCCCACATCGGTCAGGCGTACGGCCGCGCCATTGCGATAGGCCACCACGAGGTCGCGGTAATCGGCCGCCACCCGGCCCTGGTCGTTGGCGTAGAGCTGGTAGTGGCGCGTCTCCGTCTCGATGGCGCCCTTCGGCGAGTTGGCGTTGGCCGACGCGAGCGCCGCACGGATGCCCTCGAGGCCGATGCCGTAGTTGAAGAGCGCCGTGGGATCGAGTTCGACCCGCACGGCCGGCAGCGACGAGCCGCCGATGTCGACGTTCCCGACCCCGGGGAGCTGGGACATCTTCTGCTGCACCACCGTGGCGGCGGAATCGTAGAGTTGGCCCGGCGTCAGGGTGTTCGAGGTGAGGCCCAGGATGAGGATCGGCGCGTCGGCCGGGTTGAACTTCCGGTAGGTGGGATTCGACCGGAGGGCCGTCGGCAGATCGGCCCGCGCGGCGTTGATCGCGGCCTGGACGTCGCGGGCCGCGCCGTCGATGTCGCGGTTGAGCCCGAACATCAGCACGAGGCGGACCGAGCCGAGCGAACTCGTCGAGGTCATCTCGGTGACGTCCGCGATGGCGCCGAGGCGGCGTTCCAGGGGCGCCGCCACCGTGGTGGCCATGGTCTCCGGCGAGGCGCCGGCCATCTGTGCCTGGACCAGGATGACGGGGAAATCCACCTGCGGCAGCGGCGCCACCGGCAGCTTCAGGAAGGCGAAGATGCCCGCGAGCAGCACGCCGATGGTCAGCAGCGTGGTGGCGACGGGCCGCCGGATGAACGGCTCGGAGACGTTCACGGCAGCGCCTCGACGCTGTCGGCGCCGCCGGCGCGGCGGCCGGAGAGGCGGCGCTCCAGGCGATCGAAGGCGAGGTAGATCACCGGGGTGGTGAACAGGGTCAGCACCTGGCTGACGATGAGGCCGCCCGCGATGACGATGCCGAGCGGCTGGCGCAGTTCGGAGCCGACGCCGGTTCCGACGATGAGTGGCACCGCCGCGAACAGGGCCGCCAGCGTGGTCATCAGGATCGGCCGGAAGCGCAGGATGCAGGCCTCGTAGATCGCGTCGCGCGGGCTCATTCCCTCCTCGCGCTCCGCCTGGAGCGCGAAGTCGATCATCATGATCGCGTTCTTCTTCACGATGCCGATGAGCAGCACGATGCCGATGATCGCGATGATGTCGAGGGAGAGCCCGAACAGCATCAGCCCGATCAGCGCCCCGATGCCGGCCGAGGGCAGCGTCGACAGGATGGTGATCGGGTGGATGAAGCTTTCGTAGAGCACGCCGAGGACGATGTAGACGGTGACGATGGCGGCCAGCACCAGGAAGAGCTGGTTCGAGAGCGCCGACTGGAAGGCGAAGACCGAGCCCTGCGGCACCACGCGGAAGCTCGGCGGCAGATCGATCGACCGGCGTGCCGCCTCCACCGCCCCCACCGCATCGCCGAGCGCCACGCCGGGCGCGAGATTGAACGACACGGTGGTGGCGGGGAACTGACCGAGATGGCTGATCAGCAGCGGCGCCCGCCGCTCGCTCACCTGGGCCACGGCCGAGAGCGGAACCTGGCCGGAGGCGACCGTGGAGGACGGCAGGTAGATGTGGTCCAGGCTCTCGATGGTCTTGTGCAGGTCCGGGTCGGCCTCGAGGATGACCCGGTACTGGTTCGACTGGGTGAAGATCGTCGAGATGATGCGCTGACCGAAGGCGTCGTAGAGGGCGTTGTCGACGGTGGCCGGCGTGATGCCGTAGCGCCCGGCGGTCGGACGGTCGATGGTGATGTAGGCGGCTAGGCCGCTCGCCTGAAGGTCGCTCGCCACGTCCATCAGCAGCGGGGAGGCCTGCAGCGCCCGCACGAAGCGCGGCACCCAGGTCTCGAACTCGGTCAGGTTCGGGTTCTCCAGGATGACCTGGTACTGGGTCGCGCCCACCGCCGTATCGATGGTGAGGTCCTGCACCGACTGCAGGTAGAGGCGGATGCCCGCAACATCGGTGGTGGCCGCTTTGAGCCGTTCGATGATCTCGGGCGCGCGGGCGATGCGCTGATCCTGCGGCTTCAGGTTGATGAGGAAGCGGCCGGAATTCAGGGTGACGTTCTGGCCGTCGACCCCGATGAAGGAGGACAGGCTCTGCACGTCCGGGTCCTTGAGCACGACGGCGGCGAGCTTCTGCTGGCGCTCGGCCATGGCGGCGTAGGAGACGGTCTGGTCGGCCTGGGTGACGCCCTGGATGACGCCGGTATCCTGCACCGGGAAGAACCCCTTCGGGATCACCACGAACAGGTAGGCGGTGAGCGCGATCGTGCCGAGGGTCACGATCAGGGTCAGCGTCTGGTGGCGAAGCACCACCCGCAGCATGCGGCCGTAGCCGGCGATGATGCCGTCCATGCCCCGGCGCGCGGTGCGAGCGACGATCCCCTCGCGCCGGTCCGGGGCACCGGGCACGTGCGCCTTCAGCAGGCGGGCGCACAGCATCGGCACGAGGGTGAGCGAGACCACCGCCGAGATGATGATGGTGGCCGCCAGCGTGATCGCGAATTCGTGGAACAGGCGCCCCACCACGTCCCCCATGAACAGCAGCGGGATCAGCACGGCGATCAGCGAGACGGTGAGCGAGATGATGGTGAAGCCGATCTCGCGGCTGCCCTTCAGCGCGGCCTCGAGGGGGGAATCGCCCTTCTCCACGTGGCGGGCGATGTTCTCGATCACCACGATGGCATCGTCGACCACGAAGCCGGTGGCGATGGTGAGCGCCATCAGCGACAGGTTGTCGAGGGAGAAGCCGTAGAGGTCCATGACCGCCAGGGCGCCGATCAGGGAGAGCGGCACCGACAGGCTCGGGATCAGGGTCGCGGAGACGCTGCGCAGGAACAGGAAGATCACCAGCACCACGAGGCCGATGGCCAGCGCCAGCTCCACCTGCACGTCGTGCACCGAGGCGCGGATGGTGGTGGTGCGGTCGGTGAGCACGGTGACGCCGATGGCGGCCGGCAGGGTCGCCTGGAGCTGGGGCAGCAGCGCCTTGATCTTGTCGACGGTGCTGATGACGTTGGCGCCGGGCTGGCGCTGGATGTTCAGGATGACGGCGGGCGTCTCGTCCATCCAGGCGCCGAGCTTGGTGTTCTCGGGACCGTTGACCACGTCGGCCACGTCCGAGAGCCGGACCGGCGCGCCGTTCTTGTAGGCGATGATCGCGTCGCCATAGGCCTTCGGGTCGCGGATCTGATCGTTGGCGTTGATGGAATAGGACTGCGTCGGCCCGTCGATGGTGCCCTTCGGCGTGTTGACGTTGAGGTTGGTGACCGTGGTGCGCAGGTCGTCGATGTTGAGGCCGTAGGCGGCCAGGGCGCGGGCGTTGAAGCGGATGCGCACGGCGGGGCGCTGTCCGCCGCCGGTGCTGACGAGGCCGACGCCGGCCACCTGGGAGATCTTCTGGGCCAGTCGCGTCTCGGCCAGATCGCGCACTTCGGTGAGCGGCAGGGTCTTCGACGTCAGAGCCAGGGTCAGGATCGGCGCATCGGCCGGGTTCACCTTGGCGTAGATCGGCGGGGCCGGCAGGTCCGAGGGCAAGAGGTTGCCCGCCGCGTTGATCGCGGCCTGGACCTGCTGCTCGGCGATGTCGAGGGCGAGATCCAGGCTGAACTGCAGGGTGATGACGGAGGCGCCGGCCGAGCTCTGCGACGTCATCTGGTTGAGGTTGGCGAGTTGTCCGAACTGCCGCTCCAGCGGCGCCGTCACCGCCGAGGTCATCACCTCGGGGCTGGCGCCCGGATAGAAGGTCTGGATCTGGATCGTCGGGTAGTCGACCGACGGCAGGGCCGAGACCGGCAGGTTCAGGTACGACACCATCCCGACGAGCAGGATCGCCAGCATGAACAGCGTGGTGGCGACGGGCCGCAGGATGAAGAGGCGGGACGGATTCATCGGCTCATTGCGCCTCAGCCGGCCGCTGCCGGCGGCGCTCGCGCTTCTGGCTCTCGGGCGCGACGGCATCCGCCTTGGCGGCGTCGGGCTTGGCCCCCTCCGTCACCGGCGCGGCGGCCGGCGTGCTCTGAGCCTCCGCCGGCGCGCCCCGACCACCGGCCGGCTTGCCCTGCGCATCGGCCGCATGATCGCGGTGCGGGGCGCTCCGGGCCTTGCCGGCCTCCTCGGTGATGCGCACCGGTGCGCCGTCGCGCAGGCGGTCGGTCCCGTCCACGACCACGCGGTCGCCGATGTTCAGTCCCTCGGTCACCACCGTACGGGGGCCATCCGCCTCGCCGAGCTTGATCGGGCGGACGACGACCTTGTCGTCGCCCTGCAGCAGGTAGACGTAGGTGCCCGGCGTCCCGCGCAGGATCGCCGCCGTGGGGACGATCGGGGCGTCGCGCACGGTATCGACGACGAGCTTGGCGTTGACGAACTGGTTCGGAAACAGGGCGTCGTCCTGGTTCTCGAAGATCGCGCGCAGCTTCACCGTTCCGGTGGTGGTGTCGATCTGGTTGTCCACCGTGTCGAGGACGCCGGTGGCGATCACGTTGGTGTCGCCCCGGTCGTAGGCCGTGACGATGAGCTTGGCGCCCGACCGCACGCGGCGCATCACCCGCGCGACGTCGTCCTCCGGCAGGGTGAAGACCACCGAGATCGGATGCAGTTGGGTCACAACCACGATGCTGGTCGAGGCCGCCGTGATGTAGTTGCCCTGGTCGATCTGCCGCAGGCCGACGCGGCCTTCCACCGGCGAGACGATGCGGGTGTAGGTGATGTTGAGCTTCTGCTGGTCGACCAGGGCCTGGTCGGCCGCCACCGTGCCCTCGTTCTGCTTCACGAGGGCCCCTTGCGTGTCGACGTTCTGCTTCGAAATCGAATCCTGCTGGGAGAGCCGCTGAAAACGGGCGAGATCGAGCTTCGAGTTCTGCAGCAGGGCCTGATCGCGCATCAACTGGCCCTGATACTGGGCGAGCTGGGCCTCGTAGGGGCGCGAATCGATCTGGGCGAGGAAATCGCCTTTCTTCACGGTTTGGCCCTCGCGAAAGCCGATCTCCGTGAGGTAGCCGCTGATCTGCGAGCGCACCGTGACGGTGGCGAGGGGCGTGACCGTGCCGAGGCCGGCCAGCACGATCGGGACGTCGCCCGCCGCGACCGTGGCGATGCCTACCGCCTGAGCCGGCTCGCCATGGCCGCCGCGCCCACCAGCTCCCTTGCCGCGCCCGGACGTGGCGGCGACCTGGGTCTCCATTTTCGGCGCGAGGTAGAAGCGGTATCCGGCGTATCCGCCCCCCGCCAGGATCAGGAGAAGGACGAACCAGAGCCCCGCCCGGCTGCGACGGGCCGGTGGTGCGGTGCGCGACTCGCGCGGCAGCACATCGCCCGGGCGCGCGTCGTCCCGGAGTGTCCCGGGGTATTCGCGCGCTGTCTCGGTGCGGATGGGAGAGGTTTCGTTCATGGCCTGACGATCATGGCGTGTTGCGGACGGCGTTGCGAGCGGAAGAACCGGCAGGCTCTCACGAGACCAACGGCCGCCGGCGCAACGCAATCCCGGTCCCCATGCCCGGTCGGCGCATGTCCGATCGACGCTTGGCCAGCCGGTGCTCGGCCAGTCGATGCTTGGCCGGATCGGCAGGGGCTGCCGATGGGGAGGACATAAGGTCCATGGGCGCCCCGGGACAGGATCGAGCGACGTCGCACCCTGCGCCCCGAATCGGCGGGTCTCGCCCGACCCTGGATCTGCTCCAAGCGAAACTCGACCCCGGCCGGTCCCAGGTCTCGAAGGCGGTCGCGGCACGGCATGGGAGACGCTCTAGGGAACCAATGCGACTCCAGTGCGGCCTTCGCGTTTCCACCGTATTGCTGTCGCGCCGGCACCCGGAAATCCCTGCCGAGACGCGCCCGGTTACGCGGCCAGCCCTCCGACAGACGAGAAAAGGCCGCCGCTGGGGGAAGCGACGACCTCTTCTTGGGAAGGACCGGAGCGGCGACGACACGTGTACGGAACGAGGGGGCGAAGTCCCGCGCTGGCAATCACCGCTCCAGCCGTGAGTCGAGAGTTACGTGATGGCTGATGAAAGTCAACAATCGTCAGGCCACCCGCCCGGAGGTGGTTCGGGCCGCGTGCGAGGACGCACATTTCACCGGGGCGAAGGGGCGTGCTACGCCACGGCTCGCCGCGCCGTTCCCCTTCCCCGAACCCCCGCTCTCCATGAATCCCGTCCTCGCCGATCTGCCGACGACCATCTTCACGGTGATGTCGGGCCTCGCCCGCGACCTCGGCGCGATCAATCTGGGTCAGGGCTTCCCGGACGATCCGGGACCGGAGGATGTCCGGCGCAGGGCCGCCGAGGCCGTGCTGCACGGCGACAATCAATACCCGCCGATGATGGGCTTGCCCAACTTGCGCCGGGCGATCGCGGCGCATTACGCGCACCACCAGGGGCTGGATCTCGAGCCGATGGCGGAGGTGATGGTGACGTCGGGGGCCACCGAGGCCATCGCCGCCGCCCTGTTCGCCCTGATCGCGCCGGGTGACGAGGTCGTGCTGTTCGCCCCCCTCTACGACGCCTACCTGCCGCTGGTGCGCCGGGCCGGCGGCGTCGCGCGCATCGTGCCGCTCCAGCCCCCGCAGTTCCGCCTCGACGCGGACGCCCTGGCGGACGCATTCTCGGATCGGACGAAGCTCGTCGTCCTGAACAATCCGCTCAATCCCAGCGCCACGGTCTTCGGACGGGAGGATCTGGCGCTCCTCGCCTCCTTCTGCACTCGGCACGACGTGGTGGCGGTCTGCGACGAGGTCTGGGAGCATATCGTCTTCGACGGCGCACGACATTGCCCGCTGATGGCGCTCCCGGGCATGCGCGACCGGACCGTGAAGATCGGCTCGGCCGGCAAGATCTTCGGCCTGACCGGCTGGAAGGTCGGTTTCGTGATGGCGGCGCCGGCCCTGCTGCGGGTGGTGGCCAACGCCCACCAGTTCCTCACCTTCACGACGCCGCCCGCCCTGCAGGAGGCGGTGGCCTACGGGCTCGCCAAGGACGACGCCTACTTCACCGGCATGCGCGCGCGCTTCGCCGCCTCCCGCGACCGCCTGTCGGCGGGCCTCGCCGAGCGCGGCTTCCGGGTGCTGCCTTCCCACGGCACCTACTTCCTCACCGTCGACCTCGCGCCCCTCGGCTGCGACGACGACGTCGCGTTCTGCGACGACCTGGTGCGCCGGCACGGCGTCGCCGCGATTCCGATCAGCGCCTTCTATCCGGATGCGTCCGTGCGCCACCTCGTGCGGCTGTGTTTCGCCAAGGCCGACGACGTCCTCGACCGGGCCCTCGACCGGCTCTCCACCGTCGCGCGGCAGGCGGCCTGATGGGCGGGTTCGCAGGGGCGGTGCTTGCGGGCGCACGGGACCGGGGCCACATCCCGACGCATGACCACGCCGCGCCCTTCCCCCAGGCTGGACTTGCCCCGGAGCCCGACCATGGACTTCACCCAGACCGCCGGTGCCACGACCCGCTTCCGACCCAAGGCGGACGACCGCGAGGCAACGCTGCTGCGCCTGGAGGCGTTCGCACACCTCATGGATTCGGCCTTCGTGATCCCCGGCATCAACCGGCGGGTGGGCCTCGACGCCCTGGTGGGTCTCGTCCCGGTGGTGGGCGACGTCGCCGGCATGCTGCTTGCCTCCTACATCGTGGTGGAGGCGCGCCGACTCGGGGCGCCGCGCTGGCTCATCGCCCGGATGGCCTTGAACATCGCGGCCGACGGGGCGCTCGGTGCCGTGCCCCTGGCGGGCGACCTGTTCGATGCGGCGTTCAAGGCCAACCGCCGCAACGTGCGCCTGCTGCGGCGTCACCTCGAGCGGCATGGCGGATTGCGCCCGAACGAGATCGAAGGCACGGCGACGCACATCGACGGCTGAGATCCGACGCACGGGGGGGCGCCCGATGAACGAGGTCGCGCGTCCCGACAGCGCCCGGGCAGTCGCCCTGCCCCCGCCGGGGCGGGGCCTCTCGCCCTTGAACCGGCGGCGGCTCGCCAATTTCCGGCGCAATCGACTGGGCTACTGGTCGTTCCTGATCTTCACGGCCCTGTTCGTCACGAGCCTGTTCGCCGAGTTCATCGCCAACGACCGGCCGCTGGTGGTCTCGTACAAGGGCGAGATCCTGTTCCCGGTGGTCATCGACTACCCGGACGAGAAGTTCGGCGGCTTCTATGCCCGGCCCAACTACCGCTCGGCGGAGACGCGCAAGGAGATCGCCGACAACGGCTGGGCGATCTGGCCGCCGATCCCCTATTCCTACGATACGATCATCGACGGCCTGCCGACCCCCTCCCCCTCGCCCCCGACCTGGATGCTGACGGAGGCCCAGTGCCAGAGCGTCGGCAAGTCCTGCTCCGAACTCGAGACGCACTGGCTCGGGACCGACAACACCACCCGCGACGTGCTGGCGCGCATCATCTACGGCTTCCGCATCTCGGTGCTGTTCGGGCTGATCCTCGCCCTGATCTCCTCGGTGATCGGGGTGATCGCCGGGGCGGTGCAGGGCTATTTCGGTGGCTGGGTCGACCTCGCCCTGCAGCGCTTCATCGAGGTCTGGAGCGGCATCCCGACACTCTACCTGATCATCATCATCTCGGCCTTCATCGAGCCGGGCTTCTTCGTGCTGCTGGGCATCCTGCTGCTGTTCTCGTGGGTGTCCCTCGTCGGAGTCGTACGCGCGGAGTTCCTGCGGGCCCGCAACTTCGAGTACGTGCGCGCCGCCCGGGCGCTGGGCCTCTCGAACATCCGCATCATGAGCCGTCACCTCCTGCCCAACGCGATGGTGGCGACGCTGACCTTCCTGCCCTTCATCCTCAACGGATCGATCGGAACGCTGACCTCCCTCGACTTCCTCGGCTTCGGCCTGCCCCCCGGCTCGGCCTCGCTGGGCGAATTGCTGGCCCAGGGCAAGGACAACATCCAGGCCCCCTGGCTCGGACTGAGCGGCTTCTTCGTGGTGGCGGTGATGCTGAGCCTGCTGGTCTTCGCCGGCGAGGCCGTGCGCGATGCCTTCGACCCGCGAAAATCCTTCGCCTGACAGCCGTTTGCCGCCGCGGCGGGGAGCCTTGGGGGAGCCTTGAGAGAGCTCTTCAGAGCGGGCGCTGGCGACCGCCGTCGAGCAGCCAGCCCCTGGCACGGAGGAGCAGGGCCGGCCGGACTCGGGCGACGTCGTCGCCATCGACAAGGGGGGAGGCCGCGAGGGCGGTGAGGTAGGCCTGTTCGCTGGGCCGGCAGGTGCGCAGGGCCGCGTCGGCGGCGATGACCCGGCTGGAGAGGACGACCTCGAGGGCGAAGTTGCGGTTGAGGCAGGCGCGCCAGGAGGCGTGGCGCTCGGCCACGCTCGGAGCCTCCTGCGCCGCCGCGGACGCGACGAGCAGCATCAGCAAAGCGGGCGCAGCGGCGGTGCGGAGGTGATGGTGGAACGTCATGGCGGGGTATCCCGGAGCGGGATCACCCTCGCGCCGCCACGCTTAACCGCCCCTTAAAGGATCGGATTGTCCACGATCCCACACGGGGACAGCGTCAGCGGTTGGCGGTGGTGACGGGCGAGGCGGCCCGGCCCAGGGACACCCAGGCGACGGCATCCTGGCTCTCGCGCTTAATGAAGGTGTAGCCGGTCTGACGCCAGGGCAGGATCGTGCTGGTCTTGTTGTCGAGGATGAGGTCGCCGCGATCCGTGATCAGGGTCAGAACGGCGTGCCCCTCGCCCTTCTCGTCGATCACGACCGTCATCCGCATCGCCCGGCGCGGCAGCCCGGCCTCGGCCAGGAGCTTGCGCTTGAGGAGCTGGAAATCCTCGCAATCGCCCGAGCCGTCCTCGGCGAGGTCCCAGCGGTCCGCGACGCGCAGGTGGTCCATGTCGGTGACGGCGACGAGGGACTTGTTTACCCGGCGGTTGACCGAGACGATGGTGTTCCAGATCGTTGGCGTCAGGATGATCTGAGCCGGCTCGGCGCCGTTCACCGCACACTCCGTCGCGTAGGCGGCGCAGAAATCGACCCAGGCGGCGATCGGGCGGGTCTGGGCGCCGGCGCTGATGGCGCTCGGGACGGTGGGCAGGGCTGCCAAGGTCTGCGCCTCCGCCCCCGACAGGGCGGCGAGGCCCGCGAACAGCGTCGCGGCGCCGAAGGCGGCGAAGCGGGTCGTCAGAGCCGGAAACCGCTGGGAAAACCCGTACCGCATGACCGCCCTTGGCCCCGTTAAGCTTCTGTTAACGAATGTCCCACGGCCGGCGTTGCACCACAATCGGCGGGTTAAGAAAAGGTTAACGGTGTGGATGGCGGCGCTTCGGTTCGCCGTCATGGCGTTCGGTCGACGCACCGATCCACCGCGACACCCCCGAGATCGGCGGCGGGAACGACGCCGTCCCCGTACGGCCGCGCAGCATTGCCGGACTGAATTTCATCGCGTGTCCGTGTTGCGGTCGAGGATTGTTTTGCCGGACGCCGAACAATCTCGGGTCGATCTGCATGCGACGGAGTCTCGGCTGGGCTCGCACGCCGCAAGTGTCCCGGGGTCGGGCGGAGGGACGCTTGTCACCGGATGAGGAGGCCCCATTTCCACCCGCGAGGGCGCAATCAGACCGAGACGACGAGACTTCGATGATTGAGGCAGTTCGACCCTTCCGGACCACCCGGCTGGCCACGGCGCGGCTGGCGCTCGCCGCAGCCCTGGCGGCCGTGATGATCCCCGCCGCTCGGGCGCAGGAGATGCCCTACGTGAACCCGGAGAGCGGGACGTTCCTGATCCATGGCAATTACTGCGGACCGGGCAATCGCAGCCCGCGCCCGCCCATCGATGCCCTCGACCTCGCCTGCATGCACCACGACATCTGCTCGCCACCACGTGGGCAGATTGCCACCTGTGCCTGCAACGACCGCCTGCACGCGGAGGCCGAGGCGGTGTCGGCAGATTCGCGTCAGCCGCAGGGCCTGCGCGACACGGCCGGCTTCGTCGCCGACACCGCCCTCGCCCTGCCCTGCCGCTGACGCCACGCCCCGGGGCGCACCGCCCGCCTCGGGTTCCTGTTGGCCTTAGGCCTGGGGCAGGTCCGGCGTGATGCCGAGGTTGGACAGGCCCTCTTCGAGAAGGTCGCCCGCATTGGGGATGCCGAGGATCTCGTGGGCGGCCCCTTCGCCGACCGCCTCGCGCTCGCGGGCGAAGCGTACCGCCTCGGACCATTCCTCGGGCTCCATGTCGCCGCGCCCGATATAGAGGAGCGCCAGGAGGTCGGCGCGCTCGTCGTCGTTGAGGGCGCCGATCATCGACCGCAATTCTTCCTCAGTGGCGTCGTCCGTGCCCGAGACGAGCACGTCGGTGGCCCCGTCATCGGTGGGGTTGGAGCCGGAATCGGGGTCGGTCGCCCCTTCCTTCACATCGACGGCGCGCACGCGCAGGATGATCTCGGTGACCTTGTCGACGGCGATGTCCATGAACGCATTCCCGCTTCGGCGGCCGCCGGCAGCGGCGGTCCTGAGCAGCGACAACGGGCCAAGCCCGATCCGGTTCGCGCCGACCGCGTCCGGCCGACACCGATGACGCGCTGGATCGGGGGTCTCGACGGGTGCCGTGGGGTCTGGGCCGGGGTCCTTCTCGACCTCGACGACCCCGCCCGCTTCCGCGCCGTACGCGTCGCTCGGCCGGTCGACCTCCTCGACGGTCCCGAGGCGCCGATCCGCGTGGGGATCGACTGTCCCATCGGTCTGGAGGCACACGTGACCGGCGGTGGACGAAGTGCCGATCGGGCAGCACGCGCCGTCCTGGGTGCCGGACGGGCCAGCGTGTTTCCGGTGCCGGCTCGCGCAGCGGTCTATGCGGCGACCTACGAGGACGCGAAGGCGCTGTCGCGGGCGCGCAGCACGCCGCCCTTCGCGCCCTCGATCCAGTGCTGGAACATCCTGCCTGCCATCCGGGCGGTTGATGGGCTGCTGCGCGCCCGCCCGGATCTCATGGCGCGCCTTCACGAGGTCCATCCCGAGATCGTGTTCCGCTGCCTCAACGGCGGACGTCCCCTGGCGGCGGGCAAGAAGGGCCCGGCACGCCAGGCGGGCCTTTCCGAACGCCGCGCCCTGCTCGGACGCGCCGGCCTGCCCGAGGGCCTGATCACGGGACGGCCATCCGGGGTCGGTGCCGACGACCACCTCGATGCGCTGGCCGCCCTCGTGGTCGCCCGCGATCTCGCCGAGGGCCGTGCCCGCCCCCTGCCCGATCCGCCCGACCGGGACGGCGAGGGCCTTCCCGTCGCGATCTGGATGCCGGCCGATCCGCCGGGCCACCCCCTGGCCGCCAGCGAAATCCCTGCTAGATCGGGGAGCTGAAGCGGGGCGGCGGGAATGGACATGAGGCAGGATCTGACCGTTCGCGACATCGCCCGGGCGCTGGTGTTCGATCCCGATCACCGCCTGTTGCTCATCGCCTACGAGTCCGTGCGCCCGATCGATCCGAACAAGCCGGAAGACCGCACCTTCTGGTTCATGCCCGGGGGCGGGCTGGAGGCCGGCGAGACGCATGTGGAGGCCTGCCGGCGCGAACTGTCCGAGGAAATCGGCGTGGCGGATGCCGAAATCGGGCCGCAGGTCGCGTCCTGCAACGGCCCCTTCCACCTGTTCCGGACCTCCCGCTACGCCCGCGAGCGCTACTTCGTCGTCCGCCTGCCCAACGCGACCGTGGACACGAGCCGCCTGGCCGAGACCGAGGACAACCCCGTCCTCGGCACCCGCTGGTGGACGCTGGCCGAACTCGCGTCCACCTCCGAGCGCATCGAGCCGAGGGGGCTGGTCGAGGTCGCCCGCGACATCGTTGCCGGGACGATACCGGCGGCGCCAGTCGTCCTAAACTGGCGGGAGCAACCGTAGCCATCCGGCGCGCCACGCGTTGGCGCGCCTTCCACGACACCCATGAGCGAGGATCAACCCATGTTTCCAGAGACGCTGAAGGCCGGCTACCGCTCCTTCATCGACGGACGCCTGACCGACGAGGCCAAGCGCTACGCCAAGCTCGCCGAGGGCCAGAGCCCCGAGGTCCTGATGATCAGCTGCTGCGACAGCCGCGTCTCGCCGGAGGTGATCTTCGATACCGGACCGGGTGAACTCTTCGTGATCCGCAACGTCGCCAACATCGTCCCCCCGCACGAGACCGGCGGCGATTATCACGGCACTTCGGCGGCGATCGAGTTCGCGGTGGAGGGCCTGGAGGTCAAGCACATCGTGGTGCTGGGGCACGCCACCTGCGGCGGCATCAAGGCCTACGCCAACCCCGCCAAGCCCCTCTCGAAGGGTGACTTCATCGGCAAGTGGGTCTCCCTGGTCGAGCCCGCCGCCAGCAAGGCCGGCGACACGGAGGCCCCGGACTACCTGACCCGCCTCGAATACGCGATGGTCGCGCAGAGCCTCGAGAACCTGATGACATTCCCGTTCGTGCGCAAGCGAGTGGAAGGCGGGCAGCTGACCCTGCACGGGGCCCACTTCGGCATCGCGCGCGGTGAATTGCTCCTGCGCGACCCCGAGACCGGCGCGTTCAAACCCGCCATCGACCAGGCGGGACGCAGCCTGAGCCCGGCTTCGATGATCGGCTGCGCCGAGGCGTAAGCCCGCCCTGGAACGAAAAAGGACGCCAGGCGCCGAGGCTTGGCGTCCTTCTCGATCGTCGCACCACGCCGGGCGATGAAGCCCGACGTGGCACTGGTACGGTTCAGCGGGCGCCCGGAAGGCTCTGCGCCATCTGGTAATGGGCCTGCAGGACCGGCAGGGCCTGCTCCGCATGGGCGCGCAGGGCCGGGTTCGGGCCCGAAGCGGCGTAGGAGCGGAACATGCCAATGGTCATTTCGTGCGACTGGACCTGCATGCGGCCGTAGAGACGGTCGAAGCGCGGACCGGCGGGCGTCTGCGACAGCTCAGCGAGCATGGCCTGCTGCTGCGGGTTCGGCTGGATGATGGTGGTGCCGGCCGTGGTGTCCACGTCGCCGCGCAGGGCCTGGCTGCCCGTCGCCGCGCCGCGGGCCGCGCCCGAACCGATCCCCTCGACGCCCCCGATGGGACCGCCGCTCAGGGTGCCGCCCACTGCGCCGGCGGCGGCGCCCGTGGCCGCACCGACCGCACCACCCGCGACCGCGAGCGGGGCGGTGATCAGGCCGCCGAGACCCTCGTTGCCGCGCACCGCGGCGTAGTTGTTCTCGCCACCGGCCAGCGCGACGTTGGCGGCGCGGTGGTCACGGATCGCATCGCGGGCGAAGCGCAGCACCTGCGGGTTGCGGCTCTTGTTGATCGCAATCTGGCTCGACTGAATCTCGAAGGCGTTGGCCTGCATGGCGTCCATGCGGAAATCGCCCATGCTCTGCGCGAAGGCGGGAGCGGACAGGGCGGTCATCAGGGCGGTGAGAGCGAGAGTTTTCTTGATCATGTGTTCCTCAAATCCGGCGAGACAGTGCAGCTCGAACGCGCGAAGGCTATTTCTTCCCGACGCGAAGCCCGCCTGTCACGATTGGGGGGCCAACGAGGAAGTTCCGAAGGGGTTCCCAACTTGGACAAAGTCTTTTCTGAGCTTTTCCCGAAAGCGACTGACCTTTGAAATGGCCAAGCTTATCGATCGATTAGTCGGTGTGCCGTGCCTCTTGGTTTGGCGACGCAGAGGCCTCGGGAAAACTTCAGGCGGCCTCGGCCATCCTGTTTTCCGGGACCGCGTTTCGCTCTAGCTTGGGCCCATCGTGCCGCTGCGAGGAAGGCTCCCGATGAAGACCCTGCTCGTTCCCGTCGCGTCCCACGACGCCCTGCCCTCGGTCTTCGAGACCGCGATCCTCACCGCCCGCCGGTTCGGCAGCCTCATCGAGGGCGTCTCCCTGCGGCCGGCCCTGGCCGAGTACGTTCCCGTCGACATGGTCGGCGGCATGACCTGGCTCCGTGACGAGGAGGCCGACAAGGTCGAGGCCGAGCGCGCCGGGCGGCAGTTCATCGACTTCATGACCCGGGCCGGCCTGCCGCTCGCGGCCGAGGGCCCGTGCAACCCGGAGGCCCTGGCCGCCGGTCCGCGCTACCGCTGGCGGGCCGACGTGCCGGCCGGCGACGGCTTCCTGGGCCAGTACGCGCGCTTGTTCACCGCTACGGTGGTGGGCCGGCCCGGCACGGAGGACGGCGCCCCGCGTATGACCACCTTCGAGACCGCCCTGTTCGAGAGCGGCCGTCCGATCCTGTTGGCGCCGCCGATCGCCCCGGCCACCCTGGGCGAGGCGATCCTGATCGCCTGGAACGGCTCCACCGAGACCGCCCGCGCCGTGGCCTTCGCAATGCCGTTCCTGCGGCAAGCCAAACGGATCCGCGTCATCAGCGTCGAGGGTGGGACGGTGCCGGGCCCGACCGCCGAGGAACTGGCCCGCGCCCTGGCCTGCGAGGGCATCAGCGCCGACTTCCGGGCCCATTCGGCCGGCCGGCGGACCCCGGGAGAGGTCTACCTCGCCGAGGCCGAAACCTTCGGGTGCGACCTCCTGATCAAGGGCGCCTACACCCAGAGCCGCCTGCGCCAGATGATCTTCGGCGGCCCAACAAGCCACCTCCTCGCCCATGCGGCGATCCCGATGCTGATGGCCCACTGATCGATCCGCATCGCGCGCAATTGACTTGCGCACGCAGAAGATCGGGAGCACCGTTCCGGCGGCCGGTTCGAACCGGTCGCCAGGAATCCTCTGCATGAAGTCGCTGACCCTTGTCCTCGCCCTGTCCGGCCTCGCTCTCGGCCTGCCGGCCATGGCCGACTCCCCCGTCGTCCGCATCCGAGGCACGATCGAGGCGGTGGACGGCACCAGCGTCACCATCAAGCCGCGCCTCGGCGCCCCGGTGCAGGTGAAGCTGGGCGACTCCGTCCGGGTCGCCACCGCCAACAGCGCCAAGATCAGCGACATCCAGCCCGACAGCTACATCGGGACCGCGGCCACGCCGCAGCCGGACGGAACCCTGAAGGCTCTCGAGGTCGCGGTGTTCGCGCCGAGCATGCGCGGGACCGGCGACGGCCACTATCCGTGGGATCTCGAGAAGGAAAACACCATGACCAACGGCGCGGTGGGGGCCCTCTCGGGGACCACCGACCGAACGATCCGGGTGACCTACAAGGGCGGCGAGAAGACCATCACGGTGCCGGAGGGCGTGCCGGTCGTGGCCCTTGCCCCCGGAGACGCCAGCAAGATCAAGCCGGGCGCCCGCGTGGTCGCCTTCACCAAAGCGGATGCCGGCGGCGTCGCGGTGGCCGACCGGATGATCGTGGGCGAGAACGGCACCGTCCCGCCGATGTGAGCGAAGGCGCAGCCAGCCCCATCGCCTGAAGACGCCCGGAACACCGGGTGGGACGGGCGCTCCGCGCCCGTCCCCCAATACCCCAGGGAGAACGCCATGATGAAGACGCTGCTCACCGGCCTCACCGTCGGCCTCGCGCTCGCCACCGCGCCGGCGCGTGCCGCCGACGTGGTGCGATACCGCGGCACCATCGAGTCGGTCGATGGTTCGACCGTCACGATCAAGCCCCGCATGGGCGAGACTAAGACCGTGGTCTTCGGGGACGACACCAAGATCCTGGCCGCCAGCACGGGCCAGCTCTCCGACATCAAGTCCGAGAGCTACATCGGCACCGCCGCGATCCCCCAGCCCGACGGCACCCAGAAGGCCCTGCAGGTGACGGTGTTCGCCTCCTCCCTGCGCGGCACCGCCGACGGCCACTATCCGTGGGATCTCGGCTCCAACTCCACCATGACAAACGGTGCCATCGGCAGCCTGTCCGGCACCGAGGGCCGGACCCTGCTGGTCAAGTATCAGGGCGGCGAGAAGAAGGTCGTGGTGCCGCAGGACGTGCCCGTGACCCTGGTCGATCCGGGCGAGAAGAGCATCGTGGTTCCGGGCGCCAAGGTGGTGGCCTTCACCAAGGCGGGCGCGGACGGCAAGCTCAACGCCGCCGTCCTGATCGTCGGCCGCAACGGCACCGTCCCGTCGATGTGATCCCCTCCCCGGCCCCTCCGCGATCGCGGATGGGGCCGGGATTTCCATCCCCAAATCTCGAGGTCCCGTTGGCGATCGTCCCCGAAACACCGTCGCGCCTCGTGGTGATCCACCCGCTCGTGGTGCGGATCACCCACTGGATCAACGCCGTCGCGGTGTTCTGCATGCTGTTCAGCGGCTGGGCGATCTACAACGCCTCGCCGCTCTTTCCCTTCGTGTTTCCCAAATGGGCCACTCTCGGCGGCTGGCTCGGCGGCGCCCTCGCCTGGCACTTCGCCGCGATGTGGCTCTTCGCCCTCAACGGCCTCACCTACCTCGCCTACGGACTCCTGGCCCGGCACTTCGCCACCAGCTTCCTGCCCCTGAACCCGGGCGCGATCTGGCGCGACGCCCGCGCGGCCTTGCGACTGCGGTTGAGCCACCGGATCGGGCGCTACAACGCCGTCCAGCGCCTCGCCTACCTGATCGCCATCGTGCTCGGCCTCCTCCTCGTCGCCTCCGGCTGCGCCCTGTGGAAGCCCGTGCAGTGGCAGACCCTGGCCAACCTGTTCGGTGGGTATGAATGGGCGCGGCGGGTCCATTTCGGCGCCATGGCGGGTCTCGCCGGCTTCATCCTCCTGCACCTCGCCCTCGTGGTCATCGTGCCGAGCACGCTGCTGGCGATGATCACCGGGCGTGCCCGCATCACCGAGGAGACCTCCGCCTGATGTCCCGCGATCCCGAAACCGCCGCCCGCCTGAAGGACCTGCGCAGGGACATCGCCCCGGACCTCGCCAGCCTGGAACGACGCATGCTCCTGCGGGGCGGCCTCTCGGTCGGCGCCCTGACGCTCCTGTCCGGCTGCGATCTCTCCACGGGGAGCAACGGCACCCTGGCCGACCGGGCGCTCTGGGCGATGTCGCGGGCCAACGACCGGGTCCAGCAATGGCTGTTCGACCCCACGACCCTGGCCCCCACCTACCCGGCCTCGATGATCGATACGCCGTTCCGCTTCAACGCCTTCTACCCGCCGGACAACATCCCGGAGATCGACGAGTCGACTTGGACGCTCGAGGTCTCCGGCCGGGTCGCCGACAAGACGCCTTGGACGCTGGCGAAGCTGCGCGCCCTGCCGCAGGAGAGCCAGATCACCCGGCACATCTGCATCGAGGGCTGGAGCCAGATCGGGCAGTGGAGCGGCGTGCCGCTGCGGACCTTCCTGGAACGGAGCGGCGCCGACCTGACCGCCAAGTATGTCGGCTTCAAATGTGCCGACCGCTATTACGGCAGCCTCGACATGCCGAGCGCCCTGCATCCCCAGACGATCCTGGCCCTCGATTTCGCCGGCCAGCCTCTCGCGCCCGAGTACGGCTATCCGCTCCGCGTCCGGGTGCCGACGAAGCTCGGCTTCAAGAGCCCGAAGCACATCGCAGCGATCTTCGTGACCAACGATTATCCAGGCGGCTACTGGGAGGACCAGGGCTACAATTGGTTCAGCGGGATCTGAAGCCGGCCCTCGCATCGGCCACGGTTGCGCGCTACATCGCAGCGGCATGGAACCCGACTTCGCCCTCGACCCGCAGCTCGCCGCCGACACCGTGCACGTGGGCGACCTCGCCCTCTGCAGCGTCCTCCTCATGGACGATGCCCGCTTCCCCTGGCTGATCCTGGTGCCGCGCCGGGCCGGCGCCAGCGAGATCACGGACCTCGCGCCGGAGGATGCCCGAAGCCTGATGGATGAGATGCGGATCGCCACCGGGGTGATGCTGGCGCTGGCCAAGCCCGACAAGGTCAATGTCGCGGCCCTCGGCAACGTGGTGGCCCAGCTCCATGTCCACGTGATCGGGCGCTTCCACTCCGATCCGGCCTGGCCGAAGCCCATTTGGGGCATCGGCACCGCGACCCCCTACCCGCACCATGCCCGCGCCCAGATGATCGAGCGCATCGGCGCCCTGTTCGCGGCGGCCTGAGGCGATGGTCGATGCCTCGGGCCAGCTCGGCTACGTCCACAGCCGCCTCGTGCGCCACTCCGCCGAGAGCGCGTCCGCGATCCCCGACCTCGACGCGCCCGGCGCGCGGATCGTCGTCCTGGCCGGCGACCGCGTCGTACTGGCCGGCGACACGGCACTCCTGACGCCGGAGGTGGCCGCCCGGACAGGCCCGCGCAGCCTGACGCTCTATCTCGGCCGCCTGGACGGCGACCCGGTCTTCGCCGCCGCCGTTCCGGCGGAACTGGCCGAGGGCCTCGATGCCGATCCGGGATTCCGGACCAACGACCTGCGCAGCCTCGCCGGCGAGGGCCGGATCGCGCCCCATGAACTCGGGCTCCTCGCCACGGCGAAATCGCTGCTCGGCTGGAATGCGCGTCACGGCTTCTGCGCCCAGTGCGGAGCGCCGACGACCCTCGCGGCCGGCGGCTACCGCCGCGAATGCACGGCCTGCGGGACGCATCACTTTCCCCGCACCGACCCCGTGGTGATCATGCTGATCACCCGGGGCGATGCCTGCCTGCTCGGGCGCTCGCCGCGTTTCCATGAGGGCATGTATTCCTGCCTCGCCGGCTTCCTGGAGCCCGGCGAGACCGTCGAGGACGCCGTGCGGCGCGAGACCTTCGAGGAAGTCGGCCTGACCATCGGCGCGGTGCGCTACCACGCCTCGCAGCCCTGGCCATTCCCGTCCTCGCTGATGATCGGCTGCGTGGCCGAGAGCCTCGACGCGACCATCACCCTCGATCCGGAGGAACTCGCCGACGCGCAATGGTTCTCGCGGCACACCGTCGCGGCGATGCTCGAGGGCCGCCATCCCGACGGCCTGACCACGCCGCCCCCCCTGGCGATCGCCAACCTCTTGATGCGGGCCTTCGTGGACGGGCGGGCCTGAGGCCCCGCCCCGGCCGGCTCATCCCAGGACGCGGATCGGCGCCCCATCGAGGAAAGCACGGATGTCCTCCACGATCTCGGGGAAATAGGTGCGGTAGTTCCGCTCGGTCACGTAGCCGAGATGCGGCGTCGCCAGCACGTTGGGCAGGGTGCGCCAGGGCGAATCCGGCGGCAGCGGTTCGATCTCGAAGACGTCGAGGCCGGCACCGGCGATCCGGTTCTCGGTGAGGGCGGCCAGGAGGGCGGCCTCGTCCACGATCGCGGCGCGGGAGGTGTTGATCAGGAACGCCTCGGGCCGCATCCGGCGCAGGGCCGCGTCGTCGACGAGGCCGCGGGTGCGGGCGCCGAGGACGAGGTGGATCGAGACAACGTCGCTCGCCGCCAGCAGCGCCGCCAGCGAGGGCGCGAGGGCCACGCCCTCGGCCGCGGCCCGCTCGGCCGTGAGATGGGGACTCCAGGCGCTGACCTCCATGCCGAAGGCCTGGCCGATCCGGGCGACCCGGGCACCCGTCTTGCCGAGACCGACGAGGCCGAGACGGCGGCCGGCCAGGTCGCTGCCGACGCTCGACTGCCAGGGTCCGCCCGTCCGCAGGGCCTGCACCTCCGGCACAAGGTGGCGGGCGAGCCCGAGGATCAGCGCCCAGGTCAGCTCCACCGGCGGCTCGGGGTGGCTGGCGGTGCCGCAGACCGTGACGCCGTGCGCCCGCGCGGCGGCCAGATCGATCGAGGCGTTGCGCATGCCGCTGGTGAGGAGGAGCTTCAGCTTCGGCAGCTGCGCGAAGAGGTCGGCCGGGAACGGCGTGCGCTCGCGCATCATCACGACGATCTCGCAGTCCCGGATCGCGTCGACCAGCGCCTCCCGCGACGCGAAGGTGGTCCGCAGGTCGCGCAGGGTGAGGCGGTCCGACAGCCCAGACCAGTCGGCCATGGTGGGGCCGACGCCCTGGTAATCGTCGAGGATCGCACAAGTGAGCATGGGACATCCTGTCAGGGGAGGACCGGGCTAACGCACAGCGAACAGCTTGGCCAGCCGCCCTCGAGACTTTGACTCCGCGACGCGAAACCGGCACCCCGGGATCCGAAACGATCACGATTCGTTCTCGACTGCAGACGGATGCAGCGGAGCCGGGAGGAAGATGGCGTCGATATCCGAACCGCCCGCCTATGCCGAGCTCGCCGTCACCACGAACTTCTCCTTCCTGCGCGGGGCCTCGCATCCCGGCGAGATGGTGGGGCAGGCCGCCGAGCTCGGGCTCCACGCCATCGGCATCGCCGACCGCAACACCCTGGCGGGCGTGGTACGGGGCCATGCCGAGGCGAAGCGGCGCGCCGCTGCCGGCGAGCCCGGCATCCGCTTCCTGCCCGGCGTGCGCCTCGTGACGCGAGAAGGCTTCGAAGCCGTGGCCTACCCGATGGACCGGGCCGCCTACGGCCGCCTGTGCCGGCTCCTCACCCTCGGCAACCGCCGCTCCGAGAAGGGTCAGTGCCGGTTCGATTTTTCGGAGCTCCTGGCCGCCAGCGAAGGCCAGATGCTCATCGCGGTTCCGCCGGAGCGGCTCGGCGACGACGACCCCTTCCTCGGCCATGTCCGCCAGCTCGCCGCCGAGGCCCCCGGCCGGGTCACCCTGGCGGGGAGTCACCGCCGGCGCGGCGACGAGCGTCGCCGCCTCGGGCGCCTGGCCGCCTGGGGCGAACGCCTGGGCGCCCCCCTGGTGGCGGTCTCGGACGCGCTCTACCACCACCCGGACCGGCGTCCCCTGCAGGACATCGTCGCCTGCATCCGCGAGGGCTGCACCCTGGCGGCTGCGGGCTATCGCCTGGAGGCCAATGCGGAGCGCCACCTGCGGCCGGCGGCCGAGATGGCGCGCCTCTTCGCCGATCATCCCGAGGCCCTGGCCCGCACGATCGAGATCGCGGAGACCTGCAGCTTCTCCCTCGACGAACTGACCTACGAATACCCCGACGAGCCGGTGCCGCCGGGTTTCACCGCACAGGGCTATCTGACCGACCAAGTGATGAAGCGCGCCCAATGGCGCTATCCCGATGGCATTCCCGAACAAATCATGAACACGATCCAGGATGAGCTGCGGCTCATCGAGAAGATGAACTATGCGCGCTACTTCCTCACCCTGTTCGACATCGTCGAGTTCGCGCGCAAGCGGGGCATCCTGTGCCAGGGGCGCGGCTCGGCGGCCAATTCCGTGGTCTGCTACTGCCTCGGCATCACGGCGGTCGACCCCACCGAGATCCGTCTGCTGTTCGCCCGCTTCATCTCGGAGAACCGGGCCGAGCCCCCCGACATCGACGTCGACTTCGAGCACGAGCGCCGCGAGGAGGTGATCCAGTACCTCTACGACCGCTACGGCCGCGACAGGGCCGCGATCTGCGCCACGGTGATCCACTACCGCCCGCGCAGTGCCATCCGGGAGGTCGGCAAGGTCCTCGGGCTGCCCCCCGACATCACCGGCGTGATGGCCGACACGGTCTGGGGCTCCTGGGGCAAGGACCTGCCCGACGCGCATATCCGGCAGGCCGGGCTCGACCCGGACAATCCGCGTATCCGGCAGGCGCTGGAACTCGCCCACGCGCTGATCGGCTTCCCGCGCCACCTGTCGCAGCATGTGGGCGGCTTCGTACTGACGCGCGGACGCCTCGACGAGACCGTGCCGGTGGGCAACGCCGCCATGGCGGACCGCACCTTCATCGAATGGGACAAGGACGACATCGACGTCCTCGGCCTGATGAAGGTCGACGTGCTGGCGCTCGGCATGCTGAGCTGCCTGCGCCGGGGCGTGGATTTCCTGGCACGCGATTACGGGCACGACTATCCGACGCTGGCCGACCTGCCGCGCGCGGACGAAGCCACCTACGCGATGCTGGCCAGGGCCGATTCGGTGGGCGTGTTCCAGGTCGAGAGCCGGGCGCAGATGTCGATGCTGCCGCGCCTGAAGCCGCGGGAATTCTACGACCTCGTGGTGCAGGTGGCGATCGTCCGGCCGGGGCCGATCCAGGGCGACATGGTCCACCCGTACCTGCGCCGCCGCCAGGGGATCGAACCGGTCGAATACCCCTCCCCCCATCCCGATCACGGGCCGGCGAACGAACTCGAGAGTGTCCTCAAGCGGACCTATGGCGTGCCCCTGTTCCAGGAGCACGCCATGCAGATCGCCATCACCGCCGCCGGCTTCGAGCCGCACGAGGCCGACGGCCTGCGCCGAGCCATGGCCACCTTCCGGCACAACGGCCAAATCGTGAACTTCCGCACCAAGTTCGTCGAGGGCATGGTGACGCGCGGCTACCCGCGCGACTTCACCGAACGCTGCTTCAAGCAGATCGAGGGCTTCTCCACCTACGGCTTCCCCGAGAGCCATGCGGCGAGCTTCGCCCTGCTGGTCTACGCCTCGGCCTGGATGAAGTGCCGGCATCCCGACGTCTTCCTCGCCGCGATCCTCAACTCCCAGCCGATGGGCTTCTACCAGCCGGCGCAGCTCGTGCGCGACGCCCGCGCCCACGGGGTCGAGGTGCGCGGCGTCGACGTCAACGCGAGCGATTGGGACTGCACCCTCGAGCCGGCCCTGGAGCCCCCGCCCCCCGGCGTCCCGCGGCGCTTCGCCGTGCGCCTCGGCCTGCACCAGGTGAGCGGGGTGCCGCAGGCCGCCATGCACCGCCTCGTGGCTCTGCGGGGCAACGGCTATGCCAGCATCGAGGGCCTGCAGGCGGCCCTCGCCCTGCCCCGCAATGCCCTGGAGCGGCTGGCGGAGGCGGATGCGTTCCGCTCCCTCGATCTCGACCGGCGGGCCGCCCTCTGGGCGGTGCGGACCCTGGAGGGCACCTCCGCCCGCAAGGCGGCCCTGCGGACCGACGGCGACCGGCGGGCGCATCTCCTCGACACGCCGATGCCGCTCTTCGCCTTCCATGCCGATGACGGGCTGTTCCGGGCCGAACCCGCCGTGGCCCTGCCCGCCCTGGCGGCCTCGGAGCACGTGGCGGAGGACTACGCCGCCACCGGCCTCTCCCTGAAGGGCCACCCGGTGGCGTTCTTCCGGACGCGGCTCGCCCGGATCGGCGCGATCCCGGCTCGCGACCACCACGACGGGTCCCGCGTGGCGAACAATGCCCGCGTCACCGTGGCGGGGCTCGTCCTCACCCGGCAGCGGCCGGGCACGGCGCGCGGGACGGTGTTCCTGACCCTGGAGGACGAGACCGGGATCGCCAACGTCATCGTCTGGCGCGACGTGTTCGAGGCCAACCGCGCGACCGCCATGGGTGCCCGCTTCCTGGCGGTGCGCGGCCGGGTGCAGCGCCAGGGCCTCGTGGTGCACCTCCTGGCCGAACAGTTCCGCGACCTCTCGTCCGCCTTGCGCGACCTGCGCGCCGGCGGCCTGCGGCTACCGCCCGAGACCACCGATTTCGGCGCCCCGGAGGATCGACGAATTTACCGCAGCCGCGATTTTCATTGAGGCCGAATCGCGACTACGGGCCGAACCCGCTGGCCACTCGGCCTGCCCAAGACTAGAGCTGTTCCAAACCTCGACGAGACCCACGACGCTGCCCCACTCATCGACACACGCCCCCTGGTGGAAAGGCTGGCAGGTCGTGCATGCGACCGAGCGCCTGCGCGCGCGCGCGTGGCTGGGCGAGGGGGCCGCCCTGACCGCTTCGGCCCTCGCCCTCGGCCTGCGCTTCGCCCTCGACGACATCCTGCCGCCGGGCTTTCCCTACCTGACGTTCTTCCCGGCCGTGATCCTCACGACCTTCTTCTTCGGCCTGCGGCCCGGCATCACCTGCGCGGCCCTGAGCGGCTTCGCCGCCTGGTACTTCTTCATCCCGCCCGCCAGCACCTTCCTCATCGACAGGCCGACCGCCCTGGCCCTGTGCTTCTACGTGTTCATCGTCGCGGTCGACATCGCGCTGATCCACGTCATGCACCGGGCGGGCGAGCGGCTGCGCACCGAACGGCAGGTCTCGGCGGGGCTCTACGAGCAGCAGCGCACGATGTTCCAGGAGCTGCAGCACCGGGTCGCCAACAACATGCAATTCGTGGCCGCCCTGCTGACCCTGCAGAAGCGCAAGGTCGGCAACGATCCGAAGGCGGCGCTCACCGCCCTCGACGAGGCCCGGGTGCGGCTGGAGACGATCTCGCGGATCCATCGGCGCCTGTACGACCCGAGCAGCATCGAGCGCCCGGTGGGGCAATACCTCAAGGAGCTCTGCACCGATCTCCTCGACGCCACGGGCGCCCAGAACATCGTCTGCCTCGTCGACACGCCGCCCCTGCGGTTCGATCTCACCCAGCTCACCACCCTGTCGCTCCTCGTGGTCGAGGTGGTGACCAACGCCCTGAAGCACGCCTTCCCGGACGGGCGGCGGGGCACCATCACGATCCAGCTCGAGCAGCTCGATGCGGAGCGCCTGCAGCTCGTCATCGCCGATGACGGGCGCGGCATGCCCGCGGATTTCGACCCGGACGCCACGCGCAGCCTCGGCTTCCGCATCGCACAGGGCCTCGCCGGACAGCTCGGCGGCCAGCTCACCTACAGCAACGAGGGCGGCACGGTGGTCCGCCTCGCCTTCACGCCCTGAGGGGCCTCACCTCCCCGGACAGCCCGACCATGCGATTGCGCAGCGCCCTCCTCCCCCTCCTCCTCGGCGCGAGCCTGCTCGGACCCGGCCTCGCATGGGCCGACGCGTGCGACGACCTCGCCGCCCGGATCGCCAGCGCCATGGGAGGAAAGGTCGGCCGGCGCACCGGCCCCAGCATCGACCTGCGGGTCCCCGGCGGCCTGAAGCTCGACCTGACCTGCCGGGCGGAGCCCATCGTGCAGGCCGCCTCCTCCGACCCGACGCCCTCGGCCGCCTACTTCGCCGATCTCGCCCTGGCGGCCGAGATCGTGGTCGGCGAGGGTGCCGGTGCGGTCCAGGCCGCCATCGCCACGGCGCACGCCACCGCCCTGAAGGAGCGGCGCAAATCCTTCATCCAGCAGAACGGCTGGTCGGCGAGCTGCTACACCGACGCCAGCGGCTCGATCCGCACCCTGTGCTCGGTGGGACGGATCCCGCCGGGTTAGGAGGCTCCTTCTCCGGATGCGCGGATCACCCTGGATCCGCGCACCGTCGCAGCTCCGAAAGGATCAGTACTCGATCACGTCTTCCAGGGCGTAGTGCTTCACCGTCTTCCGGTTGGCGATGAGCTCGTCGATGGTCGGCTCGCCCTTCATGGCGCGGCTGATCGCGAGCTTCGTCGCCTCGTAATTCGTCCGGTAGAGATCCTTGCGGTCGACGTCCGGGTCGGATCCGCAGCGCTCGTCCAGCCAGATCATGATGATCATGCAAAGCTCGTCGAGCCCGTCCTTGGGCAGGACGCCCTCGATCACGCAGTCGATGATGGCGTCCCCCGTGGCGGCCTGGACGACACCGCCGAGCAATTCGGCATACTCGGCCGTATGAATCGTGACCTTCGTGGTCATCATCGTGGCCGGGCGTACGAGCTGGTTGAGATCGCGCACCACGAACATCCGGGTGTGGCCCTGGACCTGGCCCATCATGCCGGCGAAGGCCTGGCCCACCGGGCCGCGGGTGGAACCGATCAGCACCTCCGGCATCGCGTCGGTGTACTGCCCTTCCGCCGCGAGCACGGTCGCCTCGCCGGTACGGAACCAGATCTCGGACATGGGGTCTTCCTTCCCTGAATGATCGCCGTGCCCGGGGGCCGGGATGGGTCGGGGCGCACAAACACCAGAGGGCGGCACGGCGTCAATCGCGGGGCGGATCTTCCGGCCCCTGGCCTCACGCCATCGGATCGGTCATGCAGGATCAGTCATGCAGGATCGGTTATGCAGGACCGCCGGCGACCGGGAGGGTCGAGGGCACGGGAGAGGCGCAAAGCCCATGAGCGGAGAACGGGACTGGAGCATCGCGGTGGCGGCCGCGCCTGACGGGGTCCGGGTCGAGATCGGCCTGCCCGGTACGAACGGCGCCCCGGTCACGGCGATCCTCGCCCTCGACCGCGAGGAGGCCCGAACCCTGGCGCGGGCGCTGCTGGCGGCATCGGGCGACGCGATGGAGCGGACGTTTCCCCGCGCCTCGGGCTCCGGCGAACGCTAGAGACCGACGCGGTTGCTGCGGCCCGGCAGGGTCTGCACCTTGGCGTCGCGGGACTCGATCGGCGCCGCGCAGGTGTAGGTGAACTCGGTCTGCAGGTCGGTGAACACGGTCTCGCCGCGGACCCGGCAATCCTCGCGCCCCGTCTCGTTCAGGTAGGTGCGCGCCGCTTCGCGGAAGCGCTTGACCCGGGTCAGGGCCGGATCGCCACCGGCGAACGCATCGTCGATGCCGCAGCCGGTGGTCTCGCGCAGGGCGTTGGAGACGATCAGCATCTTGCGGACCCGGCGCTGGTCGTAGACCTCGTAGGGGTCCTTGCAACCGATGGTGACGACCTGGGGCGTCAGGCTGACATAGGTCTTGGAGATGTAGGCGAAGCCGGTGCAGCCCGAGGCGATCAGCCCGAGCGCGACGGTGGCGACGAGGGAGCCGGTGAGCCGGTACACGATTCAGACGCCCTTCGCTGGTCTCGGGCCATGGTCGGTCCTGATCGGCATTGAAGCGCAGGCGCGCCCACGGTCAAGCCTCCGCCGGCCACATCCCGGTGTGATTCGATCCCGCCCCGGCTTCCGGGACGGGATCGCGCATCCTACTCGGCAGCGGCCGCGAGGTAGCGGCCTGGATCGTAGTTCAGGATGGGGCCGAGCCAGCGCTCGACCTCGCGCACATCCATGTCCTTGCGGACGGCATAGTCCTCGACCTGGTCGCGCTCCACCTTGGCGACGCCGAAGTAATGCGCCTCCGGATGGGCGATGTAGAGGCCCGAGACCGAGGAGCCCGGCCACATGGCGTACGACTCGGTGAGCTTCACGCCGATGCGCGATTCCGCCTTGAGGAGATCGAACAGCGTGACCTTCTCGGTGTGGTCGGGCTGCGAGGGATAGCCGGGCGCGGGACGGATACCGGCATATTCCTCGCGCACGAGGTCTGCCGGCGTGAAGGTCTCGTCGGCGGCGTAGCCCCAGAACTCGCGGCGGACCCGCTCGTGCATGCGCTCGGCCAACGCCTCGGCGATGCGGTCGGCGAGCGCCTTGACCAGGATCGAGCGATAATCGTCGTTGGCCCGCTCGAAGCGCTCGGCGATGCGCACCTCCTCCAGGCCCGCCGTGACGACGAAGCCGCCGACATAGTCGGCGATCCCCGTCTCGGCCGGCGCGACGAAGTCGGACAGGCAGGTGTTGGCGCGCCCGTCACGCTTCGTCAGCTGCTGGCGCAGGCCGAAGAAGGTCGCGAGGGTCTCCGAGCGGCTCTCGCCGGTGAAGAGCGTGATGTCGTCGCCCAGGCTGTTCGCCGGCCAGAAGCCGATGATCGCCTTCGGGTTGAACCAGCGCTCGGAGACGATCTGGGCCAGCATCTCCTGGGCGTCGTCGAACAGGGCCTTGGCGGCCGGCCCCTGGTTGGGATCCTCGAAGATCGCCGGGTAGCGGCCCTTGAACTCGTAGGTCTGCAGGAACGGCGTCCAGTCGATGTAGGGCACGAGGTCCGCGACCTCGTAGGAGCTGTAGACCCGCACGCCGGTGAAGCTCGGCTTCTTCGGCTGGTAGCCCGACCAGTCGATCCGGAACGGGTTGGCGCGGGCTTTCGCCAGCGGTAGGCGCTGCTTGTCGAGCTCCGAGCGGGCATGGGCGTCCGAGACCTTGCGGTACTCGGCGCGGATGTTGGCGATGGTCGAATCCCGCGTCTCCTTCGAGAGCAGGCTGGAGACCACGCCGACGGCGCGGCTCGCATCGGTGACGTAGACGGTCTGGCCGCGGTTGTAGGAGGGATGGATCTTCACCGCCGTGTGGACGCGGCTCGTGGTGGCGCCGCCGATGAGGAGCGGCACGTCGAAGCCCTCGCGCTCCATCTCGGCCGCGACGTGCACCATCTCGTCCAGCGACGGGGTGATGAGGCCGGACAGGCCGACGATGTCGACGTTCTCGCGCTTGGCGACGTCGAGGATCTTGGCCGCCGGCACCATCACGCCGAGGTCGATGATCTCGTAGTTGTTGCAGGCGAGCACGACGCCGACGATGTTCTTGCCGATGTCGTGGACATCGCCCTTCACGGTCGCCATCAGGATCTTGCCGGCGGCCTGGCGCTTGCCGTCGCCGCCGTTGGCGAGCTTCTCCGCCTCCATGAAGGGCTCGAGATAGGCGACCGCCTGCTTCATCACGCGGGCCGACTTCACCACCTGCGGCAGGAACATCTTGCCCGAGCCGAACAGGTCGCCCACCACGTTCATGCCGGCCATGAGCGGGCCCTCGATGACGTGGAGCGGACGCTCCGCCCCGAGGCGGGCCTCCTCCGTGTCGGCGACGATGTATTCGGTGATCCCGTTGACGAGCGCGTGCTCGATGCGCTTCTCGACAGGCGCCTCGCGCCAGGACAGGTCGGCGGTCTTGGCCTGGACGCCGCCGCCGGACTTGAAGCGTTCGGCCGCCTCCAGCAGGCGATCGGTGGCGTCGTCGCGCCGGTTGAGGACGACGTCCTCGCAGAGTTCGCGCAGCTCGGGCGGCAGCTCGTCGTAGATCGCGAGCTGGCCGGCATTCACGATGCCCATATCCATGCCGACCTGGATCGCATGGTAAAGGAACACCGCGTGCATGGCCTCGCGCACCGGCTCGTTGCCGCGGAAGGCGAAGCTGAGGTTCGAGATGCCGCCCGAGATGTGGGCGTGGGGCAGGGTCTCGCGGATGGTCTTGGTCGCCTCGATGAAGGCGACGCCGTAGCCGTTGTGCTCCTCGATGCCGGTGGCGACGGCGAACACGTTCGGGTCGAAGATGATGTCTTCCGGCGGGAAGCCGACCTCTTCGGTCAGGACCCTGTAGGCCTTGGTGCAGATCTCGACCTTGCGCTCCAGCGTGTCGGCCTGGCCCTGCTCGTCGAAGGCCATCACCACGATCGCCGCGCCGTAGGAGCGGCACACCCGGGCGTCGTGGACGAACTTCTCGACGCCCTCCTTCATGGAGATCGAGTTCACGATCGCCTTGCCCTGGACGCACTTCAGCCCGGCCTCGATGACGTGGAACTTCGAGGAATCGATCATCACCGGCACGCGGGCGATGTCGGGCTCGGCGGCGACGAGGTTGAGAAACTCCACCATCGCCTTCTCGGAATCCAGCAGACCCTCGTCCATGTTGACGTCGATGATGCTGGCGCCCGCCGCCACCTGGTCGCGGGCGACGTCGAGGGCGGCGGCGTAGTCGCCGGCGGTGATGAGCTTCCTGAACTTGGCCGAGCCGGTGACGTTGGTGCGCTCGCCGACGTTCACGAAGGGGATCTCCTTCGTCAGCGTGAACGGCTCCAGGCCCGACAGGCGCATCAGGCGCGGCACTTCGGGAATGGCGCGGGGCTTCACGCCCTCTACGGCCCGCGCGATGGCGCGGATGTGGTCCGGCGTGGTGCCGCAGCAGCCGCCGACCATGTTGACGAGGCCGGCGGTGGCGAACTCGCCCACCAGCTTGCCCATGGCCTCGGGGCTCTCGTCGTAGAGGCCGAACTCGTTGGGCAGGCCGGCATTCGGGTAGGCGCAGACCAGGGTGTCGGCGATGCGCGACAGCTCCGAGATATGGCCGCGCATCTCCTTGGCGCCCAGCGCGCAGTTCAGCCCGATGGTGAGCGGGCCGGCGTGGCGGAGCGCGTTCCAGAATGCCTCCGGGGTCTGGCCCGAGAGGGTGCGGCCGGAGAGATCGGTGATCGTGCCCGAGATCATGATCGGCAGGGCCATGCCCCGCTCCTCGAACACCGCCCAGGCGGCGGCGACCGCCGCTTTGGCGTTCAGCGTGTCGAAGATGGTCTCGATCAGGATGAGCTCGGCGCCGCCATCCATCAGGCCGCGCACCTGCTCCTCGTAGGCCTGTTTGACCTCGTCGAAGGTCACGGCCCGGTAGCCGGGATTGTTGACGTCCGGCGAGATCGACAGGGTGCGGTTGGTCGGGCCGATAGCGCCGGCCACGAAGCGGCGGCGGCCGTCTTGGCGCTCGGCGAGCTGGGCGGCCTCGCGGGCAAGGCGCGCGCCTTGCGCGTTCAGCTCGTGGATGATCGATTCCATGCCGTAATCGGCCTGGGCGATCGTGGTGCCCGAGAAGGTGTTGGTCTCGCAGACGTCGGCCCCGGCCAGGAAGTAATCGAGGTGGATCTGCCGGATCGCGTCGGGCTGGGTCAGGATCAGGAGGTCGTTGTTGCCCTTCTGGTCGTGCGCATGGTCGCCGAAGCGGTCACCGCGGAAGTCCGCCTCGCCGTAGCCCAGGCGCTGGATCACAGTTCCCATCGCCCCGTCGAGGACGAGGATTTTCTCGCCAGCGCGCTGGCGCAGGGCGGCTTCGATCTCTTTTCCGTCGACGGGGCGCAGGTCGGTCATGGGTTTCTCACGCGTCGTTCCGGGACCGCGGCGCGGCACCCGGAACCCGGAACCGCGACGGGTCCGGACAGTGAAGTTCGACAGGGTCGGCGTGTCGGATCCCGGACTCGCCTTCGGCGCCCCGGGATGACGTTTGCTTATGCCGCCTTGGCGGCGACCTTGGGTGCCTGCGCCCGCAGGCCGAGCACGTGACAGATGGCGTAGACGAGGTCGGACCGGTTCATCGAGTAGAAGTGGAAGTCGTTGACGCCGTGGTCGACGAGGTCGAGCACCTGCTCGGCCGCCACCGCCGCCGCCACGAGGCGCCGGGTCTCAACGT
>NZ_LMMK01000024.1:0-177958 GCF_001422795.1 Methylobacterium sp. Leaf88 | reverse complement strand
GGGGGGGGGGGGAGCCAGTACGGCACCGAGGCGCCGGTCCGGCGGGCGAAGTTCGCCGCCTGCTTGAAGTTCTGCACCGGCAGGATGCCGGGGATGATCGGGATGTCGATGCCGGCGGCGCGCACCTTGTCGACGTAGCGCAGGTAGATGTCGTTCTCGAAGAAGAACTGCGTGATCGCCTGGTCGGCGCCGGCATCGACCTTGGCCTTCAGGGCGTCGATGTCGGCGTCGAGGGAGGAGGCCTCCGGGTGCTTCTCCGGATAGGCCGAGACCGAGACCTTGAAGTCGCCGATGCGCTTGATGCCGGCGACGAGATCGGAGGTCTGGGCGTAGCCGCCCGGATGCGGCCGGTAGGCCGTCCCGATCCCGTCCTGCGGGTCGCCGCGCAGGGCCACGATGTGACGCACGCCGGCATCCCAGTAGGATTGCACGACGGCGTCGATCTCCTCGCGGGTGGCGTCGACGCAGGTGAGGTGGGCGGCCGGCTGGAGGCTCGTCTCCTTGACCATCCGCGCGACGGTGTTGTGGGTGCGCTCGCGGGTGGAGCCGCCCGCACCGTAGGTCACCGAGACGAATTTCGGCTGCAGCGGCGCGAGGCGCTCGATCGAGGACCAGAGGATCTTCTCCATCTCCTCGGTCTTCGGGGGGAAGAACTCGATGGAGACACGGATCGGACGATAGCTGTCGCGGCTGGCGCGATGGTGGGAGGCGGAAGGCATCGGGTCGTCCTCTCTGTCGATCGGTTCAGACGGTCGTCGATCAGGTTCGGGTGCAGGTGGAAACGGGCCGTCGCCCTCAGGCGACGGCCCGCTCCGGGATCATCTCGGGCGCGGGGGCCGCCCTCTCGGCCGCATCGGTGGCCAGCCAGAGGGTCACGGTCAACTGGTCCTCGACCTCGCTGGTGGGGGCGAGGTCCCGGGTGGTGACGGTGGGCAGGCCCGCATCGTTGAGCCAGCCCGTCACCTGCTCGGGCGCGAAGCCGAGACGGCGATGGGCCTGGGCCTCGCGCAGGAACTCGAGGTCGTGGGGGGCGAAGTCCACCACCAGCAGGCGCCCGCCGGGGGCGACGAGACGCGCGGCCTCGCGCAGGGCCCGGGTCGGATCGTCGAGGTAGTGCAGCACCTGATGGACGACGACGAGGTCGAACCCGCCGCGCCCGAAGGGCGGCGCGTGGATGTCGCCCTGGCGCAGGTCGACCCGCGACAGGCCGAGGCGTTCCAGGTTCGCCCGCGCCACCGAGAGCATCGCGTGGTTGGAATCGAGCCCGACCGCCCGGGCGGCGCGGCCCGCCAGGAGCCCGAGCATGCGCCCGGTGCCGGTGCCGAGATCGACGAGGTTCTGGATCGGCCGGTCGCCGAGCACGTCCAGGACCGCGGCCTCGACGATGGCCTCCGGCACGTGCAGCGAGCGCAGATGGTCCCACTTGGGGGCGAGACGGGCGAAGAAGGCCTGGGCGGCCTCGGCCCGCTGGGTGCGCACGGCCTCCAGGCGCGCGAAATCCTCCGAGAGCGGCGCCCGGGCGGCATCGAGCCCGGCCACCAGCGGCTCGACCAGGGCGGCCCGATCCTCCACGAGGCGGAAGAAGGCCCAGGCCCCCTCGCGGTGCCGCTCCACCAGACCCGCCTCCACGAGCAGCTTGAGATGGCGCGAGATGCGCGGCTGCGACTGGCCTAGAATGTCAGTCAGATCGGAAACCGAGAGCTCTCCGGCGGCCAGGAGTGCGAGGATGCGCAGGCGCGTCTCCTCGGCCGCCGCCCGCAGGATGGCGAGGGCGTCCGGAAACGGTAGGGCCGTGGCCGAGGAAGGTCCCGCGTTAGACATAAAGATATCTTTATGTGAAAACGAATGCGCTGACAAGCGCCTCGGGCACCCATCGGGATCGATCGCGCGGTCGCTCAGGGCCGGTTCCAGAGCCAGGCCGCCCCGCGGACACCGGAGGCGTCGCCGTACCGGCTCGGGCGGATCGGCGTGTCGAACGCATCCGAGAAGACGTGCGGCGCCACGCGTTCGGGGAGGCCCGCGAGGATCTCCGGCACCCGCGAGAGGCCGCCGCCGATGACGATGACGTCCGGGTCGATCAGGTTGACCCCGTGGGCGATGCCGCGCCCGAGGCGATCCAGGTAGCGGTCGACGGTCGCCCGGGCCTCCGCGTCGCCCGCCCGCAGGGCCGCGATCACGCCCTCGCCCCGGGTCGCCGTACCGGTGCGGCGGGCGTGGTCGGCGGCCAGCGCCGGACCGGAGACCCAGGTTTCGAGGCATCCGTGCCGGCCGCAATAGCAGGCGGGGCCGGGACGCTCGTCGTCGCGGGGGGATGGCAGCGGGTTGTGGCCCCACTCGCCGGCGATCCGGTCACGTCCCGAGAGGGCACGGCCCCGAAGGGCGATCCCGGAGCCGACGCCGGTCCCCAGGATGATGGCCCAGACGACGGGCAGGCCGGCGCCGGCGCCGTCCACGGCCTCGGAGACCGCGAGGCAGTTGGCATCGTTCTCGAGACGCACCGGGCGGGCGAGACCTCGCTCGAGATCCTGCGCGAAGGGCCGGCCGTTCAGCCAGACCGAGTTCGCGTTCTTGACGAGTCCGGTCCGCGGCGAGATCGCACCGGGCATGCCGATGCCGACCGTGCCGGGGGCTCCCGCTCGCGCCTCCAGGTCGCAGACCAGTCCCGCGATGGCCGTCAGCGTCGCGGCGTAATCGTCTCGCGGCGTGGCGATCCGCTGCTCGGCCCGCGTCGTGCCATCGGACGCGAGGGCGATCCCGGCGATCTTGGTGCCGCCGAGATCGATGCCGATGCGCAGAGGTTCGGACAGGTCCGGGTCCCGTCAGCGCGCCGCGGCCGGGATCGGGGACGCCGCCGCGGCGGTGGCGCTCGACTCCATCTCGGGTGCGTGGTCGGAGATGTCGGTGCCGATGGAAACCGGGTGCGCCATGACCTGGCGCAGCTTCTCCGTGTCGAGCTCGCCCTCCCAGCGGCTGACCACCACGGTGGCGACGCCGTTGCCGATCAGGTTCGTGATGGCGCGGCACTCCGACATGAACTTGTCGACGCCGAGGATCAGGGTCATGGCCGCCACCGGCACGGGGTTGTTGGGGATGGCGCTGAGCGTGGCCGCCAAGGTGATGAAGCCCGCGCCGGTGACGCCGGACGCGCCCTTGGAGGTCAGCATCGCCACCAGGATGATCGTGGCGTACTGGCCGAAGGACAGGTCGGCCCCCACGGCCTGGGCCAGGAACAGCGAGGCCAGGGTCATGTAGATGTTGGTGCCGTCGAGGTTGAACGAGTAGCCCGTCGGGATCACGAGGCCCACCACCGAGTCCGACGCGCCGAGGCGGCGCATCTTCGTCATCATGTGCGGCAGCACGGTCTCGGAAGACGACGTGCCGAGGACGATCAGGAGCTCGTCCTTGATGTAGGCGAGGAACTTGAAGATCGAGAATCCGGCGACCCGGGCGATGCCGCCGAGCACCAGGATCACGAACAGGAAGGCGGTGACGTAGAAGGTGCCGACGAGCCAGGCGAGGTCGATCACCTTGCCGATGCCGTACTGGCCGATGGTGAAGGCCATGGCGCCGAAGGCCCCGATGGGGGCGAGCTTCACCACCAGGCCGATGATGCGGAAGAAAATCTGCCCGGCCGTGTCGATGGCGTGGGTGATGGCCTCGCCGCGCTGGCCCATCCCGGTGACGACGACGCCGGTGAGGATCGAAATCAGCAGCACCTGCAGCAGGTCGCCGGTGGCGAAGGCGTCGAAGAAGCTCTTCGGGATCAGCGCCATGATGTGGCCGGTCACCGAATCGTCGGCGGCCATCTTGGCGTATTTCTCCACGGCCTTGGCATCGAGCTTGGTGACGTCGGCATTGAAGCCGGCACCCGGCCTGACGACCTCGCCCACGAGAACGCCGATGAGCAGCGCGATGGTGGAGACCACCTCGAAGTAGACGAGCGCTTTCAACCCGACGCGGCCGACCTTCTTCAGGTCGCCGATCGAGGCGATGCCGTGCACGATGGTACAGAAGATGATCGGCGCGATCATCATCTTGATCAGGGCGATGAAGGCATCCCCGAGCCACTTGACCGACTTGCCCCATTCGGGCTGCAGCCAGCCGAGGAGCACACCGAGGGCGATCGCGATCAGCACCTGGATGTAGAGCACCTTGTACCAGGGCTCCTTGACCGGACGTGGGACCGCGGCCGGTGCCGTTCCGTACGTCGTCGCCTGGGCCATGATCCCTCCCGCTGCGCTCTGCGCAACCCACTGATTGTTAATCCCGACGCTAGCCAGTTTATTCGCGTCGCTCAATCGCGGGCGGTGGGCTGCAATGACAAACCACGAGCGCTTACATGCCCTTCGCGGGAAAAAGTCCCGGCGGCGGGCAGGCAGACTGGCGCCGGGAGATCGCCAGTTTCGGCTCTCGGCGCGGATGCGGATCTTCGGCACGGGTGCCTGCCGGCGCTCGCGCGAGGGCCGGCCGGGTGGGACAGGCCTCGCCCCACGCGTCGCTGGTCGCGCGCGCCCATCGGACCGCGCCGGCGCCCGTTCCGGCCCGGATCACCCGGAGGGCGGGGCGAACCGCCCTGTCCGGCGACGGTCGCTCAGGTCTGCTGCGTGCGACGGGGACGAACGGTCCAGCGCTCGAACTCGGCGGCGATGTCGTCCTCGCCGCGCGCGGCGCCCTTCGGCTGCGGGTTGCCGAGCGCCTGCGACAGGCTCTCGATCACGTCGTCGATGCGGGAGTCGATGGCTGGCGCGCCCTCGGCGGCAGGCTCGCTCGCGGGCTCCGGCTGTGCGTGCGCATCCCCCGCCTCGGGGACCGCGGCCGCCTGCGCCTCGACCGGAGCAGGCTCCTCGGCCGGAGGAGCGGGCGCGGGTGCGGCCTCGGCGGCGACCGGTGCCGCCGCCGCGCTTCCGCCCGCGACCCGGCGCAGCGCCTTCATCATCCCGTCGCCGTCACCGGCATTGGCCTTCGGGGCGCCGTAGCGGCCGAAGCCGAAGCGCGGCTCGATCAGGTCGAGAACGGCGTCGAGGGCGGCATTGGACAGGCCGATCTCGCCGGGATGCGGCACGCCCTGCAGGGCCACCGCGTGCCGGTCGTAGCTCGGATCGCCGGTGACCTCGGGACCGAACCAGGCCGGCACCGGGAAACCCTGGCCCTCGTCGGCGCCGTCGAAGGACACGCTCACGAGGTCGAACTCGCCGGGCGCCACGTAGCGGTCGATCAGCGCCTCGCGGCCGCCGCCGAGGGCGAGCGCCGTGCGGTCATAGGCGGCCTTGCCCGAGCAGACATCCATCAGCGCATCGCCGTGCGCGCGCGGCACATCGGTGCGCTCTTCGCTGGACGTTCCGTCCGGTGCGGTGGTCACCAGGACGAGGTGGCAGGCCTGCCCGTCGACCCGGACGTAGGAGACGCGGCCGGCCTGGGGGGCGAAGTAGCCCTCTGTGATCCGGGAGCCTCCGCGCTCCTTGCGGATGAGGCGGACCAGGGCGGGGGCCACGAGAAACCGGCGTACGAGGCTCATCGACATTCTCCGCGATGTCGGTCGACCCGGCGATAGAGATCCGGGCGGACACTGACGTCAGGGCCGCCGACCTCCCGCGACGCGAGGTGGACAGACCGGCTTTCAGGTGGTTCCCCGCGCCGAGCCCGGCGGCCCTCCACGTGGAACAATGACATAGGATATGATCTGCGTTCATTCCCCGCGTAGCCGGGGCAGATCGGTTAATAATTCTCGTTCCGGACTAAGCAAAACGACGGCGAAATCAAGACCATCCCCGCCGTCGCTCCCCCTCATCCGTCGATCCGTCCCCATCGAAACCCGATCGGTCCCTCGTGCCGATGCCCGTCAGGCCTCCGGCTCGAAGCGCAGGGAGAGGCCGTTCATGCAGTAGCGCAGTCCGGTGGGCGGCGGACCGTCATCGAAGACGTGGCCGAGATGGCCCTTGCAGTGGGCACAATGCACCTCGGTGCGGGTCATCCAGTGGCTGCGGTCGACGGTCGTCTCCACCGCGTCGTCGAGGGGATCGAAGAAGCTCGGCCAGCCGGTCCCGCTCTCGAATTTGGTGCCGGTGACGAAGAGCGGGGCGTCGCAGCCGGCGCAGTGGAACACGCCCGGACGCTTCTCGGCGTTGAGGCAGCTGGTCCCGGCCCGCTCGGTGCCGTGCTCGCGCAGCACGCGATACTGGTCCGGCGTGAGGATCTCGCGCCATTCGGCCTCGCTGCGGGTCTGGATCTCGTCCGCGGCGGCCGAAGACATGGAGGAAGAGGACGTGGGGGAAGAGGACGTGGGAGGCGAAGACATCGGGCCTGTGCTCCTCAGAGGCGGGGACGATGCCGCTTAGATAGGCCCCCGACGCCCCCGTGGGGAGGCCGCCCTCAGGCGACGGCGCCGAGGGTGTCGGCCATGCGCGCCCGGCGGGCGCCCATGGGCCGCTCGGGGCCGGTGGTGGTGTCGCGCGCGGTCTGGTGCTCCATCTCGGCGTTGATCTCGCCACCCAGGAGGACGATCGTCGTGGAGATCCAGATCCAGGTCATGAAGCCGATCGCGGCGCCGAGGGAGCCGTAGGTCTCGTTGTAGTTGCCGAAGCTGGAGACGTACCAGGAGAACAGGATCGACGCGAGGAGCCACAGCAGGCCCGCCACCGCGCCGCCGACCCCGACCCAGCGCCAGCGCGGCCGCTGGCGGCTCGGACCGTAGCGATAAAGCAGGGACAGGCCTCCGAGGAGGACGACCAGGAGCGCGGGCCAACGCAGCAGGGCGACGAGCCAGGCGGTGTCGCTCAGGCCCACGAACGTGAACACCACCGGCAACACGACGATGCCCGTGAGGGCCAGGATGGTGAAGACGAGCGCCCCGATGGTGAAGGTGAGCGAGCGCAGATTCAGCATGATGAAGGAGCGCTTCTCCTCCTCCTCATAGACCACGTTCAGGGCGTCGAACATCGCCTTCATGGCGGCATTGGCGCTCCAGAGGGAGAGCAGAAGGCTGGTAAAGAAGGTCAGGCCGAGGGTGCCGTTGCCCTTGGCGGCGATGCGCTTGACCTGGTCGCCGATGATCTCGATGGCGCCGGAGGGCAGCACGCCCTGCATGCTCGCGAGATGCTCGTTGATCGAGCCGACATCCGCCACGAGGCCGTAGCAGGAGACGAGCGCGGCGATGGCGGGGAACAGCGAGAGCAGCGAGTAGAAGGTCACGCCCGCCGCCACCGACAGGACCCGGTCCTGATTGAACTCGAGATAGACCCGGTAGAGGATGTCCTTCCAGCCCGAGGCGGTGATCTCGGTGGGCGAGCCCGCGGCGCGCCCGCGCGCGACCTGCGTCGCCGCGACGTAGGCCGCCGCCGCTCCCTCGTGGGAGCGGGCGCCCGGCTCCGTGGAGGGCGGGGCGGACTCGGCGGCGGGACGCGTCCGGGTCGCGCGCCGGGGTGCGGCGGCGAGCGCGATCAGCGCAGTCCCGAGCAGCAGCGTCCACAGGATGGAATTCGCCGCCTCACCATCGGGTACGGGACTGCGGCGGAAGGGAGATGGCATGGCAGGACCGGAACGGGATGGACGGTGCTTCGGCGCCGCGTCGTCTCGGCGCCCGGGATCAACGTGACGCAGGCTTGACCGTTCCGGCTCCGGCCACGCCTCCTCGGGCTTCCGCATCGCGCCCGATTTCGAAAGTTGATCGTCTCACGGCCCAATCTCGGCGCAGATAAAGCGACGGCGGACATGACCGAAACAAGCGGTGCGCTTCCCCGACCGCGTCAGCACACCGCCTTGAACCTTAAAGACATCTCGACCGGACGCAGGCACGCCTCAGATCTAGCACAACCAATCGAACAAAACCTTGAAAGACAACATTTCTAGATCAATGATTGCTATACCGCGCATCTCTATTATTTTCGTTAAATATTGAAAGCTCATAAAGGATGTTTTAACCAAACAATACCAGTCTCCCGCATCACGGAAGCTCTCATATTCGATGGCTTTTCAACCCGCGGAGCCAAGCACGTGCGTTTCGTCAATCAAGCCAGCGTCCTGGCAAAGATCGCCCTTCCCCTGTTCGCCCTGGGCGCCCTCAGCATCGGGCTCGTCCTCTACGCCCGCGCGTCGCTGAACAACATCGCCGACCAGTCGCGGCAAGTGATCGAAGTTCTCAGCGCGCGGCAGGAAGCTTACCTCAAGGCGCAGCTGAAGATCGCGGAAGCGGCCCTGTTGACCCGGAACATCATCCTGGAAACCGAAGAAGTCCCGATGGCGCAATACAAGGCGCAGTATGCGTCGGCCACGGCCGGGGCGCTTGAGGTCATCGATACGCTGATCGCACTGGCCGAAACGCCGGAACGCCGCAAGATCGGTAAGGATCTGCGAAGCTTGGCTGAGGCCTATTTCGCAGTCCTGGCGCGGTCCATCGAGCACGGGCTCCGGAATGAGAATGCAGTCGCAGCCCAGATCGTCCAGCACGATGCGCAACCCGCCCGGCTCAATCTGAACAGGCTGGTGGAGCAGCGTGCGCAGCGGGTCGCCGAGGAGATGAAGGCCGGCAAGCAGGCGCTCGAAGCGGACATGTCGATCGCGATCGAACGGCTGATCACCGTCACCGCCATCGGTCTCGTTCTGGCTGCCCTCCTGTGCGGCACCATCGTGGTCTTCGGAATCACCCGGCCGCTGGGCCGTCTGGTCGTGATCCTGAACCGCATGGCCCAGGGCGAGATCGATGCAGACATTCCGGAGGCCCGGCGCGGCGACGAGATCGGCGCCGTCGGCAAGGCGGTGGACGGCATCAAGGCGATGGTCGCCCGGAAGAGTGCCGAGGAAGCGCAGATCCGCCGCATTGCCGACGAGGCCGCAGTGGCCGCACGCCGCGCAACGATGATCGAACTCGCGGACAGCTTCGAGGGTGCCGTGGGCGGCATCATCGGCATGGTCTCCGCGTCGTCGACCGAACTGCAGGCGACGGCGGGGACCCTGACCACCACCGCCCGCGAGACCGCATCGCAATCCATCACCGTGGCGACGGCCGCCGAGGAAGCCTCCGTCAACGTGAGCACCGTGGCGGCGGCCGCCGAGGAACTCGGCAACTCTGTGCAGGAGATCGGCCGCCAGGTCTCGAACTCCTCCCAGATGGCGCAGTCGGCCGTGACCGAGGCCGACACCACCTCGGCCCTGGTCCAGGAGCTGAGCGCCGCCGTGTCCCGGATCGGCGACGTGGTGAGCCTGATCTCGACGATCGCCGGCCAGACCAATCTGCTGGCCCTCAACGCCACCATCGAGGCGGCCCGCGCCGGGGAGGCGGGACGCGGCTTCGCCGTGGTGGCGGCGGAAGTGAAGGAACTCGCCAACCAGACCGCCCGGGCCACCGACGAAATCGGAAGCCAGATCGGGCATATCCAGGGTGCCACGGGCCACGCGGTCACGGCGATCGGCTCGATCACGACGCGCATCCGCGACATCAACACGGTGGCGACGGCGATCGCGGCGGCGGTGGAGCAGCAGAGTGCCGCGACGCAGGAGATCGTCCGCAACGTGGCCCAGGCCTCGGTGGGGACCACGGACGTCACCAGCACCATCACGGGCGTCGCCCAGGCGGCCGAGGAGACCGGCGCCGCCGCCGCCCAGGTGCTCGGGGCCGCCGGGGAATTGTCGCGTCAGTCGGAGCACCTCAGCGCCGAGGTCCAGAACTTCCTCGGCACCGTCCGGGCGGCGTAGCGGACGGACCCAGCGAAGGCCGTCCCGCGCTGGGGCCCGCCGGCGGTGCCGCCTCAGGCGCCGCCGGGCGCGTAGAGGCCCGCATGGGCGTCCCGCAGCAGGTTCTTCTGGACCTTGCCCATGGTGTTGCGCGGCAATTCCTCGACGAAGAGGACGCGCTTGGGGCACTTGTAGCGGGCGAGCCGGCCTTCGAGCGTGCGCAGGATCGCGGCCTCGTCCGGCACGTCGGCACGGCCGACCACCACCGCCGTGACGCCCTCGCCGAAATCGGCATGGGGCAGGCCGATCACCGCGGACTCGACCACGCCCGGGAGGGCGTCGATCTCGTTCTCGATCTCCTTCGGGTAGACGTTGTAGCCCCCCGTGATGATGAGGTCCTTGCCGCGCCCGACGATGTGGACGTAGCCGTCCGGGTCGATCTTGCCGAGGTCGCCGGTGATGAAGAAGCCGTCGGCCTTGAACTCGGCCGCCGTCTTCTCCGGCATCCGCCAGTAGCCCTGGAAGACGTTCGGACCCTTCACCTCGATCATGCCGACGGCATCGGCCGCCAGGACCGCCCCGGTCTCCGGGTCGACCACCCGCACGGCCACGCCCGGCAGGGCCGGGCCGACGGTGCCCGCCACCCGCGCGCCCACGTAGGGGTTCGAGGTGTTCATGTTGGTCTCGGTCATGCCGTAGCGCTCGAGGATGGCGTGGCCCGTGCGGGCCTGCCAGTCGCGGTGCGTCTCGGCCAGCAGCGGCGCCGACCCCGACACGAACAGACGGATTCCGGCGGTGGCGTCCGGCGTCAGGCCGGCCTCCTTCAGCAGGCGGGTGTAGAAGGTCGGCACGCCCATCATGGCGGTGGCGCGCGGGAGAAGGGCGAGGACCTGGGTCGGATCGAACCGCCCCAGGAACAGCATCGTTCCGCCGCTGGCCAGCACCGTGTTGGTGGCGACGAACAGGCCGTGGGTGTGGAATACCGGCAGCGCGTGGAGCAGCACGTCCTCCGCCGTGAAGCGCCAGGCCTGGACGAGGGTGCGGGCGTTCGTGGCGAGGTTCTCGTGGCTCAGCATGGCGCCCTTGGAGCGCCCCGTGGTGCCCGAGGTGTACAGGATGGCCGCGAGGTCGTCCGGGCCGCGCGCCACGTCGGAGAAGGCTTCCGTCTCGGCATCGGCGGCCTCGGCCAGGGTGCCGTGGCCCCGCGCGTCGAGGGTGTGCACCACCGGCACGCCGGCATCCCGCGCCACGGGCGCGAGGGCCTCGTGCTTGGCCGGATCGCAGACGAACAGGGCCGGCTCGGCGTCGCCCAGGAAGTAGGCGATCTCGGTGGGGGTGTAGGCGGTGTTCAGGGGCAGGAACACCGCCCCGGCCCGAACCGCGCCGAGATACAGGAACAGGAATTCCGGGCTCTTCTCGGCCTGCACCGCCACCCGGTCCCCGGGCTTCACCCCGGCGGCCGCCAGGGCCGCGGCGTAGGCGCCCGAGCGCACGATGAGGTCCGCGTAGGAGTAGCGGGCGCCCTCGCCGGTCTCCAGGAACAGCTTGGCGGCGGGATCGGCCGGCAGGCTCTGGCGGACGAGATCGAAGAGGTGATTGGTCATCGGCGTTTCGGACATGACGGGGCGAAGATGGCAGGGACGAATACGCTGTCGATCGTCGGTTTCCTACGATCTTCGCTTCGCTCCATCGGAATGGCGGGAAATGCGGTGCCGCTCAAGCGCGGCGCGGACGGCTCAGGCCTCGGCCAGGGCCACCGCCCGCATCGGCGGCAGGTTGCTCCGGAGCTCGCGGCTCACCGCGCTGGAGGCGGCGACGGTCCCGAGATTGGCATAGGTCTCGTGGTTCTTCTCGATGGCCGAGAGATCGTAGAGGTAGTTGACCATCAGGCCGCGCGATTGGGCGAGCCCCTTGGGGGAGACGTCACCGAGGAAGTTCAGCCGCTCCAGCCGGGCGCCATTGCCGAGATGGAACCGGGCGACGGGGTCGAGGGGCCGCCCGCGCTCGTTCTTGGCGCGCAGGAAATAGGCGGCCGCCGCCGGGATCATCGCCTTGCGCACGGCCTCGCACTTGGCCTTGTCGGTCTGCCAGTCCGGTTCATCGATGATGCGCAGGGCCTCGACGTCATCGCGGGTCAGCCCCTGCGGCGCGTCGGAGCGGCGCTCGCGGTCGAGCCAGGCGGAGAAGCCCGGGACCGGCGAGAGGGTGACGAAGGTCTTCAGGCTCGGGATCTCCCGGGCGAGGTCCTCGACCACCTGCTTGATCAGGAAGTTGCCGAAGGTGACGCCGGCCAGCCCCTTCTGGCAGTTCGAGATCGAGTAGAAGATCGCCGTGGTGGCGGCCTTCAGCGGCAGGGGCTCGCGCTCATGGGCCAGGATCGGCGCGATGGCGGGGGCGATGCCGGCGGTGAGCGCGACCTCGACGAAGATCAGCGGCTCGTCGACCAGGGCGGGATGGAAGAACGCGAAGCAGCGCCGATCCGTCGGCTCGATCCGCCGGCGCAGGTCGTCCCACCCGGTGATCTCGTGCACCGCCTCGTAGCGGATGATCTTCTCGAGGATGTGGGCCGGGGTCGTCCAGTCGATGTGGCGCAGGACCAGGAAGCCGCGGTTGAACCACGAGGCGAACAGGTGCTCGAAATCGCTGTCGAGACTGTCGGCGGCGTCGATGAGGTCGGGGTCGGCCTCCTCCTGACGGAGCTCGCGGCGCAGCCCGAACAGGTCCTCGCGCATCCGCACCAGGGCGCGGGTCCCGTCCTTGGCGAGGTTCAGGCGGCGGATGAGTTCCTGGCTCCGCGGCTCGGCCGCATCGTGGAGGGCGCCCAGGGCCGCCCGGGTTGGATCGGCCCGGTAGGCCGCGATCGCCTCGTCCACGGCGGCATGGTCGGCGGCGAACTCGGTGGCGACGAGGCGCAGAAAACCGGTACGCTCGGGCCGGGCCAGGGTGGCGTAGCGTTCGAGGATCAGCCGGGCCAGGGCCACCCCGGAGGCCTCGCCGCGCCGGGAGATCAGATCCTCGCAGAGCTTGACCAGTTCCTGAGCGGTGACACGGGCCGCCAGGTCACCCCGCCCGATGCCGATGAGATCCCGGCCCCGGTCGCTGATGGTCTGGAGCAGATCGCCGAAGAAAGAGATCGCCGCCATGGCACGCCGCCTGCCCCCTCACTGGCGCCCGACCTGGGCGCACCGGCGGCCCCGCGCGTCGTGGGGTCCCGGCTTGGCCGCTACCTTAGGGCGGCTCCACGCGCAGGACCAGAGACCGTGGCCGTAAAGACGCGCAGGGCGGGGGCGCGGCCCTAATCCTGGCCGGAAGCCGGGGCGATCTCCGCCTGGTCCGCCCGCTCGCGCCAATCCACGACCCCGTGCTGCCGGGCGAAGCGCAGTTCGGCGGCGCGCAGAGCGCGCATCGGATCCCGGGCGCGGGTGATGTCCACCGAGCCGACCGTGAACGGCACACCCAGGATCTGCTTGGCAAAGTTGACGCGGTAGGTCGCCATTCGAAACTCCCTGGACGATGAGCGCGGCCTTGCAGGAGCGCCGACTTGACCTCCGCGAACGCCGCGACTCACCGGGTCCGATTTCAATCAGAGCGCAAGTTGCGCAGAATTCCAAGTGCAGGGTGCAGGAAGGAAAGCCGCAACACAGGTCGCCCATAACATTCGGTATATGGGACGACTGAAATTCCGCGCACATACCCCGCGACGACGTGGCCGAGCGGGTGGCGGCAAGACAAAGCCTCCGTGCGCGAAAGAGTAGGGTCCAGGTCGGGCCGGACGATCAGGGGCGACGAAGACCGATTCCCATCCCTCGTCCCACCGTTCCGGGTTGCCGAAGCCAGTGCGCAGGCCTAACCGGGCAGCGGATGCCCCCGTCGGCGCCCGGATCCCATCGCGGCCCCGGCTCCGCCGCCCCCCGAGATCCCGCGCATGACCCTCCAAGCCTGCCCGCCCCCCTGCCTGTCCGCGCGCGGAGTCGCCGGGGGCCGCCCCGCATGAGCGGCGGAGCACAGGCCGATACGGCCGGACGCCACGGGTTCACGCCGCGGGCCCGGCTCGGGCTGACCCTGATCGCGGGCGGGGCCGTCGCCAACATCTACTACAACCAGCCCCTCCTCGGGCTCCTCGTCGGGGAGTTCGGCGAGCGTGCCGCCCTCTGGGTCCCGACCGCCTCCCTCGTCGGCTATGGGCTCGGCATCCTCGGCCTGGTGCCGCTGGGGGACAGCCTGTCCCGCCGGAGCCTGATCATCGGCCAGACCCTCGGCCTCGCCGTGGCGCTCCTGGCCGCGGCGCTGAGCCCGAACCTCGCCTGCCTGGCCCTGTCCAGCCTCGTCATCGGCATCCTCGCCTCGGCGGCGCAGCAGGCGGTGCCCTTCGCCGCCGAGCTGGCGCCGGACGCCACCCGCGGCAGCGTGGTGGGCCAGGTGATGACCGGCCTCCTCACCGGCATCCTGCTGGCGCGCACGGCCAGCGGCCTCGTGGGCGCGCAGTACGGCTGGCGGGCGGTGTTCTTCGCCGCGGCGGTCGTGGCGCTGGGGATGACCGGCATCGCCGCCGCCACGCTGCCGAAGATTCCGCAGACCCGGCCCCTGCGCTACCGCGCCCTGATGCTGACGATCCTCCACCTCGTGCGCAGCCAGCCGGTGCTGCGCCGGTCGAGCCTGTCGCAGGGGCTGCTCTTCGCCAGCTTCAACGCCTTCTGGGCGACCCTGGCCCTGCTGGTCGAGGCGCCGCCCTTCAACCTGACGGCGGCCGGGGCGGGGATGTTCGGCGTCATCGGCGTCGCGGGCGCCTTCGTGGCCCCGCTCTCGGGCCGCTTCACGGACCGGCGCGGCCCGCGCCCGATGGTGGTGGCCGGCGCCCTCTTCGTGGTCGCGGCCTTCGCGGTGCTGTGGGCGGGCGGCGCCTGGTCCCTGATCGCGGTGGGCCTCGGGGTCCTCCTGATCGACATCGGCCTCAACGCCGCCCTCATCGCCAACCAGACCCGGGTCTACGCCCTCGTTCCGAGCGCCCGCGGGCGGATCAACACCGTGCTGTTCACGGTGATGTTCGTGTTCGGGGCGTTCGGGGCCTTCGCCGGTTCCCAGGCCTTCCTCATGGCCGGCTGGTCCGGCGTCTGCGCCGTCGGCATCCTCCTGGCGGGCGCGGGCTTCCTCGTGAACGTGCTGGAGCCGAGGGGCGCCTGATCGTCCCTTACCGGAGGATCCGCGACAGCCGGCACCAGGCCGCCTTGTCCGGCGGCAAGCCGAAGCGCAGGCGCGCGGGGGTCCCGGCGAAGCGCCGGACATAGATCCCGGCCGCGCCGAGGCGGTCGAACAGGCCGGGCGCGTCGGGAAAGTCGGCGGTGCGGAACAGGCAAGTGCCGCCGATGGGCGTCCCGCCGGCCCGCAGGATCATCCGATCGAGGCGCGCGGCATCCGCGGCCCGGGCGGTGGCGGCCTCCCGCCGCCAGGGCGCATCGGACAGGGCGGCGCGCCCGATGGCCAGCGCCGGGCCCGAGACCGCCCAGGGCCCGAGCGCCTCCGCGAGGGCGGCGACGAGGCCCGGTTCGCCGAGGGCGAAGCCGAGCCGGATGCCGGCGAGACCGTAGGTCTTTCCGAAAGAGCGCAGGACCACGAGGCCCGGGCCGAGGGAGGGCCCCAGGGTCTCGATCGGCTCCAGGTCGGCGAAGGCCTCATCGACGACGAGCAGGCCCCCGCGGCCCGCCAGGTCGTTGGCGAGCGCCCGCAGCGTTCCGGCCTCCCAGGTCCGTCCGTCCGGATTGTTGGGGTTCACGACGACGACCACGTCCGTGTCCCGGGCCGCCCCGAGCCCCGGGACGGTCACGACGGCGTGGCCGGCCCGGGCCCAGGCGGCGGCGTGCTCGGCATAGGTAGGCCCCACCACGGCGACGCGGGCGCGTGTCACGAGGCGCGGCAGGGTCTCGATCAGGATCTGGGTTCCGGGCGCGGCGACGATCCGGTCCGGATCGGCCACCCCGTAGGCGTCGGCGGCGGCCGCGCGCAGGGCGCCGAGGTCGGCGGCCGAAGGCAGGCGCCGGAAGGCGCTGGCGTCGAGGGCCGGACACGGATAGGGCACCGGATTGATCCCCGTGGAGAGATCCAGCCAGGGCTCGAGCGCTTGCGGGAAGAGGCGTCGAGCGGCATCGAGATCGCCGCCATGGGCGATTCCGTCACCCATCCCCGGGCCGCGCGCCATCACCGAGACCGCATGTCCTGGACCGCCCTCACCCATCCGCCCGATACGCTCATCGTCCTGGTGCTCGCCCTCGCCGTCGAGGCGGCAGCCGGCTATCCGGATCGGCTCTACAGGGCGCTCGGCCATCCTGTCACCTGGATCGGCGCGCTGATCGCGACCCTCGACCGCCACTGGAACCGGGGGGCGCCGGTTCGCCGCCGGCTCGCGGGCGTGGCCGGGCTCCTCGTGCTTCTGGGGGTCGTCGGCAGCCTCGCCCTGACCCTCACCGCCCTGGCCGGCGCCGCCGGCCTCCTGCCCGCGCTCCTCGTCCTCGCCCTGCTGGCGGCGAGCCTGCCGGCCCAGCGCAGTCTGCACAGCCACGTCGCCCGCGTGGCGGCCGATCTGCGGTGCGAGGGCCTCGCGGGCGGACGCCGCGCGGTGTCGATGATCGTCGGGCGCGATCCCGAGACCCTGGACGAGGCCGGCATCTGCCGGGCGGCCATCGAGAGCCTCTCCGAGAACTTCTCCGACGGCATCGTGGCGCCGGCCTTCTGGATCGGGGTCGGCGGCCTGCCCGGCGGCGCGCTCTACAAGGCGATCAACACCGCCGACAGCATGATCGGCCACCGCACCCCGCGCCACGAGGCCTATGGCTGGGCCGCCGCCCGCCTCGACGATCTCGTGAACCTTCCGGCCTCGCGGCTGACCGCCCTGCTCCTCGTCGCGGCCGCGGCCGTCCATGCCGGCGCTTCGCCCGGCCAAGCCTGGCGGGCGGTGCGGCGGGATGCCGGCCGCCACCGCTCGCCCAATGCCGGCTGGCCGGAGGCCGCCATGGCGGGGGCTCTCGGCTTGGCGCTCGCCGGCCCCCGAACCTACGGCACCACCCGCGTCGCGGATGGCTGGATGGGCGACGGGCGCACGGAGGCGACCCCGGCCGACGTGGAACGGGCGCTTGCGCTCTACCGCACGGCGTGCGGATTCCTGTTCGGGCTCGCCCTCCTCCTCCTGGTCCTCCTCAAGGTCGCCCTCGCATGATCCGGTCGAAGACGACACGCCTCGGGCGACGGGGAGCCCTGGCGCTGGCCGCCCTCGGCCTCGCCGCTCCGACCCCCGGCCGCACCGCCGAGGGCATGCCGACGCCCTACACCGTCACCCGCGATTTCGACGGCGAGACGAAGGGCGACGGGGCCTACGACCTCAGCGGCATGGCCTGCCGCCCGACCGACGCGGACGGCAGCCGCCTCTGCGTCGTGGTCAACGACGAGAACCGCGGCGCGCAGTTCGCCCGCCTCGCCGGCACCACGCTGACGCCCGGCGCCACCGCCTACGACCTCGGCACGGCGCCCTCGCCGGCCATCCGGGGCACGCCCCCCGCGCAATCCCGATGCAGCGGCGGTCCGGGCAGGTTCGATCAGCTCGACGGCGAGGCCGTGGCCTATGCCGAGCCCTTCTTCTACGTCACCGGGTCGCACGGCTGCACCCGGGGCAAGCGCAGGTACAAACTGTCGTCGATGATCCTCACGCGCCTGCGGCCGAACGCCGACGGCACCGCCGCCGCGGAGACAGTGAGCACCTACCGCCTGTTCGACGCCCTGATGGCCTCCGCGCCCGTGCGCGACTCCGTGCTGCGCGACCTGGAATTCGATTGGAACGCCTTGCCGCCGGAGGGCACGCCGCAGCCGAACGGCCTGAACGTCGAAGGGCTCGCGGTCGTGGGCGGGCGCCTTTACGCGGGCCTGCGGGCACCGAGCCTCGCGGGCAAGGCCTTCCTCGTCTCCGTACCGGTCGAGGCGCTGTTCGCGGATGGAAACGCCGCCCTGTCGGCCGAAATCGGCACGATCCCCCTGGAGGCCGGACCCGATGCGGGCGTCCGCGACCTCACGATCCTGCCCGACGGACGGATGCTGGTGCTCACGGGCTCGTCCCGCAACGGCCTGCCCGTTCCCTTTCGGCTGTCCCTCGTCGACCTGCCCTCCGGCGCCCTGACCCCCGTCGCCACCCTCGCGCCGGTCCGCGGCGAGAACGAGAAGGGCAAGGTCATCGACGGCAAGGCCGAGGCCGTGGTCCCGCTCGGATCGGGCCGGGTCCTCGTCCTGTTCGACAGCCTTCGGAACGGGGCGCCGCACGCCTACGCGGTGCCGATCCCGGAGAGGGGCGCGCCTACGCCCCCCTGAGGCTCGGGCCGGCTTCCGCCGCGCCCCGGCGCGCGGCGTCGCGGCGGAGCGCCGAGAGCACGACGAACATCAGGCTCGCGCCGAGGCCGAGGCCGGGGTCGATCCGGGGCGGGGACGGGATCATGGAGGCTTCCTCGCCGCACCCGTCGTGAGGCAGGCGTTCCGGCGCCAAGCCTAAAACCGTCGGGACGCTACGAGGCCAGGGCGAGCAGCGCGTCGCAGGCGACATGCGCCTCGCAATGATCCGCGAGCCGGTCGAGTACCGCCTCGATGCCGGCCTCGTAGGCCAGCCCGCTCGGGGCCGCCCCCAGGCGACCGAGCCAGGCGCCCCGCTGGCGGTCGTCGGCGAACAGGCCGTGCACGTAGGTGCCGGTGACGCGGCCGTCGGCCGAGACCGCGCCGTCGAGGCGCCCGTCCGCGAGCCGGATCGCCGGACGCGCGGTGTCCGGCCCGGAGGTGTCGCCCACATGCATCTCGTAGCCCGAGAACGGCACGCCGTCCGGCTGGCTCGTGCCGGTCACGGCGGCCAGATGCTTCACCGGCGTCATCACGGTCTCGACGTCGAGGAGCCCGAGACCCGGCACGGAGCGGGGCGCACCCTCGATGCCGTGCGGGTCGTCGATGCGCCGGCCGAGCATCTGGTAGCCGCCGCACAGCCCGAGCACCCGCCCGCCGCGCCGGACATGGGCGCGCAGGTCGATGTCCCAGCCCTCCGCGCGAAAGGCGTCGAGGTCGTCGATGGTGGTCTTCGAGCCCGGCAGGAGCACGAGGTCGGCCACCGGGATCGGCTCGCCCGGGCGCACCAGCACCACCGCCACGTCGGGCTCGGCCCGAAGCGGGTCGAGGTCGTCGAAATTGGCGATGCGCGGCAGCACCGGCACGGCAACGACCCTGCGCCGGGCCGATCCGGAGTCCGAGCCCGCGAGGCCGAGGGCGTCCTCCGCCGGCAGGCGCGCTGCGTCGGGAAAGTGCGGGATCAGCCCGAAGCTCGGCCAGCCGGTCGCCTGCGCGATGGTGGCCATGCCGTCGGCGAACAGGCTGGGATCGCCGCGGAAGCGGTTGACGAGGAAGCCCCGGATCATCGCGGCGTCCTCCGGGTCGATCACCGCCTTGGTGCCCACGAGGCTGGCGATGACGCCGCCCCGGTCGATGTCGCCGAGCAGGATCACCGGCGTGCCGGTGGCGCGGGCGAATCCCATATTGGCGATGTCGCCGGCCCGCAGGTTGACCTCGGACGCCGAGCCCGCCCCCTCCACCACCACGAGGTCGGCTTGCGCCTTCAGGTACGAGAAGCTCTCCAGCACGGAGGCGAGGAGACGCGGCTTCCAGGCCTGATAGTCCCGCGCCCTGGCGGTGCCGACCATGCGGCCCTGGACCACGACCTGGCTGCCGGTCTCGCTCTGGGGCTTCAGCAACACCGGGTTCATGTGCACCGAGAGCGCCACCCCCGCCGCCCGCGCCTGCAACGCCTGGGCCCGCCCGATCTCGCCGCCATCGGCGGTGACGGCGGCATTGTTCGACATGTTCTGCGGCTTGAAGGGCCGCACGGCGAGCCCGCGCCGCGCGAAGACCCGGCACAGCCCGGTCACGATCAGCGACTTGCCGACATCCGAGCCGGTGCCCTGGATCATGAGGGCGCGGGTCATGGCTGCGGGCCGTCCGACGGGGATGCGGCGCAGGCCGGATCGGCGGGCCGCGCGGCGCGACGAAAGGCCAGGATGGCGGCCCCGTAGGTCTCGACCACCTCCGAGAACGGCACGCGCTCCGCCGTGAACAGCACGGCCCGGTGCCGGAACAGATGGTCGGGAATCGCGAGGTCGCCGCAGGTCGACGCCGGGGGCGGCGCCTGCTCCCACCCTTGCGGCAGGGGCTGCCACAGGAGTTCCGCCCCGATGGTCTGCCGCGTCGTGCCGAGGGCCTGGACCGCCCGGCCGAACGGCGTGTCGGTGGTCTCGAGCAGGCGGTTCATCTCCGGGGTCAGGCGCTCGGGCACGTACCAGTTGTCCGCCTCCGACAGGACGTGGTCGCCGCAGGCGAGCCGCACCTGACGGTAGCGGAGGACGGTGTCGGGGCCGGCATTCAGGCGCCGGCGCGTCTCCTCCGAGGCGGGCTTGTCCGCGCCGCGCTGCCGATTCGCCGCGAGCCGCGGCGTCGCGGCCATACCGTGCTCGGCGCACCAGCCTTCGAGGGTCGCGGTGGCGGAGCGGCTGGCGAGCAGCCGGGCGTTCAGGCCCTCCACCACCGCCAGGGCCTCGACGCGGCCGAGATAGCTGGCCGGCCAGGCCGGCGCGGTTTCAGCGCAGGCCGGATGGATGCCCGACAGGACAAGGAGCCCGACCGGGCCGAGGACGAAGCGCATCAGAATTCGATGCCCACCTGCGCCTTCACCCCGGCGGCGAAGTGATGCTTCACGACCGCCATCTCGGTGACGAGGTCGGCGGCCTCGATCAGGGCCGGCTTGGCGTTGCGGCCGGTGACCACGACGTGGAGGTCCGGTCGGCGCGCCCGGAAGGCCGCCACCACGGCCTCGAGATCCAGGTAGTCGTAGCGCAGGGCGATGTTGAGCTCGTCCAGTACCACGAGGCGGATCGTCGGATCGGCCATGAGGTCGAGGGCCTTGGCCCAGGCGTGCTCGGCGGCGGCGATGTCGCGGGCCTTGTCCTGGGTTTCCCAGGTGAAGCCCTCGCCGAGGGTGTGCCAGTCGATCCGGTCGCCGAAGGCCGTGAGGGCGTGCTTCTCGCCGGTGTCCCAGGCACCCTTGATGAACTGCACCACGCCGACGCGCCAGCCGTGGCCCAGCGCCCGCAGCATCAGCCCGAGGGCCGCCGTGGTCTTGCCCTTCCCCGGCCCGGTGTTGACGATGAGGAGCCCCTTCTCGATCGTCTTCTCCGCCACCTCGGCATCCTGGACGGCCTTGCGCTTCTCCATCTTTTCGCGATGGCGGTCGGCGTCGGTCATGGGGTGGCTCCGGGTTGGGGTTTCACGATCAGGGGCAGGCCCGCCACCGTGAGGACGACGCGGTCCGCCTGGGCCGCGAGGCGCTGGTGCAGGCGCCCCGCCGCATCGCGGAAACGGCGGGCCAGCGCGTTGTCCGGCACGATCCCGAGGCCGACCTCGTTGCCCACCAGGACCACCGGGCCGGGGGCCGCCGCGCAGGCCGCGAGCAGCGCGGCGGTGGCGGCGTGCACGTCGGCCTCCGCCAGGATCAGGTTGGTGAGCCAGAGGGTGAGGCAATCGACCAGCACCGGCCCGGTCGCGGCGGCGACCGCCTCGGGCAGGGCGAGCGGCACGTCCTGCGTGATCCAGCCGTCCGGGCGGCGGGCGCGGTGGAGCGCGATGCGCTCGCGCATCTCGTCGTCCCAGGCCTGGGCGGTGGCGAGGTAGAGCCAGGGCCGAGGCTGCGCCTCGATCAGCCCCTCGGCATGGGCGCTCTTGCCGGAGCGCGCGCCGCCGAGCACGAGGGTCAGTCTGGGTGGAGGATGCGGCATGCGGCCTGCTGTGCCCGAAATCGAGGTCCCGGGTCAAAGGCGGGAATCCGATCCGGGCCGCGTTGTCAGCGGATCGGCAACCGCGTAGAAGCGTGGATCGGACGGTGCCCCGGCGACGGGGTGAAAAGGGAATGCGGTGAGGGGGCGACCTCGAAACCGCAGCTGCCCCCGCAACTGTGAGCGGAGACGGGACTGCCATCAGCCACTGGAGCGATCCGGGAAGGCGGCAGGACCAGCGACCCGCGAGCCAGGAGACCTGCCGTCCTCCCGCTCGATGCTTGACGGCCGCCGGCGGGGCGGCCAGGAGATGAACCCGATGTCGACCAACACCCTCGTCCTGACCGGCACCCGCACCAACGAGCGCCTCGGCGCCGTGCTTGTGGCCGCCTTCCTCGGCCTCGGCCTCGTGTTCATGGCAGGCTTCGCCCCCGCGATGGCGCTGCACAACGCGGCGCACGACTTCCGCCACAGCCAGAACTTCCCCTGCCACTGAGCGTCTCCGCTTAAGGCAGACAATCCCATGATCATCCGGCTCGTGTCGGCGGCCCTGGTCGCCGGCTTCCTCGCGGCCGTCGTCGCGACGGGCCTGCAGCTCGCGCTCACCTCGCCGCTCATCATCGCGGCCGAGCGCTACGAGACGCAGGCCTCCGCCGCCCCCGTTCGGCCGACCCCCGCCTCGCTGATCGTCCGCGTCCATGGCGGTCACGATCACGGCACCAAGGATCCCTCGGTGGCGGGCGGCGAGGTCGCGCCCGACTGGCAGCCCGGCCCCGGCCTGCCGCGCATGGCCTTCACCGCGCTCGCCACCCTGGTGGGCGGCGTCGGCTACGCGTTCCTGCTCGGTGCCGTGCTCCTGGCCTGCAACCGCGAGCCCAGCCCCGAGACCGGCCTGCGCTTCGCCATCGGCGGCTTCCTCGCGGTGGCGCTGGCCCCCGCCCTCGGCCTCGCGCCGGAACTCCCCGGGATGGAGGCCGCGCCGCTGGCCGACCGCCAGTTCTGGTGGGTGATGACCGCCGCGGCCACCGCCATGGGGCTCTACCTCATCGCGATCCGGCGGGCGCCGGTCACCATCGCGGGCGGCATCGTGCTCCTCGTCGCGCCCCATCTCGCGGGTGCGCCGGAGGCGAGCCACGCCGCCTCGAACCTGCCGGCCTCCTACGCCGCGCAGTTCGCGGCGCGCTCGCTGGGCATCGCCTTCGTGTTCTGGGCGGTGATCGGGTTGGCCTATGGCTGGGCCTGGGGGCTGTTCGGCAAGACCCGGCCGACCCACGCGCGGCCGACCCATGCCTGACCACATGCCCGACCCGCGGCCTGACACGGACCACGCCGCCGTCACCCTCTACGTCTGCGCCACCTGCCGGACGGCCGGCGACGCCTCGGAGCCGCGGGCGGGCGCCCGCCTGCTCGCCGCGCTTCAGGACGCCGTGAGCGCCGGCGGCCACCCGGGCATCACGGTCGAGAGCGTCGAATGCCTCTCGGTTTGCAAGCGCCCCTGCACGGTGGCGGTGGCCTCGCAAGGCCGCTGGACCTACATCTACGGCGATCTGGACCCGGTCGCGTCGGCCGGCACCATCCTGGACGGCGTGGCGCTCTATGCCGCGACGCCGGACGGCATCGTGCCGTGGAAGGCCCGGCCGCAGGAATTCCGCAAGGGCGTCGTCGCCCGCCTTCCCCCATTCCCGCCGCCCGTCGCGGCGCCCCCCCTTCCGGACGCCGCCGAATGACCCTCGTCGCCAAGATCCCCTGCACCATCGTCACGGGCTTCCTCGGGGCCGGCAAGACCACCCTGGTGCGCCACCTCGTGGAGAACGCGAACGGCCGGCGCCTCGCCATCATCGTCAACGAGTTCGGCGACATCGGCTTCGACGGCTCGTTCCTGGCCGCCTGCGGCATCGAGGGCTGCGGCGACGAGGACATCGTCGAGCTCGCCAACGGCTGCATCTGCTGCACCGTGGCCGACGATTTCGTGCCGGCCCTGAACAAGCTCCTCGACCGGGCCGATCCGCCCGAGCACATCCTGATCGAGACCTCGGGCCTCGCCCTGCCCAAACCCCTGGTCCAGGCCTTCCAGTGGCCGGCGATCCGCTCGCGGGTGACGGTGGACGGCGTGGTCGCGGTCATCGACGGCCCGGCCGTGGCTGCCGGCTTCTTCGCCGACGATCCGGCGGCGCTCGCCGCCCAGCGCGCGGACGACGCCAGCGTCGACCACGACAATCCCCTCGAGGAGGTGTTCGAGGACCAGCTCCTCTGCGCCGACCTCGTGGTGATGAACAAGGCCGACCTCCTCGACGAGGCCGGGCGCGCCAAGGTCCGGGCCGAGGTCACCGAACACCTGCCCCGCGCGGTGAAGATGGTGGAGGCCGAGCACGGCCGCCTCGACCCGCGCGTGATCCTGGGGATCCAGGCGGCGGCCGAGGACGACCTCGACGCGCGTCCCTCCCACCACGGCGAGGGCGAGGACCACGACCACGACGACTTCGATTCGGTGGCGCTGCCGGTGGCGGCCACGGCCTCGGCCGAAGACCTCGCCATCCGCGTCGCGCGCGCCGCGGAGACGGAGGGCGTGCTGCGCATCAAGGGCTTCGCCGAGATTACCGGCAAGCCGATGCGCCTCGTGGTCCAGGGCGTCGGTGCCCGCATCGCCCACCATTACGACCGCCCCTGGAAGTCCAGCGAGCCCCGCGACGGCCGCCTTGTGGTGATCGGCCTCAAGGGGTTCGACCAGGCCGCCGTCGCCGCCGCCTTGGCGGGATAAGCGCCCGCCATGCACCTGATCCGCATCGATACGGTCTCCCTCGACGAGGGCGAAGCCGCGATCGATCTCGGTCAGGCGCCGGGGGACATCGTCTTCCTGTCCTTCACCGATTCGGATCTCTTCGGCATGGCTGGCGCCCACGCGGCGGTCTTCCCGCCGGGTTCGGCCGGAGGCCCGACCCTGCGGCTCGCCAAGCTCGCGAAACTTCGCCACCCGATGTCGGTCGACCTCTACGTCGAGTCGGTGATCGCCCAGGCGCGGATGGTGGTGATCCGCTGTCTCGGCGGGCTCGATTACTGGCGCTACGGCATCGAGCGCGCCAGCGCGGCCGCCCGCGCCGCCGGGGTGGCGCTCGTGGTGCTGCCGGGCGACGACCGGCCCGACCCGCGCCTCGACGCCTATTCCACGAGGCCGGAGCTCGCCCCCGACTTCGACGCCTATTTCCGGGCCGGAGGCACGGCGAACCTGCGCCGCCTGGTCGGGCGCATGGCCGCCGCGATCGGATATCCCGCGGCGGTCGAGGCGCCCCTGCCCCTGCCCCGCGGCTTCGTCTGCTGCCCGGGCTGCGGCCCCGTCGCGGACGGGCAGGCCCGCGCCGCCGGACGACCATTCCAACCCGCCCCGGCCGAGGCGCCGCTGGCGCTGGTCGTGGTCTACCGGTCCAGCGTGCTCTCGGGCGACACCGCGCCGATCGCCGCGTTGGGCGCCGCGCTCCAGGCGCGCGGCCTTGCGGTGCTGGCCGTGGCGGTGTCGAGCCTGAAGGACCCCGCCGCGATCGCGCCCCTCCGGGCGGCCATCGCGGCGCATCGGCCCGCCATCGTCATCGCCGCCACCGCCTTCTCGGCGCGGGAGGATGCCGGGTTCGTCCTCGATGCCGCCGATTGCCCGGTCCTACAGGCCTTCAGCATCGGCGCGGCGCGGGACGCCTGGGCCGCCTCCGCCCGGGGCATGGGTGCGGCCGACCTCGCCATGCAGGTCGCCCTACCGGAATTCGACGGCCGGCTCTCCGGGTTTCCGATCTCGTTCAAGGAGGAGGGTCCGGAAACCGAGGGCTTCGCCGAGCGCCGTGCCGTGCCGCACCCGGAGGGCATCGCGGCCCTGGCCGAGCGTGCCGCCGCCTGGATCCGCCTTGCCCGGCTCCCCCGGGCCGAGCGCCGCCTCGCCCTGGTGCTTTCGGACTATCCCGCCCGCGGCGGCCGCGCGGGCTTTGCCGTCGGCCTCGACACGCCGGAGAGCGCGCGGGCGATCGTCGCGGACTTGGCGCAGGCCGGCTACGGCATCGGCGCATTGCCGGACGCCGAGGCACTGATGCGGGGTCTGACGCAGGGGCCGAAGGACTTCGCGGTAGACCTCGATGCCTACCGGGACTGGTTCGGCACGCTGCCCGAGACCGCGCGCGCGGCCCTCGACGCCGAATGGGGTCCGCCCGAGGCCGACCCGGTCTGCCGGGACGGCGCGTTCCGCTTCGCGAGCGTGGCCCCTGCGGGCGGGCGCCTCGCGGTCTTCCTGCAGCCCGATCGCGGGCGGTCGACGGACCGCAAGGCCGCCTATCACGACCCAGACGCGGTGCCGACCCACGCCTATCTGGCCTTCCACCTCGGGCTGCGCAGCCGGTTCGACGCCCTCGTTCACCTCGGTACCCACGGCACCGCCGAGTGGCTGCCGGGCAAGGCCGTCGCCCTTTCGCCGGATTGCTGGCCGGCCCGCGCCGTCGGGGCGCTCCCGGTGGTCTATCCCTTCATCGTCGACGATCCGGGCGAGGCCGCGCCCCTGAAGCGGCGCCTCGGGGGCGTCGCCCTCGGACACCTGACGCCGCAGACCGGCGTGACGGGGCTCGACCCCGACGCGGCGCGCCTGCGCGCGCTCGTGGAGGAATACTCCGCCGCCAGCGTCCTCGACCCGCGCCGCGCCGCGATCCTGGCGCGCACCATCCTGGACGAGGCGATGTCGGCCGGGCTGCTCGCCGGTGCCGGGATCGACGCCGACACGCCGATGCCGGACGCGCTCGCGGCCCTCGACGCGCATCTGTGCGACCTCGGCGAGGTGACCGCGCGCGACGGTCTGCACGTGTTCGGCCGGGCCGGGGCCGAGGCCTCTGAGGCGGTGGCCGCCTGCGCGGAGGGCGAGCGCCTCGGCCTGCTGCGTGGCCTCGACGGCCGCTTCGTGGCGCCCGGTCCCGCCGGCTCGCCGTCGCGCGGGCGCACCGACGTGATGCCCACGGGCCGCAACCTCGCCACCCTCGACCCGCGCAGCCTGCCGACCCGGGCCGCCACCACCCTGGGGGCCAGGGCCGCCGACGCCGTGGTCCTGCGCTACCTGCAGGACGAGGGCGAGTACCCGGCCCGGATCGTCATGGATCTCTGGGCTTCGCCCACCCTGCGCACCGGCGGCGAAGACGTCGCCCACGCCCTGGCCCTGATGGGCGTGCGCCCGGTCTGGGACCACGCCTCCACCCGGGTCACCGGTTTCGAGGTGCTGCCGCTGGCGCTCCTCGACCGGCCGCGCATCGACGTGACGGTGCGGGTCTCGGGCGCCTTTCGCGATACCTTTCCCGAGACCCTGTCGCTCCTCGCCCGGGCCGCCGAGGCGGTGGCAGCGCGGGAGGAAGAGGATGACGAGAATCCGCTGGCCGCCGCCCGCCGCCGGGGCGAGGCGCCGGCCCGAGTCTACGGCGCGGCGCCCGGGCGCTACGGCGCGGGGGCCGGCGGCCTCGCCCTCGACGGGGCTTGGGACAGCCGCGACGATCTCGGGCGGGCCTATCTCGCCGTCACGTCGCACGCCTATGGGGGCGCGGCGGACAGCGAGGATGCGGGCTTCGCCGCCCGGGTGGCCGGCGCCGACGCCTACGTGCACGCCTTCGACGTCGCCGAGCGCGACCTTCTCGACGGCGACGCCGCCGTGGAGGCGATGGGCGGCTTCTCGGCCGCCGCCGCCCTGACGGGGGCGAGCCCCGCCCTCTACAGCCTCGACGTCGCCACGCCCGAGAGCCCGAAGGCGCGCACCGCCCGCGAGGACGCCGCCCGTCTGATCCGGGGCCGCCTCGCCCATCCGCGCTGGATCGCGGCGCAGCTCCGGCACGGTTATCGCGGCGCCCAGGAACTGGCACAGGGGGTCGACGCGGTCTTCGTCCTCGCCGCCACCACGGACACGGTGTGCGACGCCGACCTCGACCGGCTCTACGGGGCGATGATCGCCGACCTCGAGACCTTCGAGACCCTGCGGGCGGCCAATCCGGAGGCGGCCCGCGCCATCCTCGAGCGCTTCGACGAGGCCCGCCGGCGCGGCCTCTGGACCACCCGGCGCAACGCCATGGCGGCCGACGAAATGGCGGCCGACGAGCTGCTGCGCGAGGCGGCGGAATGACCGCGCCCCGCCGCGTCGCCCCGGAGGCGCCGAGCCGGCGCGGCTGGTGCCCCAGCCTCGCCCGGCCGATGCCCACCGGCGACGGCCTGCTCGCCCGCGTCCACCCGCCCCTCGGGCGCCTCACCCCGGCCCAGGCCCGGGCGGTGGCGGCGGGCGCGCGCCGCTTCGGCAACGGCCATGTCGACGTCACAGCACGGGCCAACCTGCAGATCCGCGGCGTGACCGAGGGGACCCGCTGCGACCTCGCCGAGGCGCTGGCGGCCATCGGTCTCGGGGATGTCCGCCACGACGGGGGCCCGCAACGCCTGACCCTGACCCCGCCGCTGGCCGGGCTCGAACCCGAGGCGGTCCCGGCCCTGGCCCAGGCCATCGAGGCGATCGGGCGGGTGATCCCGGGCCTGCCGCCGAAGTCGCTGGTGGCCGTCGAGGCAGCCACGCACGGGATCAGCCTCGGTTCGGCGGAGGCCGACCTTCACGCCGTCGTCACGCGCGCGGGTTTTGCCCTGCGCCTCGCCGGCGACGCGGCCTGGTGGCGCCTGCCCGACGGTGCGGCGCCGACCATCATCGAGGCGGCCCTGCGCCTGCTGGCGGCGAGCGGGCAACGGCGGATGCGCGATGTTCCGGCGGCGGCCCGGGCGGAGACCCTGGCTCGCTTCGGCCTGCAGCGCATCGCCGGGCCGGCCGAGTCGGCCGCCCTGAGCCCGGGCTTGCTGGCCCTGCCACCCCTCTCTCTCCCGGACAGCGAGTCCCGGCGATTCTCGCCCCCGAGGGCGGAGGGGCGCGTCGCCCTCCTCGTCGACGCCCCCTTCGGCCGCTGCACCGCCGACGCCCTCGACAGTCTCGCCGAGACGGCGGAGGCCTCCGGCGCGGCCGACCTGCGCCTCTCGCCGACCCGCGGCCTCCTCCTCGTCTGCGCCGACGCCGCCGTTGCCGAAGCCGCGCGGGAAACCCTGGCCGGGGCCGGCTTCCTGACGTGGGCCGACGATCCGCGCAGAGCGGTGGCGGCCTGCCCAGGCGCGCCGGCCTGCGCGTCGGGCTCGACCCCGACCCTGCACGACGCGGCCCGCCTGGCCGAGGCGTTCCGGCCCTTCGCGGCGCGCGGCCTGCGCGCCCATGTCTCGGGCTGCCCCAAGGGCTGCGCCCATCCGGGCGCCGCCGACCTCACCCTCGTCGGGCGGGACGGGTGGTACGACGTGGTGCTGTCCGGGCGGCCGGATGCCTTGCCGGCGACGCGCCTCCCTTTCGAGGCCGCGCTGGAGCGCGTAAGGAGGGCGGATTCGGCACATTCCCTCGCCCGGATCTTCCCAGAACACCCGCCAGGACCGCGACCGTCATGAGTTCCCGCCTCGACTACCTGCGTGACGGAGGGGCGATCTATGCCCGCTCCTTCGCGATGATCCGGGCCGAGGCCGATCTCGCGCGCTTCCAGGGCACCGCCGAACGGGTCGTGGTGCGGATGATCCACGCCTGCGGCATGACCGACCTGCCGCGCGACGTGGAGGCCTCCCCCGACTTCGCGCAAGCTGGCGAGGCGGCCCTGAAGGCCGGCGCGCCGATCCTGTGCGACGTCCGCATGGTCGCCGACGGCGTCACGCGGGCGCGGCTGCCCGCCGACAACCGGGTGATCTGCACCTTGAGCGATCCGCGCGTGCCGGACCTCGCCGCCGCCATGAACACCACCCGCTCGGCCGCCGCCATGGAGCTCTGGCGCGAGCACCTGCCCGGCAGCGTCGTGGCGGTGGGCAACGCCCCGACCTCGCTGTTCCGCCTCCTCGAGCTTCTCGACGAGGGCGTGCCGCCCCCCGCCGCCGTCATCGGCATCCCAGTCGGGTTCGTCGGCGCCGCAGAGTCGAAGGAAGCCCTCGCCCGCGACGGTCGGGTGCCCTTCATCGTGGTCCATGGCCGGCGCGGCGGCAGCGCCATGACGGCCGCGGCCATCAACGCGCTCGCGCAAGAGATCGAGTGATGGATTCCGGCGAGCGCCTTCCCCCCGATGCGGCGGAGCGGACCGAGATCCCGCGCGCGGTGAGCACCGGCACCCTGTTCGGCGTCGGCATGGGCCCGGGCGAGCCGGACTACCTCACCGTGCGCGCCATGCGGGTGCTGGAGCGGGCCCCGGTGCTGGTGCATTTCTGCAAGAAGGGCCGGCGCGGCAACGCCCGCACCATCGCGGACGCCGTGCTCACCGCCGAGCCGGGGCGCGAATGCCCCCTGGTCTACCCCTACACCACCGAGCTCCACCCGGAGCACCCGGACTACGTCGCGGCCCTCGCCGCCTTCTACGACGACGCGGCCGGGCGCCTTGCCGACCATCTCGGTGCGGGCCGGGACGTCGCCATCCTGTCGGAGGGCGATCCGTTCTTCTACGGCTCGTTCATGCACCTGTGGCGGCGCCTGAAGGACCGCTTCCCCGTGGAGGTCGTGCCCGGCGTCACCGGGATGTCCGGCTGCTGGACCCGCGCCGGCACCCCGATCACCTGGGGCGACGACGTGCTGACCGTGCTGCCCGCCACCCTGCCGCACGCCGCCCTGGTGGAGCGCCTGCGCGCCACCGACGCCGCCGTGCTGATGAAGCTCGGCCGCCACCTGCCGAAGGTGCGGGCGGCGCTCGCCGAGGCCGGCGTGCTGGAGCGCGCGGTCTATGTGGAGCGCGGCACCATGGCGGGCGAGCGGGTGATCGCCCTCAAGGACAAGCCCGACGACGAGGCGCCCTACTTCTCGATGGTGCTCCTGCCCGGCGAGGGACGCCGGCCGTGAGCGGCTCGACCTCGGCTTCCGGGTCCGTCGCGATCGTCGGCCTCGGCCCCGGCGATCCGCGCCTGCTGACAGCGGCCGCCCAGGAGGCCCTGGCCCAGGCGCAGGATCTCATCGGCTACATTCCCTACGTCGCCCGCGTGCCCGAGCGGCCGGGTCTCGTCCGCCACGCCAGTGACAACCGGGTGGAGGTCGACCGGGCCCGCCACGCCCTCGAACTCGCCGCCTCCGGCCGGCGCGTCGCGGTGGTCTCCGGCGGCGATCCCGGCGTGTTCGCCATGGCGGCGGCGGTGTTCGAGGCGGTGGAGGCCGGCGATCCGGCCTGGGCCCGGCTCCCCATCACGGTGGAGCCCGGCATCACCGCGATGCTGGCCGCCGCCGCCCGCCTCGGCGCGCCCCTGGGCGGCGATTTCTGCGCGATGTCCCTCTCGGACAACCTCAAGCCCTGGGAGGTCATCACCGCCCGGCTGGAGGCGGTGCTGCGGGCGGATTTCGTGATCTCCCTCTACAACCCGATCTCCTCCGCCCGGCCCTGGCAGCTCGGCAAGGCCCTCGATCTGGCCGCCGAGATCCGGCGCGGCGACACGCCGGTGATCTTCGCCCGCGCCGTCTCGCGGCCCGACGAGGCGATCCGGGTGCTCACCCTCGACGAAGCGCGGACGACCACGGCCGACATGGCCACCATGGTGATCATCGGCGCCTCGGCCACCCGCCTGATCCCGCGCGGCGACGCCACGCCGTTCGTCTACACGCCGCGCAGCGTGCCGGCGGCGTGATGCGCGGGTCGGCGCGGGCCTCAGAGGGCGGCGATCCCCCCGAGGGCCGCCGCGACGTCCGGTACGCTCGGCACGTCCGGCTTCTCCGGGCGGTCGACCATCACGACCGGCAGCCCCAGCGCCCGCGCCGCGGCGATCTTGCCGTAGGTGGCGCCGCCCCCGGAATTCTTGCTGACCAGGACCTCGATCGCGCCCTCGGCCAGGAACGCCGCCTCGGCGGCCGCGTCGAAGGGGCCACGCGCCTGGACCGAAGTCAGCCGCGGGACCGCCAGGGCGATATCCTCAATGGCGCGCACGATGTAGTCGTGCTGCGGCGCGCCGGCGAAGGCCCCGACCTCCTGCCGGCCGATGGTGAGGAAGACCCGGCGCGGCGCGGGGCCGAGCGCCCGGGCGGCCGCCGCCATGTCGGGCACCGTCGTCCAGCGGTCGCCGGCCACCGGCCTCCAGGCCGGACGGCGGATCGCCAGCAGGCGCGTGCCGGTCCGGGCGCAGGCCTCGGCGGCGTTGGCGCTCATCCGGGCCGCGAAGGGATGCGTCGCATCGACCACGAGGTCGGTGCGGTCCTGGGCCAGCCACGCGGCGAGCCCCTCCACACCGCCGAACCCGCCGATCCGCGTCGGCACGGGTTCCGGCTTCGGCCGGCTGGTGCGGCCGGCGAGCGACAGGGTGACGGCATCGCGCCGGCCCATGGCCAGGAGCCCGCGCACCAGGGCGCTCGCCTCGCCGGTGCCGCCCAGGATCAGTATCCGCATGCTCCCCCCACCCTCGGGGCCGTTCTCCATGACCGGTAACGCCGTGTCCACCAGCCCGCCGGCCGCCCCCTGGCTCACCATCGTGGGCATCGGCGAGGACGGACGCGCGGGCCTCAGCCCCGCCGCCGCCGCCGCCCTCGACGGCGCGCGCCTCGTCTATGGCGGACGCCGGCACCTGGCGCTGGCCGCGCCGCTCGCCGCCGAGACGCGGGTCTGGCCGAGCCCCATGGCGGACGCCTATCCGGGACTCCTCGCCCGGCGCGGCACGCCCACCTGCATCCTGGCGACCGGCGATCCGTTCCACTACGGCATCGGGGCCGAGATCGCCCGCATCGTCCCGGCCGCGGAGATGCGGGTCTTCTCCCAACCCTCGGCCTTCAGCCTCGCCTGCGCCCGCCTCGGCTGGCCCCTGGCGGAGACGGGCTGCCTCACCCTGCACGGCCGGGCACTGCCCCGGCTGATCCCGCATCTCCAGCCCGGCGCCCGCCTCCTCGTCCTGACCTGGGACGAGACCACGCCGGCGGCGGTCGCCGCGCTCCTGGCCGAGCGCGGCCTCGGCGCATCCCGCCTCACCGTCCTGGAGGCCATGGGGGGGCCGCGCGAGCGCCGGCGCAGCGCGACGGCCGCGGGCTTCGACCTCGTGGGGATCGACCCCCTGAACACCCTCGGCATCGAGGTCGTCGGCGCGGCCGCGGCCCAGGTGGTTACCGTGAGCCCCGGCCTCGACGACGCCTGGTTCGAACATGACGGCCAGCTGACCAAGGCCGACATCCGGGCGGTGACGCTGGCAGCCCTGCGCCCCCGCGCCGGCCAGACCCTGTGGGACATCGGCGCCGGAGCCGGCTCCATCTCCATCGAGTGGATGCTGCGCCACCCGAGCCTGCGGGCCATCGCCGTCGAGGGCAACCCGGCCCGGGCCGCCCGCATCGCCCGCAACGCGGCCCGCCTCGGGGTGCCCGATCTGCGCGTGGTGGAGGGCCCGGCGCCCGCGGCCCTGGCCGGCCTGCCGGCCCCCGACACCGTCTTCATCGGCGGCGGCGTCACCGCGCCGGGTGTCCTCGACGCCGCCGTCGCCGCCCTGCCCCCGGGCGGATGCCTCGTCGCCAACGTGGTGACCCTGGAGGGCGAAGCCGTGCTGCTCGCGGCCTTCGCGCAGCGGGGCGGGAGCCTCAAGCGCCTGACGGTCGCCCATGCGGATCCGGTCGGGCACCTGCACGGCTGGCGCGGGACGATGCCGGTGACGCAATGGGCCTGGGTGAAGGCATGAGGGGGGATGGCACGGCGCCGGTGGAACCCGGACCGGGCGACCTCGTCGCCGGAATCGGGTTTCGCCATGCGACCGCGCCCGCCGAGATCCTCGCCCTGGTCGCGCAGGCCTGCGACGCCGCCGGCCTTCCGCGCGCCCGCGTCGTCCGCCTCGCCACCGCCGGCGACCGGGCCGGGGAGCCGGCGATCCGCGCCGTCGCCCAGACGCTCGGCTGTCCCCTGGAGGCCGTCCCGCCCGAGGCCCTGATCGCCGTGGACGCCGCCGTGGCCACCCGCTCGCACCGGATCGAGGCCTCGCGCCGGGTCGGCTCGGTGGCGGAGGCCGCCGCCCTCGCCGCCGCCGGACCGGGTGCGACGCTGCTGCTGCGGCGAATCGCCAGTGCCGGGGCGACCTGCGCCCTTGCGCTTCGCGCACAATCCGTCACGCAGGAGCCATGACCGTACACTTCATCGGCGCCGGCCCGGGCGCCGCCGACCTCATCACCGTCCGTGGCCGCGACCTCATCGCGCGCTGCCCCGTCTGCCTGCATGCCGGGTCCCTCGTCGCGCCCGAGATCCTGGGCTGGTGCCCGCCGGGCGCCCGCATCGTCGACACGGCCCCCCTCGACCTCGACGCCATCGTGGCCGAATGCGCGGCCGCCCACGCGGCGGGCCAGGACGTGGCGCGCCTGCATTCGGGGGACCTCTCGATCTGGAGCGCCCTCGCCGAACAGACCCGCCGCCTGACCCAGGCCGGCATCCCCTTCACGGTGACGCCGGGCGTACCGTCCTTCGCCGCCGCCGCCGCGCTCCTGCGGCGCGAGCTCACCGTTCCGGGCCTCGCCCAGTCCGTCGTCCTCACCCGCACCTCCGGGCGCGCCAGCGCCATGCCGGCGCGCGAGACCCTGGCGGCCTTCGCGGGCACCGGCGCCACCCTCGCCCTGCACCTCTCGATCCACGTCGTCGACGCGGTGGTCTCCGAGCTGACGCCGTTCTACGGCGCCGATTGCCCCGTCGCGGTGGTGTTCCGCGCCACCTGGCCCGACGAGCGGGTGCTCACCGGAACCCTGGCGACGATCGCGGGCCAGGTGGCCGAGGCCGGGCTGGAGCGCACGGCGCTGATCCTGGTGGGGCCCGCCCTCGACCCGGCGGAGTTCCGGGAGAGCGCCCTCTACGCCACCGATTACGACCGGCGCTTCCGGCCGACGGGCGAGCGCGCAAACGGAGACCGACCGTGAGCGTGCCCGGTCTCCTCGTCGCCGCGCCCCGTTCGAGCTCGGGCAAGACCACCGTGACCCTGGCGCTGATGCGGGCGCTGGTCCGGCGGGGCCTGGCCGTGCGCGGCGCCAAGTGCGGGCCGGACTACATCGACCCCGCTTTCCACCAGGCGGCCACCGGCCATCCGAGCTTCAACCTCGACAGCTTCGCCATGCCGGGGCCGATGCTCGACGCCGTGGCGGCCCTCTCAGCTCTGGGCGCCGACCTCGTGATCGCCGAGGGCTCGATGGGGCTGTTCGACGGCATCGTGGCACCGGAGGGGCGCACGGGCGCCAATGCCGACATCGCCGCGCGCTACGGCTGGCCGGTGATCCTCGTCCTCGACGTCTCCGGCGCCGCGCAATCGGCCGCCGCCCTCGCCCTCGGGTGCCGATCCTACGATCCGCGCATCCGCATCGCCGGGGTGATCCTCAACAAGGTCGCGAGTGCCCGCCATCGCCGCCTCGTGGAGGCAGGCCTGAGCCGCATCGGCATGCCGGTGCTCGGGGCGCTGATGCGGGATGCGAGCCTCGTCCTGCCCGAGCGCCATCTCGGCCTCGTCCAGGCCCGCGAGACCAACGACCTCGATGCCCGGCTCGACCGGCTCGCCGACCTCGCCGAGGCCGGCCTCGACCTCGACGCGATCCTGGCCGCCGCGGCCGGCGCGGCCCCCGCCCCGGGCGCCGGCATCCTGCCCCGGCCGCCGGGCCAGCGCATCGCCATCGCGTCGGATGCGGCCTTCTCGTTCCTGTACCCGCACATGGCGGCGGGCTGGCGGGCGGCGGGCGCCGAACTCGTGCCCTTCTCGCCCCTGGCCGACGAGCCGCCCCCGGCCGATTGCGATGCCGGCTGGCTGCCCGGCGGCTATCCCGAGCTCCATGCCGGCGCCCTGGCGCAGGCCAGGCGCTTCCTCGACGGATTGCGGGTGTTCGCCCGGGGAAAGCCGGTGCACGGGGAGTGCGGCGGCTACATGGTCCTGGGCGAGAGCCTGGAGGATGCGCAGGGCATCACCCACGCCATGGCGGGCCTGCTGCCGGTGGCGACCTCCTACAAGACCCGCCGCCTGCACCTCGGCTACCGCGTCGCGACGCTGCTGGCCGAGGGCCCCCTCGGGGGCGCGGGCGCACGCCTCGTCGGGCACGAGTTCCACTATGCCAGCGAAACGAGTGCGCCGCCGACCCCCGAGACGGGGCTCGCGGCGGTGACCGATGCGGAGGGCGTACCCCTCGGCCACGCCGGACACCGGCGCGGCGCCGTGACGGGCAGCTTCTTCCACTGGATCGGTTAGGGGCTCGGCGAGCCCCTAACCGGCGGCGGCGGGCTCGGGTGCCTGCTTGCCCATCTTCGCGGCCGTCCGCACGATGGCGAGCACGTCGCGGCGCAGTTGATCGTCCTCGATCAGCGCGTAGGCCCGCAGCAACTCGATTGCGCCCTGCGCGCTGAGGAAGCCGAAGACATCGGACTGGGTGCCGCCAACCTCGTCTTCCTCGAAGAAGGCCGAGACCGGAACTTCGAGAAGACGGGCGATCTCGCGCAGGCGCCCGGCACCGACGCGGTTCTGCCCCTTCTCGTACTTCTGGACCTGCTGGAAGGTCACGCCCACGGCGGTCCCGAGCGCCGTCTGGCTCAGGCCGCGCGCCTTGCGCAAAGCGGTGATCCTCAATCCGACGAGGCGATCGACGTCGGTAGTCTGCTTAGGCATCATCTCTCGATTCAGTCCCTATAGAAATTTTCAGCCCCCGCCCGGACCAGCCCCGGGGACGATGAGGTTGGAGCGCTTTCGTACGAAGGCGTGCAGGATTCCTTAAGTTCATTCGCCACGAAACCAAGGCAGTCGATCAACGATTGAACGTGGTGGTAGAGACTATCCTTGTCTGCAGTCGAACGCCACTAGATGTTTACTCCGCATGAGCATCGGAGGTGACCGTTCTGAGAGCTTGACCACAAAGCTGGCACGGATTGCAAGCGCGACGTTGCGATCGTCCCTCGCGAGTTTCGCTGCACCGCGAACGCACCCACGGCTCCGAATGCCTGACGAACCGGGCGCGGCCCGGCTTTCATCGGGCGGTCCGCGCCGGGCCGGAGCGCGGCGCATCCGCCGCACCGGATGGCTTTTCGTGCCCCTATGCCCCAGGTTAGAGGTGTCGCACGGGATCGTCCGAGACGCCGAAAAACCCAGGTGGATCATGTATATCGCAATGAATCGCTTCAAAGTCGTCAAGGACGCGACGGAAGACTTCGAGCAGGTTTGGCTCGGCCGCGACAGTCATCTCGGCGAAATGCCGGGCTTCGTGGAGTTCCATCTCCTCCGCGGTCCTGAAGGCGAGGACCACGTGCTGTACGCCTCCCACACCATCTGGTCGTCGAAGGCGGATTTCGAGGCCTGGACCCGGTCGGAACAATTCCGGAAGGCCCACGGCCGCGTGCCGTCGACCAAGCCCCTCTACCTGGGCCATCCTCAGTTCGAGGGGTTCGAGACGATCCAGACCGTCGCACGGCCCGATTCGGACGCCGCCGCCTGATGCGTGGGGACCTCTCGCGGCAGCCGCGTGGCCGGTCGGATCGACCCGGCGTGACGTGTCCCGGGTCGAGACGTGGCGGGGCAACCCGGCGAGGCGCGGCCGGCCCGCCGCGCCGGCCGCGCCTGAACCAGGGGCGTCGGGCGGAGGCCGGGATCGATCCCCAGCGCCCGGGCGCTCCGGGTCGAACGATAGTCGTGCGCAACCCTCTGCGCGGGACCGACGTTGTGGGGCGGTATGCGCGACCGGACGCATCCGCAGGATCGCGGGACAGCGCCTCAAGGGCCCACCGGAAGAGGTCCTTCTCGGAGCAACCTGTCGAACGCGCGACCCCGTCGCGGTCGAGACCCCGCGCCGCGCCGTCGGACGAGAGCAACGGACTCCGGGCCCGTGTCTTGCACCGATCGTCTCGGCATCCCTAACCGGTCCGTAATTTCGGTTCAGTTTCGGACAGTCTTCGCATCAGGACGGGACAGAGCGCTCCAGATGTTTCATGACCGAATCCCAGCCGCTCTCGAGAAGCTTCCGGTGTCGCGGGCGCGCCACGATGTCTGGGCGGCGCTTCTCCCCCGACGCAGCCGCACCGCGTTTCGGATCGGGCTCTCGGCCGCGACCGCCATTGCCGATATCCTCGTCATCGTCAGCGTCGCCGCGGGGATCGACGCCGCCTACCGGACGGCCTTCGACGGCACCGGGCCGGTGGCGGGACACAGCGGCAGCTTTGAGCTCGCCGCCCTGGTCGCCCTGTTCGTGCTGCTGACGAACCTCGTCCGCGAGGACTACCATATCGAGACGCTGCTCGCCCGCCGGCCGCACCTGCGGCGGGCGACGACGGTCTGGATCGGGGCCTGGGCCGTCGTGCTGCTGATCGGCTTCGCCACGAAGACGACCCATGAGTATTCGCGCCTGGTGTCCCTGGGGATGTTCGCCGGCGGCCTCCCGGCGATGCTGTTCGCCCGCGCGACGATGCTGCGCCTCGTCCGCAGCGCGGCGACATCGACATCGGGCAACACCAACCGGGTCCATCTGGTCGGCTACGAGGAGGATATCGCGCGCTTCTATGCCCACAACGACCCCGAGGCCCTCGGCCTGCGCGTGATCGGCACGAGTTATCTGCGCCAGGTCGACCCGACCGGCGACGCGGCGGCCCGGCACGCCCAGAGATCGGAGGATCTCGATCTCGCGGTCTCCGTGGTGCGCTTCCTGCGCCCGGACGATGTGTTCATCCTCCTGCCCTGGTCGGACGCCTCGGACATCGAGCGCTGCATCGACGCTTTCCTGCGGGTGCCGGCGGCCCTCCACCTGCGCCCCGGCTCGGTGATGGATCGCTTTCCGGACCTCGCCCTCGCCCGGGTCGGCCGCCTCTCGGGCATCAATATCGGGCGTCGCCCGCTCCAGGCCGGCGAGTTGTTCCTGAAGCGCAGCCTGGACCTGACCCTGGCCCTGATCGCCCTGGTGCTGCTGAGCCCGCTCTTCCTCGTGGTGGCGGCGCTGATCAAGCTCGACAGCCCGGGTCCGGTGTTCTTCCGGCAGAGGCGGTACGGCTTCAACCAGCAGCCCTTCGGCGTCTTCAAGTTCCGCAGCATGAAGGCCGCTCCGGAGGAGGTCTTCAAGCAGGCGACCCGCAACGACAGTCGCATCACGCCGATCGGCCGCGTCCTGCGGCGCTCGAACATCGACGAGCTGCCTCAGCTCATCAACGTGGTGCTCGGCGAGATGTCCCTCGTGGGGCCGCGCCCCCACGCCCTGGCGCATGACCGCAGCTTCGAGAACCGCATCGCCCTCTACGCGCGACGCCACAACGTGATGCCGGGCATCACCGGCTGGGCGCAGGTGAACGGCCTCCGGGGCGAAACCCTCACCGACCTCGACATGCAGCGGCGGGTCCAGCACGACCTGCACTACATCGACAACTGGTCGATCTGGTTCGACCTGCGGATCCTGTTCATGACCGTGTTCTCGCCCCGCGCCTACGAGAACGCGTGCTGAGCCGACGAGCGGCCCGGCGCGAGGCCGCGGGCGTGCCCGCTCACTCCGCGGTGGTCCGGCCGAGGCAGGCACCGCACTCGCCCTCGACCTCAAGGATGCGGCTCGTCGGCTTGAAGCCGGCCTTGGCCAGGGTCCGGCCGAGCTGATCCTCCACTTCCGGCGAGGTGGTCTCGTCGATGGTGCCGCAGTTCCGGCAGATCAGGAAGACGAGGCCGGCGCCCTCGGTGTGGGAGTGGCCGCAGGACACGAAGGCGTTACGGCTGGCGATCCGGTGCACGAGTCCGTGCTCGGTGAGGAAATCCAGGGCACGGTAGACCGAGACCGCCGCCACGCGCCGCCCCGGCTCGCTCAGGGTCTCGGCGATGTCGTAGGCGCCCATCGGCCGCGTCTGCCCCGCCACGGCCGCCAGCACGTCGCGACGCAGGCGGGTGAATTGCAGGTCGCGCTCGCGACACAGGCGCTCCGCCCGGGCGATCGCTTCCTCCGCCCCGCCGCAACCGTGGTCATGCGTCGCCGCATGGTCGTGCATGATCTGCCCCGTGAACCCGGCCCGTTGAACTGCCCGAGTGTTACAGTGTATCACCGCCAACATAAGCCGGCGCTCCCGTTCGGGCAAATGATCCATCGGTGACCCGAGCCCCGCCGTGACCCAAGCCCCGCCGTGATCCAAGCCCCGCGCCCCCCTGCCGCCCTCCGCCACTCGCTGTTCCAGGCCGGCGCGTCCTTGCGCTTCGCGGTGGCGCTGGTCCTGACCCTCCTGCTCTGGGCCGCCATCCTGTGGGCCTCCCGATGAGTCGTGACCATGAGCTGTGATCTGCCCGGCGCCATCACGCTCCACGGGCTGACCCTGGGCTACGACCGCCACCCGGCGGTCCACCACCTCGACGGGGTCATTCCGCCCGGGGCCCTCCTCGCCCTGGTCGGGCCGAACGGGGCCGGCAAGTCGACCCTCCTGAAGGGCATCGTCGGCGAGATTCCGTGTCTCGAGGGCCGGATCGCCCGTCCGGGCCTCGAGGAGGCCATCGCCTACCTGCCGCAGGCGGCGGAGATCGACCGCAGCTTCCCCCTCAGCGTCCTCGATCTCGTGGCCATGGGCCTGTGGCGGCGCCTCGGCCCCTGGCGGAGCGCGCGCCGGCATCGGGCGACGCTGCTGGACGCCCTCGCCGCCGTAGGCCTCGCCGGATTCGAGGCGCGCCTGATCGGCACCCTGTCGGGCGGCCAGTTCCAGCGGGCCCTGTTCGCGCGCCTGATCGTGCAGGAGGCCCGCGTCCTCCTCCTCGACGAGCCGTTCACGGGGGTCGACGGACGCACCACGGCCGACCTGCTGGCCCTGGTCCGCGCCTGGCACGGGCAGGGCCGCACCATTGTGGCCGCCCTCCACGATCTCGGACAGGTGCGGAGCCACTTCCCGCACACGCTCCTGCTCGCGCGGGAGCGCGTCGCCTGGGGACCGACCGAGCGGGTGCTCACGCCCCAGAACCTCGCCCGCGCCCAGAGCCTGTCGGAGGCCTGGGACGAGGATGCCGCGGTTTGCGGCCGGCACGAGGAGCCGGGCCCGCCCCACGACCACGACCACAGTCCCGACCACGACCACAGTCCCGACCATGACCACGGCCCCGATGGGCGCCATGCGCATCCGCATGCCCACGACCATGGGGCGGTACGCGACCGGGGGCACGCCGCGTGATCGACCTCCTCTTCGGTCCCTTCGTCGAATTCGGCTTCATGCGCCGGGCCCTGGTCGGCTGTCTCGCCCTGTCGCTCTCGGCCCCGCCCGTCGGCGTGTTCCTGATGCTGCGGCGCATGAGCCTGATGAGCGACGCCATGAGCCACGCGATCCTGCCCGGGGCGGCGGCGGGCTTCCTAGTGGCGGGGCTGTCCCTGCCGGCCATGACCCTGGGCGGCTTGGCCGCCGGCCTCGCGGTGGCGCTGCTGGCCGGCTTCGTGACCCGCTCCACCGTGATCAAGGAGGATGCGAGCCTCGCGGCCTTCTACCTGATCTCGCTGGCCGGCGGCGTCCTGCTGGTCTCCCTGCGCGGCTCGCAGATCGACCTGCTGCACATCCTGTTCGGCAGCGTCCTCGCCCTCGACGACCCGGCCCTCTGGCTCCTCGGCGGCATCGCCACCGTGACGCTGTTCGGGCTGGCGGCGATCTATCGGCCCCTGGTGATGGAATGCGTCGATCCGCTGTTCCTGCGCACGGTCAGCCGGGCCGGCGGTCCGGTGCACTACGCCTTTCTCGGCCTCGTGGTGATGAACCTCGTCGGAGGCTTCCAGGCCCTCGGCACGCTGCTGGCGGTGGGGCTGATGCTGCTGCCGGCCATTGCGGCGCGGTTCTGGGCGGCGGACCTGTCGGGCATGATCCCGGTCTCGGTCCTGATCGCGATGCTGTCGAGCGTGGTCGGGCTCAGCGTGTCCTACCAGGCCGATCTCCCGACCGGGCCCGCGATCGTACTCGCGGCGGGCGGCTTCTACCTGGTCTCGATGCTGATCGGGCGCCGGGGCGGCCTGGTCCGCCGGCTGGTGCGGGCGCGCCATCTCGAAGCCTGACGGGCGCAGCGCCCCTCGGAGCGCGGCGATCCTCGGCGCGGTCCGTCCGTCAGAGAGCGAACAGGCTCATGAGGCCGGAGATGATCGCATAGACGAAGCCGGCATTGAGGAGGACGCCCACGGCGCCGATGGCGAGCCCCCCCAGAACCACGACGCCGTCGCGCTCGACGAGGCCGAGGCCGACGAGGCAGATGGCGAGGCCGAGGGGGATCTGTCCCACGATCGGCGCGGCCACGATCAGGGCCAGCGACAGGGTGAGCAGGATGAGGCCGACGCCGCGCATGCCGAGGGCGGTCTCGAACAGGCTCATGCGCGGGCGCGACCAGTGCTCAAGGCGGCGCAGCAGCGGCACGGCCCGGCTGGCGGCCCGCTCGACGTCGCTGCGGGCGACGGACCGGCGCAGCAGCGCGCGGGGCAGCCAGGGCGAGGCCATGCCGGCTGTGATCTGAATCGCAACCAGCAGCAGCAGAAGACCGCAGACCAGGGGGATCGGCGGCGGCATCGGCAGGCAATTGGGCAATCCGAGGATGACGATGAGGAGCGCGAAGGCGCGATCCTTCAGGACGGCGACGATCTCGCCGACGGTCAGCCGTTCCCCTTCCTGCTCGGCGAGCACGGTGAGAACCTCGGAAGTTCTGGCAGCTGGTGACAAGAAAGCTCGGCCATTGGCGACGGTCCTGAGCCGGGCTGTAGCCGAGATGGGCGCCGAGGCCAAGCGGCGCATCCGCGCGCCGGGAAGGCCCCGAAATGCGGTCCTCGAACGGATCCACCCGGTCCTGGAAATCGACTCGCACTCAAATAATCAATCTCAGGTTGCGAAGAATCTCGGTTAGTTGCGATGAGGTATCTTGACCAGATGTGTTCTGTGCGATGGATCAAAATACAATCAGAGAGTTATAATTTTTATGTTATATAGATTCTAGATTGATTCCGGGGCCCGGTGCCATGACCGCCAGGGCGTCCTCGGGGTCGAACCTGGGACGCCCGTGCGCGCGACGACCACAGCCCTGTCCGAGGCGAAGCGAAAGCCCAAGCGGTTCGTCGTGCCGGCCGCCTGCGCCGCCGGTCTCCTCGGCACGCCGGCCCTGTCCTCCTCGCCGGCCTCGCTCGTCCTGTTCGGAAGCCTGGAGGCGAGCCCCTCCGTCTTCGTGACCACCGGGGCGAAGCTGGCGCTGGACCGGGTCGACCGGGAGGGATTCGTCGCCCTGGGGAGCCTCGGCGGCCAGCGCCGCCGCGAGGGCGCCGCCACGCGCGACACCGCGATCGGCGCCGTCGTGCTCGGCTACCAGTGGTTTCGCGACTGGGGCGTCGTGGCGGCCTATGCGGGGCCGGAGGGATCGATGGAGGTGGTGTCGGGCTGCGGCTGCGTGCAGGCCCTGCCGCCCCGCTTCGGCCTGCGCCTCCACGGCGAGGTGTGGGCCCACCCCACCGACGCGACCCTGTTCGCCGCCACGCTGGTGACCGGCACCACCCGCATGAGCACCTGGGGTCGCCTCGCCTGGGGCTATCGGCACTGGGGCGCCTATCTCGGACCCGAGATCGCCTTCTCCGGGGACGGGACCGGCTACCGGAAGTGGAACGTCGGCCTGCACGCGACGGATTTCGCCCTCGGCGGCTTCAGCCTGCGCCTCTCGGCCGGGCTGCAACTCGCCAGCGATCAGGACCCCGGCCCCTATCTCAGCCTTTCCGTCTGGACGCCCTGGTAACCGTGTCGCGGGCCGGATGGCGGGCCAGCTTCGACCGGGGCGGCGCCAGGGCGAGGGTGCCCTGGTCGGCCGGGGCGGCCGGCGGCGCCGCGTCGAGCCCGTCGAGGAAGCGCGCCGCGTCGTCGAGGATCGCGGCGCGCTTCGTCGGGTCCATCCGCGCCAGGGTGCGGTAGGGCATGGCGAGGCGCGGATTGTCCGCCAGGCGCTCCGCGTGCCGGATGAGGAAGTTCCAGTAGAGATAGTTGAACGGGCAGGCCGATGGACCGGTCTTCTTGGCCACGTCGTAGGCGCAGCCCCGGCAGTAATCCGACATGCGGTTGATGTAGGCGCCCGAGGCCGCGTAGGGCTTCGAGCCCATCACGCCGCCATCGGCCCAGAGCACCATGCCGTGGACGTTGGGCAGCTCGACCCATTCGTAGGCATCGGCGTAGACGACGAGGTACCATTCCTCCACCTGCTCGGGGGCCAGGCCGGCGAGCAGGGCGAAGTTGCCCGTCACCATCAGGCGCTGGATGTGATGGGCGTAGGCGTGGGTGCGGGTGGCGCCGATGCACTGCGCCAGGCAGTTCATCGCGGTCTCGCCGGACCAGTAGAACCACGGCAGATCGCGGGTGGCCTCGAGGGCGTTCGACGCCGCGTAGTCCGGCATCCGGGCCCAGTACAGGCCGCGCACGTATTCGCGCCAGCCGAGGATCTGGCGGATGAACCCCTCGACGCAGTGAAGCGGGGCCTCCCCGGCGCGATAGGCGCGCTCCGCCGCCCGGCAGACCTCCTCCGGCGTCAGCAGCCCGGCATTCAGCGCCGGCGCGATCAGCGCGTGGTACAGGAACGGCGCGTCCGCGCGCATCGCGTCCTGATAGTCGCCGAAGGCCGGCAGGCCGACGGCGAGGAAGTGCTTGAAGGCGGTGATGGCCTCGGCCCGGGTGACCGGCCAGGCGAAGGCGTCGGTCTCGCCGAAGTGATCCGCGAAGTCGCGCTCGACCAGGGCGATGACCTCCCGGGTCACGGCATCGGGCGGGAAGCCGACGCGCTCGGGCACGCCGTGGCCCTTCGGCAGCCCCTTGCGGTTCTCGGGGTCGAAGTTCCAGCGGCCGCCGGTCGGCTCGGTCCCCTCCATCAGCAGGCCGGTGCGGCGGCGCATGCCGCGGTAGAACGTCTCCATGCGCAGGCTCCGGCGGTCGCCGGCCCAGGCGGCGAAGTCGGCGCGGGGGCAGAGGAAGCGGTTGTCGTCGCGAATCTCCACGGGCGGGCCGAGATCGGCGCGCCAGCCCTCCATCATGGTCCAGACCCGCCACTCCCCGGGTTCGGTGACGACGACGCGGTCGACCGCGTGGCGCGCAACGGCGCGTTCCAGCTCACCGGTGAAGCTGCCGGTGTTGCCCGGGGCATCGAGGCGGACATAGTCGACGGTGATGCCCTCCGCCTCCAGCTCCGCCGCGAAGTGGCGCATCGCCGAGAACAGGAAGGCGATCTTCTGCTTGTGGTGGCGCACGTAGGTGGCCTCGGCCCGCACCTCGACCATCAGGACGACGTCGTGGTCCGGATCGAGATCGGTGAGGGTGGCGATGCGGCGGGTGAGCTGGTCGCCGAGGAGGAAGCGGAGCGTGCGGATGGCGATCAGCCCTCGGCCTGCCGAAGAGCCCGAAGGGCGTCCCGCGGCGGGCGCCGGCCGGGCGCTCGTCCGCCCGCGTCGCCGATGACGATCTCCCGCCTCATGCGCGCTCCCATATTCATGCCCGCTCCCAATTCGCTCCCGATGCGGTAGGTATGGCGGATGCCGGGGACGGAGAGCCGTCCCCGCGCGGGATCGACCGATCCGTGACGTCGCAGGACCGTCGGGAGCCGCATGAAGTTCGCCTTTGCCGGAATCGATTTCCTCGGCGGCGTGTTCGAGGCCCTGCTCGGGGCGGGCTGGACGCCGATCAAGCTGTTCACCCGGCCCTGCGACGGGATCTACGATCACAACGAGGCGGTGGTGGCTCAGGCCCGCCGCCACCGCGTGCCGATCCAGATCTCGCGGATGCGGCCGGAGGACCTCGCCGGGCTCGCGGAGACGCAGGGCGGGGACTGGGCCCTGGTGGTGGCGGGCTATCCCTGGCTGATCCGGGGCTGGCGCGGGCGGTGCGCCTACGCGCTCAATTTCCACCCCTCCCCGCTTCCCCTGGGCCGCGGACCCTACCCGCTCTTTAAGGCGATCTCCGACGGGCAGCCGGACTGGGGCGTCACCGCCCACGTGCTGGCCGAGGACGGCTTCGACACCGGCGACATCCTGGCCCAGGAGCGCTTCCCGCTCGCCGCCCTGGAATCGCACGAGACCCTGCTGGCCAAGTGCCAGATGGCGGCGCGCCGCATCGCCGCCGGCCCGATCGCCCGGGACCTGCCTGCCCTGTGGCGGACGCCCGCTCCCCAGGGCACCGGCTCCTACTGGCCGCGGGTGACGGATGCGGATCGCACCCTCGACTTCCGCGCCGAGGTCGAGGCGATCCTGCGCCGGGTCCGCGCCTTCGGCACGATCGAGACGATCGCCCGGGTCGGCGAGTCCCGGGTCTACGTGGCGGCGGCCGAGGGCTGGCGCGAGGCGCATCGGCATGCGCCGGGGACGGTGGTGCAGCGCTACCGCCGCCACGTCGTCATCGCCGCCCGCGACGGCTACATCCAGCTCACCCGCTGGAGCCCGGTCCCGGTCAGCGAGGCCGGACAGCTGGGGCGGTAGGCTGCCCTATATCGGAGCGACCCCTCCACGAAAGCGATCGAGCAGACCCCATGGCGCGGATGCGCAAGAAGGCCGATCTTCCCACCAAGATCTGCGTCCAGTGCGGCAAGCCCTTCGCGTGGCGCAAGAAGTGGGAGCGGGTCTGGGACGAGGTCCGCTACTGCTCGGACCGCTGCCGGGCCGAGGCCAAGCGCGCGCCGGCACGGGCGGCGCAGGACTGATACGGGCTCCGCCCGACCGGAGCGGTGCCCGTCTCGGCCAGCCTGCGCGGCGCTGGAGCGAGGCCCAAATCCGCCATCCCGAAGGGATCAAACGGATTTGTAGGAGCCCCCTCAGCGGAGGGCCGCGAGACCGTCCGGCGTGTCGACGTCCAGGCGCACACCCGCATCCATCGCGCATTCGAGCACGTCGGCGCGTCCGGCGAGCAGCCGTCCGGCGCCCTGGTCACCCGAGAGACCGGCGAGGGCGGGAGCCAGGAGACCTAGGTTCAGGAGGACCGGGTTGCCGCGCACGCCCGCATGGATCGGCACCACCGCCGCGGGGGCCGGCTCCGCCCGGCGGAAGGCGTCGGCCAAATCCTGGAGGTGGCGGGCGGTCACGCGCGGCATGTCCCCGAGGAGCACGATCGCGCTCCCCGCCGCCGGCAGGGCCGCGAGTCCGGCCTGGAGCGAGGTGGCGAGACCGTCCGCATAGGCCGGGTTCACGACCCGGGCGAGGTCGAGCCCGTCGAGGGCGGCGCCGACCCGGCCGGCATGGGCGCCGAGGACCGCAACCACCGGGCCGAGCCCGGAGGCGATCGCGGCCTCCGCGGCGTGGCGAACGAGCGGCCGCCCGGCCAGCGGCTGCAGCAGCTTCGGCTCCGCGCCGAAGCGCGTCCCGCGCCCGGCCGCCAGGAGGATGAGACCGAGTTCAGGCATCGTTCTCAGGCATCGTCTTCGGCCGGGTCGCCGCCGGAGCGGGGCTGGGGCCGCGACCCGATCTCCATGAGGAGCCCGCCGACACCGAGGGCGACGATGTCGGCCCGGGTCACTTCGAGGCCGGCGAGCAGCCGGTGCAGCACCCAGTCGAAGCCGTTCTCCTTGGGCGAGCGCGCACAGCCCGGCGCGCCGATGACCGGCACCGCGGCGACCCGTCCGACCAGGAGGAGGTTGCCCGGGTCCACCGGCATGCCGAGATGCGCGACGTGGCCGCCCGCCGCCTCGATCCCGGCGGGGATCACGTCGCGCCGGTCGGCGATGGCCGAGGCGCCGAACACCACCACCAGCTCGGCGCGATCCTCCGTGACCGCGGCCCGGATCGCCTCGGCCACGGCCTCGCGGCGATGGGGCACCCGGGCGTCGGTGACGAGGGCGGCGCCCGTCGGGGCGAGGCGGTGGCGCAGGTTGGCGAGGGTCTTGTCGATGGTCGTGGGCTTCAGGCCGGGCAGCAGGGTCGAGACGACGGCGACCCGGGTCAACCGGTAGGGCGCCACCGCGAGCGCCCCCGCGGGTGCGGCGCCGCAGGCCCGGTCGAGGGCGGCGCCCGGGACCGCATAGGGGATGATCTTGACCGTGGCGACCATCTCGCCGGCCACCACGGGCTTGTAGGGCGCGAGCGTCGCCACCGTGATCGCCTCGTCGACGCCGTTGACGGCGTCGACGGCGGCCCGGTCGATGTGCAGGAGCCCGGCGGTCGCCGCATGGAGGTTGCAGCGGCCGGTGAAGGGCAATTCGCGGCGCAGGTACGGACCGGCGAGATGCGCGGCGAGGCGTTCGGCCGCCGGATCCTCGGCCACGTCGCCCGGCTCGAGGGTGACGGCCACGAGTTCGGACAGCCCGGCGGCCGCGAGGCGCGCGGCGTCCTCGGCCGGGATGACCCGGCCCTTGCGCAGGGTCACGTCGTGGGACCGCACCGTATGGGCGGCGATCAGCCCGGCAGCCTCGCGCGTCGGGACGGCCCCGAACTTCACGCGGCGGCTCCGGTGCGGGGGGTGCGCTGCGCGGCGATGATCTGCGCCAGGATCGAGACCGCGATCTCGGCCGGGCTGACGGCCTGGATGGGAAGGCCGATCGGCGCCGCGATCCGGCCGATCTCGGCCTCCGCGAACCCCGCCTGGGTCAGCCGGGCGACGCGGGCCGCGTGGGTTTTGCGCGAGCCGAGGGCCCCCACATAGAAGCACCCCGCCCGGAGGGCTGCGGCCAAGGCCGGGTCGTCGATCTTCGGATCGTGGGTCAGGGCGGCCACGGCGCAGTAGCGGTCCAGGGGCGGGACCGGACCGGCCAGGGCGTCGTCCGGCCATTCGGCCACGAGGTCGATGCCGGGGAAGCGTTCCGGCGTCGCGAAGGCGGTGCGCGGATCGATGACGGTGACGGCGAGATCGAGGGCGCGCGCCATCGGGCACAGCGCCTGGCTGATATGGACGGCACCGATCACCACCAGACGCACCGGGGGCGCCTGCACGGTGAGGAAGACCGAGCGGCCGTCCGCCTCGGCGAGGCCGCTCTTGCCGGAGGCGAGGTGGCGGGCGAGGAGGTCGCCCAGGGGATCGCCGGCGATCTCGGCCTCGCGCACCACCCGCTGGGCCCCGCCGTCGAGGTCAGTCACGAGGATGGCGGCGCGGCGCGCGGCGCGCTCGGCGTTGAGGATGGCGAGGGTCTCGAGCTGCATGCCGGCGCCTCAGGCCACGGACTCGACGAAGACGCGGATGCGCCCGCCGCAGGACAGTCCGACCCGCCAGGCGGTCTCGTCGGCCACGCCGAATTCGATGATGCGCGCCTGCCCGTCGGCAATCGCCTCCAGGCCCTCGGTGATCACCGCGCCCTCGACGCAGCCGCCCGAGACCGAGCCGAGGAAGTTGCCCTCGCCGTCGACCACGAGGTGACTTCCCACCGGCCGCGGCGCCGAGCCCCAGGTCTCGATGACGGTGGCGAGCGCCACCGCGCGCCCCTCGCGACGCCAGGCTTCGGCCGCGCCGAGAATGTCGTTGTCGGTGGAAAGCATGGTCCTGGCGAACTCCGGCGCGGGATCCGGCCCGCTGCGTGGAACTGGAATGAAAACCCGGTAGACCGAGGTAAGGTCCCGCGCCGCCGTGGCAATGCGCACCGGGCGGCGCGGCCACCGGGGCGTGTCTTCCCGCACCGACCGGGCGCCCCTATCGTGGGGCCGCGTCACCCGCCCCGATGGAGCCCTGCCCCGATGCCCAGCCTCCGCGCCACCGCCTTCGCCTTCGCCGGCCTGCTGATGGGTTCGGCCTCCGGCTCCGCGGAGGCCCAGGTCCGCATCGGGCTGTCGGCGCCGCTGACCGGCCCGGATGCCGCCTTCGGACAGGGCCTGCGCCTCGGCGCCGAGCAGGCGGTGGCCGATCTCAACCGGGCCGGCGGTGTCGACGGGCAGCGCCTGGTCTTGGTGGTCGCCGACGATGGCGGCGAGGGCAAGCAGGGTCTCGCCGTCGCCCGGCGGTTCGCCGCCGAGCGGGTCGGCCTGGTGGTCGGCCCCTTCAATGCCGGCGTCGCGGGGCTGGCGATGCCGGTCTACGAGGAGGCCGGCATCGTCGCCGTGACGCCGGGCACCGGCTCTGCCGCGCTGACGGCCAAGGGCCTTTGGAACGTGTTCCGCACCGTGCCGAACGAGGCCGAGCAGGGGCGGCTCGCCGGCGCCTACCTCCTCGGCCGTCACGGCGGCCAGCGCATCGGCCTCGTGCACGACAAGAGCCCGTTCGGGCGCGGCCTCGCGGAGGGCGTGAGCCGCGTGCTCAAGGCCGCGGACCAGCCGGAGGCGGCCTTCGAGACCCTGACCCGCGGCGAGCGCGACGTCTCCGGACTGGTGGCGCGCCTGAAGCGGGCGCGGGTCGAGGTGGTGTATTTCGGGGGCCTTGCGCCGGAGGCGGCCGTGCTCCTGCGCGGCCTGCGCGACGGCGGCGTGACCGCGCCCCTGGTGGGCAGCGACGGCCTCCTCGATCCGGCCTTTCCTCAGGCGGCCGGCCCGGCGGCCGAGGGCACGGTGATGACCCTCACCGCCGACCCGCCCCGGCTGCCCGAGCCGAAGACACTTGATGCGAAGGCGACGAAGGGTCCCCGCAGCCCGGACGCGAACGCGGTGGCCGCCCAGGCCTATGCGGCCGTCGAGGTCCTGCGCCAGGGCGTCCTCGGCGCCGGATCGGCGGAGGGCCGGGCGGTGGCGGCCTACCTGCATGAGGGCCGGGCCCTGCGGACGGTTCTCGGCGACCTCGCCTACGATGCCCGGGGCGACCTGAAGCCCGATCCCCGCCGCCCGGCCACGGTCCTGCAGGCCTGGAAGCGGATGCCGGATGGGCGGATCGACTTTGCGGGCAACGACGTCACCCCGTGAGTCGAGTCTGCCCGCCGCCGCCGGAGCGCGCCGGCCGGACGCGCGACGGAGCGAAATCGCGGGCCAAATCTTGATCTTTCCGAATCACGCCGGATCCGCGCGCGACTTGTGCCGGGTTCATCACCGGCCTGCATCGGGAAAAGCTTGCTTCCGGCCGATCCGGACATTATGTCGGGGCAACGCTCGCCGGTGTTGCGCATCCGATGGGATCGGACCCGCCGCCCGCCGCGTTTTGCCGAACGGCTTCGTTTTGTGTCCCGGGTCGCCCCTTTTCAGGCCGTCCGGCTGGAGAGTGTGGATGGCGAAAGAAGAGTTGATGCAGTTCGACGGTCTCGTGATCGAGATCCTGCCGGACGCGCGCTACCGCGTGCAGCTCGACCAAGGGCACGAGATCGTGGCCTACACGGCCGGCAAGATGAAGAAGAACCGCATCAAGACTCTGGCCGGCGACCGCGTCACCGTCGAGATGTCGCCCTACGACCTGGAGAAGGGCCGCCTCGTGTTCCGGCACAAGGACGAGCGCTCCTCCGGTCCGCGCCCGCCCATGCGGGGTCAGTTCCGCCGCCGCTGACTCAAGCGGCGCGACCCGGCTTCTCGACTTGTAGGGATTCCTGTGCGGCAAGACTCGGTTTCCCGGGCCTTGCCGTCTGTGTTTGGCCCGGTTGACGACTGTCTGCCGGTCCTTGACGGATCTCCACCGAGCTCCTCGACCTGTCTCCTGCCATTGACGGACATGCGCCAACGGCGCGGTCTTGGGCATGGCCAGCGTGCTCCCTACGGTCATCGAGACGAGGTCTATCTGCGCTCTGCCGAACGCGTCATGACCGACGTCGCGCGAAGTGCGGTGGTGGATTTCCTCGCGGCCCATCCGCAGGCGCGCGAGGTGATTCCGGGGCCTAGCGGCCTTCGGAAGGTTCGCGTTCCCTTGACCGGGCGCGGCGAGCGCGGCGGCGCCCGCGTGATCTCGTTCTCTGGGGGCGATGAGCGAGGGACGACGCGATGTTCGCCGAGTTGGCGCTGAGCCTGAAACAGGCGGCCGCCCATGCGCGCGGGGACATCGGAGCCGGGTTCGGCATCCACGTCCCGCAGGACATCGACGTCGCCGCGATCCGAAAGGCGACGGATCTCTCACAGGATGCCTTCGCCCGTCGGATCGGTGTCGCCGTCGGCACCCTGCGGAACTGGGAACAGCGCCGTCGCCAGCCCGAAGGACCGGCCCGCATGCTCCTGGCGCTCCTCCAGCGAAACCCGCGCCTCGTCGAGGAAACGCTCGGCCAGACGCCCTGAAATTCGCGTCCAGGCGCCAGGGGCCGACCGCGCCTTCTACTTCCCGAACCGCTCGAACTTCGGGAAGCTCCGGGTCATCAGGGCACCGGCATCCGAGCGGTGGCCCAGCCATTTCTCCAGAATCCCCGCATTGGCGAGACGCGCCTCGCCGCCCGCCTCGCGCCAGGGCAGCCCTTCGGCCAGGGGGAAGACGTGGGCGTCGGTGAGCGTGGTCTGGCGGCAGCGCTGCAGGCGCACGCCCTTGCCGCGCACCATCTCGGGCAATTCGCTCAAGGGGAAGACCAGCATCAGCCGGTCGGCACTGCACACCGCCACGTGGTCGCCGGTGGCCGGCACCAGCACGGCGGCCGTCGCCGGCGCGTCGAGGCCCATGATGCCCTTGCCCTTGCGGGTGTTGGCCACGAGCGCATCGGCCGGCGCCAGGAAGCCGCGCCCGTCGGTGGCCGCGACCAGGACCTTGGCGCCCGGCTGGTAGGGGATGGCCGCCACGATCTCGGTGCCGTCGTCGAAATCCACCATCAGGCGGATCGGGTCGCCGAAGCCGCGCCCGCCCGGCAGCTTGGCCGCCTCCAGGGTGAAGACCTTGCCGTTCGAGGCCAGCACCAGGATCTTGGCCGTGGTCTCGCTGGGAAAGGCGAGCTTGAGGCCGTCGTCGCCCTTGAAGGCGACGCCCGAGAGGTCGGCCACGTGGCCCTTGAGGGCCCGGATCCAGCCCTTGTTGGAGACGATGACGGTGATCGGCTCGCGCTCCACCAGGGCGGCGGCGAAGTCGATGCCGGCGGTGTCGGGCGGGTTCTCCAGGGTGGTGCGCCGGGCGCCGATCTTGGTCTCGGGACCGAAGGTCTTCTTCACCGCGCGGATCTGCTTGGTGATGTCGGCCCATTGCAGCTTGTCGGAGCCGAGCAGCCCCTCGATCCCCTCCTTCTCCAGGGTCAGGGCGTCGAGCTCGCGCTTCATCTCCATCTCCTCGAGCTTGCGCAGCGAGCGCAGGCGCGTGTCGAGGATGGCGTTGGCCTGCACCTCGGTGAGTTCGAAGCGCTTCATCAGGGCGGGCTTCGGCTCGTCCTCCTCGCGGATGATGCGGATCACCTCGTCGAGGTCGAGATAGACGATGAGCAGGCCGCCCAGGATCTCCAGGCGGCGGTCGATCTGGCCGAGGCGGTGGCGCGACCGGCGCTGGAGCACGACGCGGCGGTGGTCGAGCCACTCGCGCAGGGCCTCGGCGAGGCCGATGACGCGGGGCACCAGCCCGCCCACCAGCACGTTCATGTTGAGCGAGATGCGGGATTCGAGCTCGGTGAGCCGGAACAGCGATTCCATCAGGATGACGGGATCGACGTTGCGGGCGCGCGGCTCCAGCACGATGCGGACGTCCTCGGCCGATTCGTCGCGCACGTCGGCGAGCAGGGGCAGCTTGCGCTCCTGCAGGAGCTCGGCGAGCTTCTCGATCAGGCGGGCCTTCTGCACGCCGTAGGGGATCTCCGTGACCACGATGGTCCAGGTGCCCCGCCCCAGATCCTCCTTGGCCCAGCGCGCCCGCACGCGGAAGCCGCCGCGCCCGGTGCGGTAGGCCTCGGTGATCGATTCGGCGCTGTCGATCAGGATGCCGCCGGTGGGGAAGTCCGGCCCCTTCACGAAGGTGAGGAGCTGGGCGGAGGTCGCCTCGGGATGGCCGATCAGGTAGAGCGCCGCGTCGCAGAGCTCGGCCGCGTTGTGGGGCGGGATCGAGGTCGCCATGCCCACCGCGATACCCTGGGAGCCGTTGGCCAGCAGGTTCGGGAAGGCGGCGGGGAGCACCACCGGCTCCTCCTCCTGCCCGTCGTAGTTCGGGCGGAAATCCACCGAATCGTCGTCGAGGCCTTCGAGGAGGAGGCGCGCCACCTCCGTCATCCGGGCCTCGGTGTAGCGCTGGGCGGCGGCGTTATCGCCGTCGATGTTCCCGAAATTGCCCTGCCCGTCGACCAGCGGATAGCGCTGCGCGAAGTCCTGCGCCATGCGCACCAGGGCGTCGTAGGCCGCCGTGTCGCCGTGCGGATGGTACTTGCCGATGACGTCGCCCACGATGCGGGCGCATTTCTTGAAGGCCGAGGTCGGATCGAGCTTCAGGAGCCGCATGGCGAACAGGATGCGGCGGTGGACGGGTTTGAGCCCGTCGCGGGCATCGGGCAGCGCCCGGTGCATGATCGTCGACAGCGCGTAGGCGAGGTAGCGATCCTCGAGCGCGGTCTTCAGCTCGACGCTCTCGATGCCATCGGGACTCGATGGCGGCTCGAAGGGCTGGCCCATCACGAACTCCCGGGCCTCAGACGACCCAATTCAGAACAAAACACGAACGGAATTTAGGCGCTTCCCGTGCCCAATGCAACGAAGCGCGCGCGCTCCTCGGGCACGGGGATCGCGCGCGGTCCCCAGATGTGCTGGTCGAGGAAATACCCCGTCAAGGTAAACCCCGCGGTAACGTCCCGGGCGTCCGGCGTCATCGGCAGGGACGCACCCGGCGCCCGGGCCCGCAGGAAGTCCGGCAGCGCCAGGAGCCGGTCGCGATAGGGCTCGCCGGCCGAGGCGCTCACCGCCCGCCCGCTGCGGGGCGAGACGTAGATCAGCGCGTCGTTGCCTCCCGTGGCGGCGCAGGCCGCCAGGTCGAGCCCGAAGCCGAGCTCGGCCAGGATGGCGAGTTCGAAGCGGACCATCAGCGGCGGGGCGATGTCCGGGTCGTGCAGGTGCGCCACCAGGAGGCCGGCCGCCTCGAACAGTTCGGGATGGGGGTCGCGCTCGGGCAGCAGGCGGAGCAGGCCCGCGAGATGGCTCATGCCGTAGAGGGCGAGCCCCGACCCCATCAGCCGGGCGGCGACGGATTCGACGGGCTCCACCGCGAAGGCGCCCAGGCTCTCGTCGAGGCGCGCCCGCCAGGTGGCCTGCACCCGGTTGCCGGCCTGCAGCACCGGCTGCATCCGGCGCGAGCGCCCGCCATGCACGAGCCCGAGGTGGCGGCCGTGGGTCCGGGTCATGAGTTCGAGGATGACGCTGGTCTCGCCCTGGCGGCGCAGGCCGAGCACCAGGGCCTCGTCGGTCCATTGCATGCCCGTGTCTTACGGCGCCGTCGAGACGATGCAAGCGCGCTGCGTCCATTCCGGTTGCAAGTGAACGCGGTTTCCCCCAAGGCGGGAAATTCGATAGGCTCGCCATCACACTGAGTCGAGCCTGCCCCGATGTCCCTGCCCGTGCGCGCGGCCCGCCGCCGCCCCGCCCTGGTCCTCGCCGCCCTGCTGCCCCTCGCGGCCTGCGGGCCGCGGGCGGGCATCCCGACGCCCGCCGCGACCGCGCCCCTGCGGGAACGGCTCGCCGCCTTCGCCCTCGGGCAGGCCGCGTTCGGCGCGGTCTCGCTGATCCCGGTGCGGTTCGCGCACAGCCGGGTCTCGCAGCCGTTCCAAGACGCCGGCCGCACGCTCTACTGCCTCTCGAGCCGGATGACGGGACGCACCTTCGGCCGCGCCGAGCGGCCGAAGATCGTCGTGCAGGAGGCCGGCGGCGTCCTCACCCGCGTCGACGAGGATCCGGAGATCTGCGAGGGGCACCGGACCGAGCCGCTGCCGGAACTGGAGGCTTTCGCGGCCGGCCGGGGCTGAGGCACGCCCCCCGGCGCGGCCGGTCTTGCGCTTCGGCGCGGCCGGTCTTGCGCTTCGGCGCAGCCGGTCTTGCGCCCCGGCCTGCCCGGTGGTTCGCTGGCCCCATGCCCGACCAGCCCCTCGCCCTGACCCTCGCCCTCATCGCCCGTGCCCATCCGACGCCGGTGGCGGACGACGCGACGGCCCTCGCGCTGCTGAGCGATGCCGAACTGGCCCCGGGCCTCGCCGCCGCCCTCGCCGCCCGGCCGATGCCCGCGGAGGGCTTGTGGGTGTTCGGCTACGGCTCGCTGATCTGGCAGCCGGAATTCGCCTATTCCGAGCGCCGGGTCGGCACCGTGCACGGCTATCACCGGCGCTTCTGCCTCCTCCAGCGCCGGTTCCGCGGCAGCGTGGACAATCCCGGCCTCGTCCTGGCCCTCGATGCGGGCGGCTCCTGCGAGGGGGTCGCCTTCCGGCTGACCGGTGCGGAGGCCGCCGAGACCCTGCTGCCGGTCTGGCGCCGCGAGATGCGCGGCAACGGCTATCTCGGGCGCTGGGTCCCGGTGGAGACGGCCGCCGGCACGATCCAGGCGCTGACCTTCCTGGTGAACCCCGAGAGTGACCGCTACACCGGCCCGATCCCGGACGACGCGATCGCGGACCGGATCGCCGCCGGGGCCGGCCATCTCGGGCCGAGCGCCGAGTACCTGTTTCGCACGGTGGCCGCCTGCCTCGAGGCGGGCATCCGCTGCCCGCACCTCCTCACCCTGCAGGCGATGGTGGCGGAGCGCCTGCGGGCGCGAGTCCGGGCCGGCACCGCCGGCCCGTCGGCGGCCGGCGCCTGACGCGCCCTTTCGGACCCTCGACGCGCGGGTTCCGCCGGAACGACGGGGCGTGGCGCGCGGGTGGGGCGTCGGGCGGTCCGTTCGTTCGACCCCGATCGACCGGACATGCCCGCGATCGGTGATCCGCGTGACGTTGCTGGTCCAAAAATGCTCACCCTGATTGTATAGCTGGACAATATTAGTTCAGATAGATCTGACGATTTAGATAGATAATGTAATTTAAGACATTTTTATTGGTCAACACCTAGGAGACATGCACAAACCACGCAACGGATCAGGCCTCTCGATGACATACGGTATCCGCGCTCGCCTCTACGCCGGATTCGGCAGCCTGATCCTGATCACCGGCGGAATTGGCCTGACCGCGCAGTATCAACTCGGCTCCATCGTGGCCGAATACGCACGGGTCGCTCGCCTCGAGGAGGGGGCACGCAACGTCTTCGCGATGAACGGCCTCGCGGAGCGGCTGTCCGGGCAGGCTCTGGATCTGCAGTCGAGCCAGACGCCCGATCAGATCGAGCAGGTCGAGCAGACACGCCAGGCCATCACCACGGTGCTCCAGCGCCAGGTCGACATCGCGGTGTCGGAGGAGCGGCGCGCGATCTACGCCAGCATGCGGGACCAGTCTGCCGCCCTGAAGGACGATATCCAGCGCCTCGGACAAGCCGGTCTGGCGCTGACGGACAGCAAGACCAAGCTGTTCCGAACCGGCGACGAGCTGACGCGCGTGGCCGGCCTCCTGATCTCCGACATCCGTCAGAACGGGTCCGCGGCGCAGATCGCTCAGGTCGCGACGGTCGACAGCGCGGTGCTGCTGATGCGGGTCGCGAACTGGCGTTTCCTGGCCACCCGCGATCCCCAGGGTCCCGCGACCTTCGCCACGAACAGCCTCAAGGCCGACACCGCCATCAGGACGCTGAAGGAGCTCGACACGGGCGGCGCGTTCACGCGTCCGATCAAGCGGTTGCAGGACACGGTCGCCGCCTACATCGACGCCTTCAACGCGGCGGCAGCCGCCATCGAGGCGACGCGGGCGGCCCATGACGACACGCTCAAACCGCATGCGGCGGCCCTGATGCAGGCGGGCCTGGGAGTCCGGGCGAAGATCGAGTCGGCCGTGAGCGAGATCATCGCCGACACGGACGCGAGCGTGAGCCGGGCCCGCGTCCTGCAGATGGCCTTCGTCGGCCTGGCGCTGGCGGTCGGCGGCGCCCTCGCCGTCCTGATCGCCCGCAGCATCATCCGGCCGATCTCCGGCATGACGGACGCGATGAGCCGCCTGGCCGCCGGCGAGACGGCCGTCACGGTGCCCTCGCAGACGGCGGGGGACGAGATGGGCGCGATGGCCAAGGCCGTCGACGTGTTTCGCCAGAACGCCATCGCGCGCATCGACCTGGAGGCGCAGCAGGTCGCCGCGCTGTCGGCGCGCCAGCGCCGGGCGGACCGGGTCGACGAGCTCGTCCAGAGCTTCGAGCAGACCATCTCGGGCAACATCGGCATCGTCACCTCCGCGGCGACCGAACTCGACGCCACGGCCCGGTCGATGACCCAGGTGGCGGAGAGCACCAGCGGGCAGGCGCTCGCCTCGAGCGCGGCCGCGCGGGAAACCGCGACGAACGTGCAGACCGTGGCCGCGGCCGCCGAGGAGATGGTCGCCTCCCTGCAGGAGATCGAACGCCAGGTTCAGCAATCGAACGCCGCCGCCGGTGCCGCGGCCCGCGAGGCGGAAGCGACGGACGCCAGCATGGGCAGCCTGATCCAGGCCGCCGACCGGATCGGAGAGGCCGTGACGATGATCTCCGGCATCGCCAGCCAGACCAACCTGCTGGCGCTCAACGCCACCATCGAGGCGGCGCGGGCCGGCGAGGCGGGACGCGGCTTCGCGGTGGTCGCCGCGGAGGTCAAGGAGCTCGCCGGCCAGACCGCCCGGGCCACCGACCAGATCGGCGGGCAAATCGCGGCGATCCAGCAGGCGACCGCCCAGGCCGTCGCGGCCATCCGCCAGATCGGCCAGACCATCGTGTCGGTGAACGCGATCACCGAGAGCATCGCCGCGACGGTGGTGGAGCAGACGGCGGCCACCGGCGAGATCTCCCGCAACGCGGCCGAAGCGGCCCGCGGAACCCAGGACGTCTCGACGAACGTCGCCCAGGTCCTCGCCGCCTCCGGCGACACCGGCTCCGCGGCCCAGCAGGTGCTGATGGCGGCGGGCGAACTCTCGGTCCAGTCGGTCACCGTGCGCCAGGAGGTCGAGGGCTTCCTCGCCGCCATCCGCGCGGCGTGAGACGGCTCCGCTTACTCACACCGGGGCCTTGATCGGGCTAAGTCGGAGGCGCGCAGGACAGGCCCGCGCACCCCCTGATCGGAGCCCGGATCCGGCCTCCCGAAGCCCGGCATGCCGAAGGATCGATCGGGTCCGATGCGATAGGGCGTCCGCGCGATCCCTCCGGTGGGGTGGGTCGAAACAAGCCCCCGCTTTCATCCGGGAGAGGGTTGGGGTGAGGGGTTCGCCCCTCCGACGTGGTCACGCGCCTTACCCCGTTCCCCTCCCTCCAGGAGGGGGACCTGCGCGAGAGGCGCCGGAGGAATCCACCGAAGACCGTCCAAGACCGGATGAGCGGAAGCGTCGGTCGGGCTCCCGGCCCGGCCGATGCGAGGCCCGGTGCCCGAGGGCCGGGCCGGCGCCTCAGTTCACCTCGACCTGCACCACGCCCGGCACCGCCCGGAGCGCTCCGGCGATCTGGGGCGTCGCCTGGTACCGGCCCGGCAGCTTGACCTCGACCTCGCGGGCGCCGTCGAGGAGGAGGATCAGGGAGACCTCGCCCTCCCCGCGCACCTGCAGGCGCTGCTGCACGGATGGGATCGGGCGCTCGTCCTGCAGGTAGACGCGCATGCCCTTCTGGTGGCGGGCCACCGCCACGTCGAGGGGCTCGGCGGTCATGATGCGGGCGCGCACGTCCTCGCCCTCGAGGTTGGCCTGGAGCTGGAGCACCAGCGGCCGGCCTGGCTCGAGGATCTCGCGGTACTGGCCGAGGCCCTCCGAGAAGATGATCGCCTCGAAATGCCCGGTCTGGTCGGACAGGATGACGATGCCGAGCTTGTTGCCGGTCTTGGTCCGGCGCTCCGAGCGGTCGAGCACCGAGGCCGCCACGCGGCCGACGCTGGTGGTGCCGGCCCGGACGGCGCGGCAGAACTCGGCCCAGGTCTGGACCCGGAGCTTGCCGAGGAGGTCGCCGTACTCGTCGAGGGGATGGCCCGACAGGAAGAAGCCGATCGCCTCGTATTCCTTCTTCAGCTTGTCGGCCATCGGCCAGGGGTCGTAGGGCGGCACCCGCAGGGTGACGTCGGCGGCGGTGATGCCGCCGAACATGTCCTCGATGCCGGTGCTGGCCGCCTCGGCCGCCCCTTGCGCCAGCTTCATCATCGGTTCGATGGCGGCGCAGGCCCGGGCGCGATCCGGCTCGATGGTGTCCATGGCGCCGGCCGCCACGAGGTTCTCCAGGGTGCGCTTGTTGAGCATGCGCGGGTTGAGGCGGCGGGCGAGGCAGGCGAGATCCTTGAAGGGCCGGTCCCCCCGGGCCTCGATCAGGGCCTCGACCGCCCCCCGGCCCACGCCCTTGATCGCCGCGAGCGCGTAGTGGATGCGCCCCTCGCGCACCTCGAAGCCGACGCCCGAGGTGTTGATCGAGGGCGGCTCGACGGTGATCTTCAGGCGCTGGGCGTCCTGGCGGAACTCCGCCAGCTTGTCGGTGACGTCGATGTCGAGCTGCATCGCGGCGGCCAGGAACTCCACCGGATGGTTCGCCTTGAGGTAGGCGGTCTGGTAGGTCAGCAGGGCGTAGGCGGCGGCGTGCGACTTGTTGAAGCCGTAATCGGCGAACTTGGCGAGCAGGTCGAAGATCTCGTTGGCCTTGGCCTTGGTGAGGTCGCGCTCGACGCAGCCCTTCACGAAGCGGTCGCGCTGGGCGTCCATCTCGGCCTTGATCTTCTTGCCCATGGCGCGACGGAGCATGTCGGCCTCGCCGAGCGAGTAGCCGGCCAGGACCTTGGCCACCTCCATCACCTGTTCCTGGTAGACGATGATGCCGAAGGTCTCCTTGAGGATCGGCTCCAGCTTCTCGTGCGGGTACCAGCTCGCCTCGTTGCCGGCATCGCGGCCGAGCTTGCGCTCGCAATAGACCGGGATGTTGGCCATGGGGCCCGGGCGGTAGAGCGCCACCAGGGCGATGATGTCCTCGAAGCGGTCGGCCTGCATCTCGACCAGGGCCTTGCGCATGCCGGCCGATTCCACCTGGAACACGCCCACCGTCTCGCCGCGCTTCATCGGCGCGTAGGTCGCCGGGTCGTCGAGGGGCAGCGAGGCGAGATCCACGATGATGCCGCGCCGGGCCAGGAAGTCCGTGCAGCAGCGCAGCAGCGTCAGGGTCTTCAGGCCGAGGAAGTCGAACTTCACCAGGCCCGCGGCCTCGACCCACTTCATGTTGAACTGGGTCACCCGCATGCCGGTCTTCGGGTCGCGGTAGAGCGGCACCAGCTGTTCGAGGGGACGGTCGCCGATGACCACGCCGGCGGCGTGGGTCGAGGCGTGCCGGTGCAGGCCCTCGAGCTTCTTCGAGATTTCCATGAGCCGGGCGACGATCGGCTCCTCCTCGATCGCCTGCTGGAGCTTCGGCTCGCCCTCGATGGCCTGGACCAGGGTGACGGGATTGGCCGGGTTCTGCGGCACGAGCTTGGTCAGCTTGTCGACCTGCCCGTAGGGCATCTCCAGCACGCGGCCGACGTCGCGCAGCACGCCGCGGGCCAGCAGGGTGCCGAAGGTGATGATCTGCGCCACCTGCCGCTCGCCGTAGCGCTGCTGCACGTAACTGATCACCCGCTCGCGGCCCTCGACGCAGAAGTCGATGTCGAAATCCGGCATCGAGACGCGCTCGGGGTTGAGGAAGCGCTCGAACAGCAGGCCGAAGCGCAGCGGGTCGAGGTCGGTGATGAGGAGCGACCAGGCCACCAGGGAGCCGGCGCCGGAGCCGCGGCCCGGCCCCACCGGAATGTCGTGGTCCTTGGCCCACTTGATGAAGTCCGACACGATCAGGAAGTAGCCGGGAAACTTCATGCCCACGATGACGTCGAGCTCGAAGGCGAGACGGTCCCGGTAGACCTGCTCGGACATGCCCGGCGCGGTGCCGTGCTGGGCGAGGCGCCGTTCGAGGCCGGCCTCCGCCTGCCGGCGCAGCTCCGCCGGCTCGTCGAGGGGGGGCGCCGCCGGGACTTCGGGGGTGCCCTCGGGGGCGGCGGCGTCGAGGGCGGCGACCACGCCGAAATTCGGCAGGATCGGCTTGCGGGTGCGCACGCGGTAGGCGCAGCGCATGGCGATCTCGACGGTGGCGTTCAGGGCGTCCGGCAGGTCGGCGAAGAGCGCGGCCATCTCGGCGCGGGTCTTGAAGCCGTGGCGCGGGGTCAGCTTGCGGCGGCGGTCGTCCGAGACGAGGCGGCCGTCCGCGATGGCCAGCAGCGCGTCGTGGGCGTCGTAGTCGCCCTCCCGGGCGAAGAACGGCTCGTTGGCGGCCACCACCGAGAGGCCGTTCGTGTCGGCGAGCCGCAGCAATTCCCGCTCGACCATGCGCTCGTCGGGCAGCCCGTGGCGCAGGATCTCGACGTAGAGGCCATCCTCGCCGAAGGCCGCGCGCAGCTGCGCCAGGCGGCCGGCGGCGAGTTCGGCCCGGCCCTGCCGCAGGGCGCTGTCGAGGGGCCCGGTGGAACCGCCCGTCAGGGCGATCAGGCCGGCGCTCGACTCGGCCAGGGCCTCGACGCCGACCCGGGGGGCGTCGCCCAGCGCCCCGTCGAAATAGGCGCGGCTCGCCAGACGCAGCAGGTTGCCGTAGCCGGTCTCGTCCTTCGCCAGCACGACGATGTTGGCGCAGCCGGCCTGGCCCTGCCCGACGCGCGCCATCGGATCGGGCGCCTCGAAGGCGACGGTGAGCTGGAGGCCCGGGATCGGCTGGAGGCCGGCGCCGGCGGCCTTCTCGGAGAATTCCAGCGCCCCGAACAGGTTGTTGGTGTCGGTGAGCGCCAGGGCCGGCTGCCGGTCGGCGAGCGCCGCCTTCACGATGTCCCCGACCTTCAGGGCCCCTTCCAGCAGGGAGAACGACGAGTGAACGTGGAGGTGGACGTAAGCCGGGTCTTTCAGGATGCGCGCCATGAGACCACCAGCCCGAGTCGTGGTTTCCAATCCATGAGAATTCAGGGCCCGGACGCGTTTCCCTGTGGACCGCGCGACCCCTGTGACCCCGCCGCAACGCTAACGCAAGGGCGCCAGTGCGACAGCCCAGGCGGCGATGGACATCGCCAGGAGCCCGAAGGCCATGAACTCGACCGCACCCGTCAGGATCATCCGCTTGAACATTGGCCTCGCCTTTCGTTGACGCCCCGAGTTTTGTTCTTGTTTTGTTCTATGTAAAGCGAAACTCGTCGGCGCACCGCATCGTGGTTACGGCCCGGTAAATCCCGTCGCCTTGGCCAGCGGTCGCGGATCGGCCCCGCGTGCTCACGCGAAGGCGTCGGACCTCCGCGGCCCAGCGATCCGCCGCCATTGATACCCGTGCCCGGCCCTCAGGGCAGCTGCTCGATCAGCCCGTCCCGGATCGTCACGCGCCGGTCCATGCGGGCGGCGAGATCCATGTTGTGGGTGGCGATCAGCGCGGCGAGGCCGGAGGCGCGCACCAGCGCCACCAGGATGCCGAAGACGTGGGCGGCGGTGTGCGGATCGAGGTTGCCGGTGGGCTCGTCGGCCAGGAGCAGGCGCGGGCCGTTGGCGACCGCGCGGGCGATGGCGACGCGCTGCTGCTCGCCGCCCGAGAGTTCGGCCGGCCGGTGCTGGAGGCGCTCCTTGAGGCCGAGGAAGCTCAGGAGTTCGTCCGCCCGCGCCCGCGCCTCGCGCTGCGAGAGCCCGCGGATCAGCTGCGGCATCACCACGTTCTCCAGGGCCGAGAATTCCGGCAGGAGGTGGTGGAACTGGTAGACGAAGCCCATCTCCTCGCGCCGCAGGCGGGTGCGCTCGGCATCCACCATCGCGGCGGTCGGACGGCCGCCGATGTAGATCTCGCCGCCGTCGGGGCGCTCCAGCAGGCCGGCGAGGTGCAGCAGCGTGCTCTTGCCGGCCCCCGAGGGCGCCACCAGGGCGACGAGCTCGCCCGGCCAGATCGCGAAATCCGCCTGGCGCAGGATCTCGAGGGCCCCCGCCCCTTGGGCGTAGCGCCGCTCCACCTTGGCGAAGAACAGGGCCGGGACCGGCTGCGCGCCGGGCGCCTCGGCTGTCGTGGTCATGGATGCTCGGGCCTCAACCGTAGCGCAGGGCCTGCACCGGATCGAGCCGGGCGGCGCGCCACGAGGGATACAGCGTCGCGATCAGCGACAGGGCGATGGAGGTGACGACCACCACGGTGATCTCGTTGGCGTTCATCTCGGCCGGGATTTCGGCCAGGAAGCGCACCGTGGGGTCCCAGGCGGAAGGGAACAGCACCCGCTGGATCCCCTTGATGTTCATCGTGATCAGGATGCCGAGGGCCAGCCCGCTCAGGGTCCCCACCACGCCGATCAGCGCGCCGTTGATGAGGAACACCCGCATGATGGTGCCGGGGGTCGCCCCCATGGTGCGCAGGATGGCGATGTCGCTGGACTTGTCGCGCACGAGCAGGATCAGCCCCGAGATGATGTTCAGGGTCGCGACCACGACGATCAGGCTGAGGATCAGGAACATCACGTTCCGCTCCACCTCCAGGGCGCCGAAGAAGGTCCGGTTGCGCTGGCGCCAGTCGGTGAGGAGCACCGGGCGCTCGGCCGCCATCTCGAGGTCGGGCCGCATCGTGCCCACCGCCTCGGCATTGTCGAGGTAGATCTCGATCAGGCTGACATCGGCGTCCCGGTTGAAGAAGGCCTGGGACTCCGTCAGGGGCATGAACACGAAGGTCGAGTCGAACTCGGTCATACCGATCTCGAAGATCGCCTTGATGGTGTAGCCCTTCGTGCGCGGCGCCGTGCCGAACGGCGTCGAGGCGCCCTTCGGCGTCAGCAGGTTGATCTGGTCGCCGGCCTGGACGCCGAGGGATTCGGCCAGGCGCCGGCCGATGGCGACGCCCGACCCGTCGTCGAAGCCCTCCAGGCTGCCGCCCTTGATGTTGCTCGCGATGGCGCCGATCTTGTCGAGGTCCTCGCCCCGGATGCCGCGGACCAGCACGCCGCTGCCGGCGCCGCCATAGGGCGAGGAGGCGAAGGCCTGCCCCTCCACCAGGGGGATCGCCGCCCGCACCCCGGCGACCTTCGACAGGCGCTCGGACAGGTCGGCATAGTCGGTGAAGAGCTTGTCGATCGGGGCGACGAAGACGTGGCCGTTGATGCCGACGATCTTCGACAGGAGCTCGGTGCGGAAGCCGTTCATCACCGAGAGCACGATGATCAGCGTGGCGACGCCCAGGGCGATGCCGAGGAGCGAGAAGAACGCCACCACGGAGACGCCGCCGCCCCGGCGCCGGGCCCGCAGGTAGCGCCCGGCGATGATCCACTCGAACCCGGCGAAGGGGGGCGTGCTCCCGCGCCGGAACCGGGCGCGAAGGCCCGCAAGCCTGTCCGTGAGGGTCGCCGCCATGGGGTGCCTCAGAGCCGCTTCAGGCGGGCGAGCAGATCGATCGGGGCGATGCTTTCGCGCTCGCCGCCGGCCCGACGCTTCAGCTCCACCTTGCCCTCCGCGAGGCCGCGGGGGCCGACGATGACCTGCCAGGGCAGGCCGATGAGGTCGGCCGTGGCGAACTTGGCGCCCGGGCGCTCGTCGCGGTCGTCGTAGAGCACGCTGAGGCCGGCCGCCTCGAGGGTGGCCTGGATCTCGCCGCAGGCGGCGTCGGTGGCGGCATCGCCCGTCTTGAGGTTGATCAGCGCCACGTCGAAGGGCGCCACCGCGTCGGGCCAGATGATCCCGGCCTCGTCGTGGGAAGCCTCGATGATCGCCGCCACGAGGCGGCTCGGGCCGATCCCGTAGGAGCCCATGTGGACCGGGCGCTCGACGCCGTCGGGACCGGTGACCTTGGCGCCCATGGGCTCGGAATACTTGGTGCCGAAGTAGAAGATGTGCCCGACCTCGATGCCGCGCGCGGCCATCTGCTTGTCGGCCTGCACCTCGGCGAAGGCCGCCGGCTCGTGCATCTCGGAGGTGGCGGCGTAGAGCGAGGTCCAGCGGTCGACGGTGCCCTGGAGCGCGGCGACGTCCTCGAAGTCGGTGGTCACCGGCGGGACCTCGAAATCGAGGTACTGGCTGTCGCAGTAGACCTCGCTCTCGCCGGTCTGGGCCAGGATGATGAACTCGTGGCTGAGGTCGCCGCCGATCGGACCCGTGTCGGCCCGCATCGGGATCGCCTTCAGGCCGAGGCCCGCGAAGGTGCGCAGGTAGGCCACGAACATCCGGTTGTAGGCGTGGCGGGCGGCGGCCTGGTCGATGTCGAAGGAATAGGCGTCCTTCATGAGGAACTCGCGCGAGCGCATGGTGCCGAAGCGCGGCCGGACCTCGTCGCGGAACTTCCAGGAGATCTGGTAGAGGTTCTTCGGAAGGTCCTTGTAGGAGCGCACGCTGCCGCGGAAGATCTCGGTGACGACCTCTTCGGCGGTTGGGCCGAACAGCATCTCGCGGTCGTGGCGGTCGGAGATGCGGAGCATCTCCTTGCCGTAGGCCTCGTAGCGGCCGGATTCCCGCCAGAGGTCGGCCGACTGGATCGCCGGCATCAGGATCTCGATGGCGCCCGCCCGGTCCTGCTCCTCGCGGATCACCGCGCAGACCCTGTTCAGGACGCGCAGGCCCAGCGGCAGCCAGGCATAGATGCCGGCGGCCTCCTGGCGCACGAGCCCGGCGCGCAGCATGAGGCGGTGGGAGACGATCTCGGCCTCCTTGGGCGTCTCGCGCAAGGTCGGCAGGAAGTAGCGGGAGAGACGCATGAAAGGCCCTGGAAACAGCGTGCCAGCGGGTCGGCGGTACGCCGGGGCACACAACACATTGCATCGGGAAAACACAAGCGCGGAGGGGTGACACGGGTCCGCCGCGTGGCGTTTCGCCCTCAGGAGGCAGGGTGGTCCGGCCGAACGTTGCCCACGCGCCAGGCTCCGCCCGCAAGCACCGCCTCCCATTCCGGTAGAAAAGCGCAGGAATGTCTCACGAAGCAGGTGACAATGAGAATTGTTGTTCCTATAAGCGCGTCCGTGATGGATGCGCCGCCCAAGCAGTGGCGCCACACGGTCCGAGTCTCGGGAGGAATTTCAGCCGCCACGCCGTCAGCAATGCGTGAGACAATCGAGGCTGAGCAAACGACCATCTTCATAAAAGCAAGGCTTAGGCCTTGCTTTTTTTATGTCTCGACGCTTGCGCGAGGCTGTCGCCACTGCGTCGCGGTCCGACCGACGTCTCACGCCGACGCGCCGTCATCCCGGGGCCGCGCAGCGGAACCCGGGATCCAGAAACACAGGTGGCGCAAGACCTTGCACCGTCGGCGGTTCTGGATTCCGGGCTCGCCTGCGGCGCCCCGGAATGACGCGGTGCTGTCACTGCGGCCGTGGTTCGATGTCCCGCGTGCGCGACGTCCGTTCTTCGCGGGGGCAGCGACGCGCCCGGTCTGGAAGACGACGGCGGCGTGACCTTACATCCGTGCGCGGGCTCACGTCCGGTTCGACCGGACCACGCCGAACCCCCTCAGAGGCCGGCCAGCTCAAAGACCTGGATCGCCACCAGGAAGACGACGCTCGCCAGGAGCGAGGTCAGGATCGCCTTCTCGCGCAGGCGCGGGACGGCGGGCGCCCCGGGATCCTGGCCGGGCACGATCCGCTCCGGGTCGGTCTCCACCTGGTTGCGGAGGGGCAGGATGACGAAGAGCAGGGTCCACCAGACCACGAAGTAGAGGGCGAGCGCGCCGAACACCGAGAGCTTGAACAGGCCCACCGCGAGGGCGACCACCCCCGCGAGCACCACCACCATCACGCCGACGGTGCGCAGGGTGGAGGCTGCCAGGGCCTGGAGGACGGCGCCCATCCGGCTCAGACCTGTTCCAGCTCGACGAGGGTGCCGAGGAAGTCCTTCGGGTGGAGGAAGAGAACGGGCTTGCCGTGGGCGCCGATCTTCGGCTCGCCGGTGCCGAGGACGCGCGCGCCCTGGGCCTTGAGCTTGTCGCGGGCGGCGATGATGTCGTCGACCTCGTAGCAGACGTGATGGACGCCGCCGTTGGGGTTGCGCTCGACGAAGCTCTCGATGGGCGAGCCCGCGCCCAGCGGCGCCATCAGCTCGACCTTGCTGTTGGGCAGGTTGACGAACACCACGGTGACGCCGTGCTCGGGCTGCGGCAGCGGCTCCGTCACGGTGGCCCCGAGGGTGTCCCGGTAGATGGCGCAGGCAGCGTCGAGATCGCGGACCGCGATGGCGACATGGTTCAGGCGTCCGATCATGGTGTCCTCCCCTTCCTTCCCTCAATCCCGACTGCCACCCCTCCCCCGTCGAAGCGGGCGATATCGATAGCACCGCGGCGTCATTCCGGGGCGCCGCAGGCGAGCCCGGGAATCCAGAGCTGCCGACGGTGCCGGACGCGACGAAACCTATGGTTCTGGATCCCGGGCTCCGCTGCGCGGCCCCGAGATGACGGTGTGCTGCGCGCCGACGTCCCGCGCAACCCACCCGCATCGGCGACACCCCTCCCCCGCAGAGGGGGGGAGGGTTCGCCCATTAGACCTCGACCACCTGCACGTGGCAGGCGGGCTTCTTGCCCCAGACCTCGTTCACCGCGGAGCGGATCGCGCGGTCGACGGCCTTCTCGACGCCCTCGGCGTCCTTGCGCTTGGGCTTCGACAGGCCCGAGAGCGTGCGCGACACGCACTCCACGACGACGTCGAGCATCGCTTGGCCGGTCCGGCCGCGATTGGGCAGGCCGATGATGTCGATCGCGGGCTCGCCCAGGATCTCGCCCTGGACGTCGATGGCGATGGCCACCGAGACGAGGCCAGCCTGCGAGAGCTTGCGGCGCTCGGGGATGGCCCGGTCCTTGGCGTCGATCAGGACGTTGCCGTCCTTGAACAGGCGCCCGGCCTTGACGTGGTCGACGATCTCCGGCGTGCCGGGCGCGAGGCGCACGACGCTGCCGTTGCGGGCCTTGACGATGTTCGGAACGCCCTGGTCCCGGGCGAAGCGGGCGTGCTCGTCGAGGTGCAGCGCCTCGCCGTGGACCGGGATCGCGGTCTGCGGCCGGGTCCAGGCATACATCTCCGCCATCTCGTCGCGCCGGGGGTGGCCCGAGACGTGGACGAGCTTGGTGCGGTCGGTGACCACCTCGATGCCGGCATTGACGAGGTCGTTGATGATCGCGCCCACCGCCCGCTCGTTGCCGGGGATCGCCCGCGAGGAGAAGATGACGCGGTCGCCGGCGGCGAGGGTGATGTCCGGATGGTCGTCGCGCGAGACGCGGGCGAGGGCGGCCCGCTCCTCACCCTGCGAGCCGGTGAGCAGGGCCACGACCTTGTCGCGCGGCAGGTAGCCGTAGCTGTCCGACGACCGGAACTCGGGCAGCCCGTCGAGGAAGCCGCACTCGCGGGCGACCGCGATGACCCGGTCCATGGCGCGGCCGACCGCGACGACCTCGCGGCCGCAGGCCTGGGCGGCCTCGGCCACGGCCCGCATGCGCGCGACGTTGGAGGCGAAGGTCGTCACCGCGACCCGGTGGGGGGCGTCGGCGATGAGCTCGCGCAGGGTGGCGGCGACCTCCGCCTCGCTCGGGGAACGCCCCTCGCGCACGACGTTGGTCGAATCGCTGATCATCGCCAGGATGCCCTCGTCGCCGAGCGCCCGGAAGGCGGTCTCCGAGGTCACGTCGCCGAGGATCGGGGTCGGATCGAGCTTCCAGTCACCGGTGTGGAGCAGGAGGCCGTGCGGCGTCCGGATGGCGACCGCGTTCGACTCGGGGATCGAGTGCGAGACCGGCACGTACTCGATCTCGAACGGACCGACCTGCACCCGGCGGCCGGCCTGGATCTCCTTGAGGATCACCTTGGGCGCGCCCGGCTCGCTGAGGCGGCGGGCCTCCAGAAGGTTCTTGGCGAAGCGCGTCGCGTAGACGGGCGCCTTGAGCTTGGGCCACAGCTCACCGATCGCGCCGATATGGTCCTCGTGCGCGTGGGTGATGAAGATGGCGAGGAGGTCGTCCTTGCGCTCCTCGATGAAGCTGAGATCCGGGAACATCAGGTCGATGCCGGGGAATCCCTCCTCGCCGGCGAAGCCCATGCCGCAATCGACCATGATCCATTTGCGCCGCTTCGGGGGGCCGAAGCCGTAGAGCGCCGCGTTCATGCCGATCTCGCCCACGCCGCCGAGCGGCACGAAGACGAGTTCGTCTTGCCCTGTCGTCATTGTCCGTCCAAACCTCAAGCCGCCGTCGCGGCCGTTCCCAGATGCACCTCGCCCGCCGTCACGGTCCGTCGCGTCCCATCCTCCGATCGGACCACGAGCCGCCCTGCCTCGTCGATCGTCTCGAAAATTCCTTGTACGGACGTGTCGCCCATGCGCACCGAAACCGGCGCGCCGATTCCGGCCGCGTCCGCGATCCAGCGCTCGCGGATCCTCGCGAATCCGTGGCCACACGCCCAAAGCCGCGCGGCGTCGACGATTCCATCCGTCAGGTGGACGAACAGATCCTCGGCGCGCGTGTCGTACTGCATCTGCCTGAGGCACGTGGCGCGATAAGGCAAGCCCTGCGGCGTCGCAGCGACATTGACACCGAAGCCCATCACCACCGCGCGGCGCCCGCCGGGCCGGCTCTCGGCCTCCAGCAGGAGCCCCGCCAGCTTGGCGCCCGAGGCCAGGACGTCGTTCGGCCACTTCAGGCGGCACCCGGTGACGCCGGCCGCCGCGAGGGCGGAGACCAGGGCGAGGCCGGCGACGAAGCCGAGGGTCGGCACCTGGCCGGGTTCCACGTCGTCCACGGGCCAGAGCAGGCTCGCGGTCAGGTTTCCGGGCTCGGACAGCCAGCTGTTGCCGCGCCGGCCCCGTCCGGCCTCCTGCCGCCGCGCCACCACCCAGAGCGGCCCGGCCTCGCCGTCGCGGAAGCGCGCCAGCGCCTCGGTGTTGGTGGAGCCGAGGCTTTCGTGGACGTGGAGGCGGTGCCCCTCCCCCCGCGCCCGGGTGCCGAGGACGTAGCCGCTCAAGGACCTAGAACAGCGACTTGGCGGCGGCACCCGCAGCGCCGACGATGGGACCCGGCACGATCCCGAGCAGCACCACGACCAGGCTCGCCAGGGCGAGGACGATGCGGGCCCCCGGCGGCATCGGCTCGTAGGCGGCGACCGGCTCGTCGAAATACATCACCTTGACGAGGCGCAGGTAGTAGAACGCGCCCACCACGCTGGTGACCACGCCGATGATCGCCAGGGCGACGAGGCCCGATTTGATGGCCGCGAGGAAGACGTAGTACTTGGCGAAGAACCCCGCCAGCGGCGGGATGCCGGCCAGCGAGAACATCATCGCGGCGAGGCAGAAGGCCATGACCGGATGGGTGCGCGACAGCCCGGCGAGGTCGTCGACGGATTCGAACATCCGGCCGCCGCGGCGCAGCGACAGCAGCACCGCGAAGGCCCCCAGCGTCATCGCCAGGTAGATGATCATGTAGACGACGACGCCGCTGATGCCCTCCTGCGAGCCGGCGGCGAGGCCCACCAGGGCGTAGCCGACATTGCCGATGGAGGAATAGGCCATCAGGCGCTTCAGGGAGCGCTGGCCGATGGCGGCGAAGGAGCCCAGCGCCATCGAGGCGATCGCCACGAAGACGATGATCTGCTGCCAGATCGCGGTCACGTCCGGGAAGGCGCCGATGAAGAGGCGCACCGTCATCGCCATGGCGGCCATCTTGGGCGCCGAGGCGAAGAAGGCGGTCACGGGGGTCGGCGAGCCCTCGTAGACGTCGGGCGTCCACATGTGGAACGGCACCGCCGCGAGCTTGAAGGCGACGCCGGCCGCCACGAAGACGATGCCGAGCACGATGCCGAAGCCCGCGGTGCCGTCCAGCGCCGCGACGATGCCGGGGAACGAGACGGTGCCGGTGAAGCCGTAGACCAGGGAGGCGCCGTAGAGCAGCATGCCCGAGGAGAGCGCGCCGAGGACGAAGTACTTCAGCCCGGCTTCCGTCGACTTCAGGTTGTCGCGATGGAAGGCCGCGATGACGTAGGCGGCGAGCGACTGCAGCTCAAGGCCGAGATAGAGCGCGATCAGGTCGTTGGCCGAGGCCATGACCATCATGCCGATGGTGCAGAGGATCAGCAGGATCGGGAACTCGAACCGGTCGATGCGCTCCCGCTGGAAATAGTTGCGCGAGAGCAGGATCGTGGCCGCAGAGCCCAGCAGGATCAGGGCCTTCATCACCTTGGAGAAGTTGTCGACGATGAAGGAGCCGTTCAGGGTCGTGACCTTGGCGCCCGACTGGGACATGACCGCGAACAGCGCCACCACCAGCAGGATCAGGGCCCCGACGTTGACGCCCTCGGCGGAGCGCTCGCCCCGGAACGCACCGTAGAGGATCAGCACCAGCACGCCGACGCTGAGGATCAGCTCCGGCAGGGCGGGCCCGAGCGCGGGCAGGACGATCTGAGCGGCGTTCATCGGGTCAAGCCTTCAGCGCGACGCGGGCGGCAGGGTGGCCGCGGCGGTCTGCGTGTTCGAGAGCGCGGTCCGCATGCTCTGCATCAACGCGTCCGTGGAGGGCGCGAAGGTGTCGAGCACGGGGGCCGGGTGGACGCCGTAATAGATCGTCAGGGCGACGAGCGGCGCGATGATGATCTTCTCGCGCAGGTCCAGGTCGAGGATGCCCTGCAGGTTGGGCTTCTCGAGCTTGCCGTAGATCACGCGGGCATAGAGCCAGAGGGCGTAGCCGGCCGACAGGATGATGCCGAAGACCGAGAAGAACGCCACCGTCGGGTTGGCCCGGAAGGCGCCCATCATGGCGAGGAACTCACCCACGAAGCCGGAGGTGCCGGGCAGGCCGACATTGGCCATGGTGAAGACCATCATGGCCGCCGCGTAGAGGGGCATCCGCTTCACGAGGCCGCCATAGGCCGCGATCTCGCGGGTGTGCATCCGGTCGTAGACCACGCCGACGCAGAGGAAGAGCGCGCCCGACACGATGCCGTGCGAGATCATCAGGAACAGCGCGCCCTGGATGCCCTGCTCGTTCATCGTAAAGAGACCCAGCGTCACGAAGCCCATATGCGCCACCGAGGAGTAGGCGATGAGCTTCTTGATGTCGGTCTGCATCAGGGCGATCAGCGAGGTGAAGATGATCGCGATCACCGAGAGGGCGAACACCATCGGGGCGAAGGCGTGGCTCGCGTCCGGGAACATCGGCAGCGAGATCCGGATGAAGCCGTAGCCGCCCATCTTCAGGAGGATGCCCGCCAGGATCACCGAGCCGGCGGTGGGCGCCTCCACGTGCGCGTCGGGCAGCCAGGTATGGACCGGCCACATCGGCATCTTCACCGCGAAGGAGGCGAAGAAAGCCAGCCAGAGCCAGGTCTGCAGTTCCACGGGGAAGCGGGTGTGCAGCAGGGTCGGGATGTCGGTGGTGCCGGCGTGCCAGTACATCGCCATGATGGCGAGCAGCATCAGCACCGAGCCGAGCAGGGTGTAGAGGAAGAACTTGAAGCTGGCGTAGATGCGCCGCTTGCCGCCCCAGATGCCGATGATGAGGAACATCGGGATCAGGCCGGCCTCGAAGAACAGGTAGAACAGCACCAGGTCGAGGGCGCAGAACACGCCGATCATCGTCGTCTCGAGGACGAGGAAGGCGACGAAGTACTCCTTCACCCGGACGTTCACCGAGAGCCACGAGGCGCCGATGCAGAACGGCATCAGGAAGGTGGTCAGGAGGATCAGCGGCATCGAGAAGCCGTCGACGCCGAGCTTGAACCGGGTGGCCTCGCTCAGCCAGGCATGGGTCTCGACGAGCTGGAAGTTCGCCGTGGTCGCGTCGTAGCGGCCCCAGGCCACCAGCGAGAGCAGGAAGGTGGCGAGCGTGGTGATGAGTGCGGCCCAGCGGGCGTTGCGCTTCGCGGCTTCCGTCTCCTCGCCCAGGGTGAGGATGAAGGCCGCGCCGCAGAGCGGCACGATGAGCAGGCCGGACAGGATTCCGAGGCCTAACATGAGCGGGCGCTCCGATACGTGACGGCGGCCATCAATGGGCGACCTTGGGCAAGCCGGTCAGCATGTACCAGCTGATGAGGGCGGCGACGCCGACGAGCATGACGAAGGCGTAGTGGTAGACGTAGCCGGTCTGGAAGCGGACCACGCCGCGGGTCACGTCGAGGACGCGGGTGGCGATGCCGTCCGGGCCCATGCCGTCGATGACGCGGCCGTCGGCCTCCTTCCAGAGGAACTTGCCGAAGTCCTTGGCCGGGCGGACGAAGATCCGGTCGTAGAGCTCGTCGAAGTACCATTTGTTGAGGAGGAACCGGTACAGGCTCGGCTGCTGGGCGGCGAGTTGGCCCGGCAGTTCCGGCCGGCGGATATACATCCAGTAGGCCAGCACGAAGCCGATCAGCATCATGATGAAGGGCGAATAGGCCACCAGCGCCGGCACCGCGTGGATGTCGTGCATGATGTGGTTGTCGGGGCCGTGGCCGAGGGCGTGGCCCCAGAACGAGTCCATGCCCTCGCCGATGAACCGGTTCTTGAAGATCAGGCCGGCGAAGAGCGCGCCGAAGGCCAGGATGCCGAGCGGGATCGTCATCACCAGCGGGCTCTCATGCGGGGTGTGCGCATGGTCGTGGTGCTCGATGGCGCTGTGCGAGGCCGGCTCGACGTCGTGGCCGTGATCGTCATGGGCGACGCCCTCGTGGTGGCCCGGGGCGCCGTCGGCCTGGGTCGAGGCGGCGGCATGCGCCACCGCGTGGGCGTCGTCGTGGTGCGCCCCGTGGCCGGCCCAGCGGGCCGGTCCCTCGAAGGTCATGAAGAACAGGCGCCAGGAATAGAACGAGGTCATCAGCGCGGCGACGACGGTGCAGATGAAGGCCAGGGTGTGCCCGGGCCGCGTCGAGGCGTAGGCCGCCTCGATGATGGCGTCCTTCGAATAGTAGCCCGCGGTGAAGGGGAAGCCGATCAGCGCCAGGGTGCCGATGGTCATCATCGCCGAGGTGAAGGGGATGTAGCGGCGCAGGTTCCCCATGTTCCGCATGTCCTGCTCGTGGTGCATCGCGTGGATGACCGAGCCGGCCCCGAGGAACAGCAGCGCCTTGAAGAAGGCGTGGGTGAAGAGGTGGAAGACGGCCGCCGAGTAGGCGCCGACGCCGAGCGCCACGAACATGTAGCCCAGCTGCGAGCAGGTCGAGTAGGCGATCACGCGCTTGATGTCGTTCTGCACGAGGCCGATCGTGGCCGCGAAGAACGCCGTGATGCCGCCGATGACCGTGACCACGACGAGGGCGTTGGGGGCGAGCTCGAACAGCGGCGACAGGCGCGCCACCATGAAGACGCCGGCTGTCACCATGGTGGCGGCGTGGATCAGCGCGGAGACGGGGGTCGGCCCCTCCATCGCGTCCGGCAGCCAGGTGTGCAGCAGGAACTGGGCCGACTTGCCCATGGCGCCCATGAACAGCAGCAGGCAGGCGAGGGTCAGGGCGTTCCAGTCGTAGCCCAGGAAGTGGAAGGTCGCGTCCTTGATCTCGGGCGCGCGGGCGAAGATGCCGTCGAAGGCGATCGAGCCCGTCAGCACGAAGACGAGGAAGATGCCCAGCGAGAACCCGAAATCGCCGACGCGGTTGACGATGAAGGCCTTCATGGCCGCGGCGTTGGCGGAAGGCTTCTCGTACCAGAACCCGATCAGCAGGTAGGAGGCGAGGCCGACGCCCTCCCAGCCGAAGAACATCTGCACGAGGTTGTCGGCCGTCACCAGCATCAGCATGGCGAAGGTGAAGAGCGACAGGTAGGCGAAGAAGCGCGGCCGGTGCGGATCCTCCTCCATGTAGCCGATGGAATAGAGGTGCACGAGGGTCGAGACCGAGGTCACCACCACCAGCATGATCACCGTCAGGGTGTCGATGCGGAAGGCCCAGTCGACCACGAGGTCGCCGGCGGTGAACCAGGTGGCCACCTGCACGCGGGTGGCGTGCTCGGTGCCCGGCACCTCGAGGAAGGCGCCCCAGGACAGAAGCGCCGAGAAGGCGAGGAGGCCGGTGGTGATGCCCTCGCTGAGCTTCGGGCCGAGCTGGCGGCCGAACAGGCCGGCAAGCAGCGCGCCGACGAGCGGGAGGAAGACGATCGCGTGATACATCGCTGGCTTGTCCGGCCTCCTGGGTGCGCCCGGTCCCCGCGCGCTGCGCGGGGAGCCCGAGCGGCGCCCTGTGGGGTTCGTGTCACCGCCCCGGCGGCGCGCGCACCGCGCTGCCGGGCGTCGAATCGGGTGGCGTCGCGGTCCCGCGTCAGCCCTTCATCATGTTGACGTCCTCCACCGCGATCGAACCGCGGTTTCGGAAGAACACGACGAGGATGGCGAGGCCGATGGCCGCCTCCGCCGCCGCGACCGTCAGCACGAACAGGGCGAAGACCTGGCCGGTGATGTCGTTGAGGTGGGTGGAGAAGGCGACGAGATTGATGTTCACCGCCAGCAGGATCAGCTCGACGGACATCAGGATGACGATGACGTTCTTGCGGTTCACGAAGATGCCGAGCACCCCCAGCGTGAACAGGATCGCGGCGACCGTCAGGTAATGGCTCAGGCCGATCATCGGATGTGGCTCCCGGTCTCTGCCGTTCGAGGTCCGCCGGCCATCAGACTTCCACGCCCTGGCGCGAGGGCACCTTGCGGGTTTCCACCGCCATGGTCTGCGTGCGCGCGTTCTGGACGGCGATGTTCTGGCGCTTGACGCCCGGTCGGTCGCGCAGGGTCAGCACGATGGCGCCGATCATCGCGACGAGCAGGATCAGGCCGGCGAGCTGGAAGAAGAAGACGTAGTCCGTGTAGAGCACCCGGCCCAGCGCTTGGGTGTTGGTCACCGCCTCGGCGCTGGCGACCGGACCGAGGGGCGCCTGCACGAGGCCCGGATCGATGGTCCAGGAGCCCACCACGAGCAGCAGCTCGATCAGGAAGACCGCGCCGATCAGCGCGCCGATGGGCAGGTATTGCTGGAAGCCCTGGCGCAGCTGGGCGAAATCCACGTCGAGCATCATCACGACGAACAGGAACAGCACCGCCACCGCGCCGACGTAGACGACCACCAGGATCATCGCCAGGAACTCGGCGCCCATCATCACGAACAGCCCGGCGGCGTTCACGAAGGCCAGGATGAGGAAGAGCACGGAGGCCACGGGATTGCGCGAGGCGATCACCATGAAGCCCGAGGCGATGGTCACACCTGCGAACAGGTAGAAGAAGGCAGCGGCTGCACTCATGCGATTCTAGAGATCAGCCGTCCCGAGGACGGCCCCTTCTGCCGAAATTGTGCCACGGCCCACCAGCCGCCCGTCTATAGAACCCGCCCCTGCGGCGCACAACCGCCTCAGCGGGGTCCGGCCGACTCCGTGGGAACGGAATCGCCCCTGATGTCTCATCCGCGGGCCGCGCGAAGGATGCGCCCGGCAAGAGGATCCGCCCGGCGGGAGCGCGCGCTCAGCGGTAGGGCGCGTCCACCGCGAGGTTGCGGGCGATCTCGCGCTCCCAGCGGTCGCCGTTGAGGAGGAGCTTCTCCTTGTCGTAGAGGAGCTCCTCGCGGGTCTCGACCGAGAACTCGAGATTCGGCCCTTCCACGATGGCGTCCACCGGGCAGGCCTCCTGGCACATGCCGCAATAGATGCACTTGACCATGTCGAGGTCGTAGCGGGTCGTGCGGCGGGTGCCGTCGTTGCGGCGCGGGCCGGCCTCGATGGTGATGGCCTGGGCGGGGCAGATCGCCTCGCACAGCTTGCAGGCGATGCAGCGCTCCTCGCCGTTGGGGTAGCGGCGCAGGGCGTGCTCCCCCCGGAAGCGCGGGCCGCGATGGCCCATCTCGAAGGGGTAGTTGATCGTGGCCTTCGGCTTGAAGAAGTACTTCATCGCCAGGACGAACCCGGACGCGAACTCCTTCAGCAGCAGACCCTGAGCGACCTGATCGAGCTTCATGGCTCGGATCTCCGTGAGGGGTTGTCAGGCGCCCGGCGCGAGGCCGGTGAGCTTGAGGACAAAGGCGACGACGATGACCGAGACCAGCGAGAGCGGCAGGAACACCTTCCAGCCGAGGCGCATGAGCTGGTCATAGCGGTAGCGCGGCACCATGGCCTTCACCATGGCGATCATGAAGAAGAGGAAGCTGGCCTTGAGGGCGAACCAGATCAGGCCCGGCACCCAGGTGAAGGGTGCGAACGGGATCGGGGAGAGCCAGCCGCCGAGGAACAGCACCGTGCCCAGCGCGCACATGGTCATGATGGCCACGTACTCGCCCAGCATGAACAGCAGGTACGGCGTCGACGAATACTCGACCATGTAGCCGGCCACGAGTTCCGATTCGGCCTCCGGCAGGTCGAAGGGCGGGCGGTTCGTCTCGGCCAGCGCCGAGATGAAGAACACCACGAACATCGGGAACAGCCAGAGCCAGTACCAGCCCAGGATGCCGAGGCTGGTGTCCTGCGCCATGACGATGCGCGAGAGGTTCAGGGAGCCCGCGCAGAGCAGGACGCAGATGATGACGAAGCCGAGGGAGACCTCGTAGGAGATCATCTGCGCGGCAGACCGGAGGGCACCCAGGAAGGCGTATTTCGAGTTCGAGGCCCAGCCGCCCATCAGGACGCCGTAGACGCCCAGCGACGAGATCGCGAAGATGTAGGTGATGCCGACGTTGAGGTCGGCGATGGCCCAGCCCTCGGCCAGGGGAATCACCGCCCAGGCGGCCAGCGCCAGGGTGGCGAAGACCAGGGGCGCCAGCAGGAACAGCGCCTTGTTGGCGCCGGCCGGGATGACCGGTTCCTTCAGGACGAATTTCAGGAGATCGGCGAAGGACTGGAACAGGCCCCAGGGCCCGACCACGTTCGGGCCGCGCCGGAGCTGCACCGCCGCCCAGATCTTGCGGTCGGCCAGCAGCGCGTAGGCGATGAAGACGAGCAGCAGCGCCAGCAGCACGAAGCTCTTGAGCGCCAGCAGCAGGACGGTGCCGAGGACTTCCCAGAAGGTCATCGCAGGAGATCCTTATTCGGCCGCTTCGAGGCCGCGCACCCGGGCGAGGCTCGAACACTCGGCGAGCACCCGCGAGGCGCGGGCGATCGCGTTGCTGAGGTAGAAGTCCGGCACCGCCGCGCTGAAAGCGGTTCGGGTCGGCTCGCCGCCGAGACCCGACAGGGTCTCCACGGTGGCCACCGCATCGCTCGGGGCGATGGCGTCGAGGGCGGCGAAGTGCGGATGCTCGGCGTAGAGCGCCCGGCGCAGGGCCCCCAACGAATCGAACGGCAGGCGCTTGCCAAGCACGTCGGACAGGGCGCGCAGGATCGCCCAATCCTCGCGGGCATCCCCCGGCGGGAAGCCGGCGCGGTTGGTAGTCTGGACCCGGCCCTCGAGGTTGACGTAGGTCGCACTCTTCTCTGTATAGGCGGCCCCCGGCAGGATGACGTCGGCCCGCGTGGCGCCCTGGTCGCCGTGCGTGCCCTGGTAGATCACGAACGCACCCGGTCCCACCGCGACCTCGTCGGCACCGAGATTGTATACCACGTCGAGATTACCGCCGTTCGCGATCCCGGCGAAGTCGAACCCGCCCTCCCCCGGCACGAAGCCGAGATCGAGGGCGCCGACCCGGGCCGCCGCGGTCTGAAGCACGCCGAAGCCGCTCCACGCGGGCGTCACGGCGCCGATGTCCCGGGCGAGCGCCGCCGCCGCCGCGAGGATCGCGGCGCCGTCCGGCCGCGCCAGCGCACCGGTCCCGACGATCACCAGGGGCCGGCTCGCCCCCTTCAGCGCCTCGGCGAAGCTGTGCTGGCCGGAGGCGAGGTCGGCCAGGGTCTCGGGTCCGGCGCCCAGGTAGGTGTGCGGATAGGTCAGGTCGACGGGCTCGCCGATGAGGCCCACCGCCAGGGGACCCATGCGCCAGCGCTTGCGGATGCGCACGTTGAGGAGCGAGGCCTCCAGGCGCGGGTTGGTGCCGATGAGGAGAATCGCATCCGCCTCCTCGATCCCGGCGATGCCGGTGCCGAGGGTGTAGGCGGCCCGGCCCCAGGCCGGATCGATCGCCTCGCCGGCCTGTCGGCAGTCGAGGCTCGTCACCCCGAGGGAGGTCATCAGCGCCTTCAGCGCGTAGATCTCCTCGACGCCGGCGAGATCGCCCACCACCGCGCCGATGCGCTTGGGGTCGGTGCCCTTCACCTTCGCCGCGATGGCGGCGAACGCCTCACCCCAGGACGCAGGGCGCAGGCGGCCGTTCTCCCGCAGGTAGGGCCGGTCGAGGCGCTGGGTGCGCAGACCATCCACCGCGTGGCGGGTCTTGTCGGAGATCCACTCCTCGTTGATTCCCTCGTGCACGCGCGGCTCGATCTGCATGACCTCGCGCCCGCGGGCATCGACCCGGATGGCGCAACCGACGGCGTCCATCACGTCGACGGATTCGGTCTTCGACAGCTCCCACGGCCGCACCTCGTAGCTCTGCGGCTTGTGGACGAGGGCGCCCACGGGGCAGAGGTCGGCGACGTTGCCCTGAAGCTCTGAGCCCATGGCGGATTCGAGGTAGCTCGTGATCTCCATGTCCTCGCCGCGCCCGATAGCGCCGAGATCCGGCACGCCGGCGACCTCCGCCAGGAAGCGGACGCAGCGGGTGCAGTGGATGCAGCGGTTCATGGCGGTCCGCACCAGCGGGCCGATGTACTTCTCCTCGACGGCGCGCTTGTTCTCCCCGTAGCGGGTCGAGTCGACGCCGTAGGCCATTGCCTGGTCCTGCAGGTCGCAATGGCCGCCCTGGTCGCAGATCGGGCAGTCGAGCGGGTGGTTGATGAGGAGGAACTCCATAACCCCCTCGCGGGCCTTCTTCGTCTGGCCCGAGCGCGTCAGCACCTCCGGCGGCTCGCCGTTGGGTCCGGGCCGGCAATCCTTCACTGCATAGGCGCAGGAGGCCACCGGCTTCGGAGCGCCCTTGAGCTCCACGAGGCACATCCGGCAATTGCCCGCGATGGACAGCCGCTCGTGGAAGCAGAAGCGCGGAATTTCCGCGCCTGCGGCCTCGCAGGCCTGGAGCAGCGTGTACTCCGCCGGAACATCGACCTCGGTGCCGTCGACGACGATCTTGGTCATGCGTGGGTCTCGGTCTCGAAACTTAAGGGCGGCGCGAGGGGCGGATCACTCCGCCGCCATCGGCACCGGATCGGAATGCGGGTTGGCGCTGTAGCGGTCGATGCGCTTCTCGATCTCAGGACGGAAGTGCCGGATCAGACCCTGGATCGGCCAGGCGGCCGCGTCGCCGAGCGCGCAGATGGTGTGACCCTCGATCTGCTTCGTCACGTCGAGGAGCATGTCGATCTCCCGGCGCTGGGCCCGGCCCTCCGCCATGCGCAGCATCACGCGCCACATCCAGCCCGTGCCTTCGCGGCAGGGCGTGCACTGGCCGCAGGACTCGTGCTTGTAGAAGTAGGCGATGCGGGCGATCGCCGAGACGATGTCGGTGGACTTGTCGAGCACGATGACCGCCGCCGTGCCGAGGCCGGAGCCGAGGTTCTTGAGCGTGTCGAAGTCCATCTTGGCATCGATGATCTGCTCGGCCGGGACCAGGGGCACCGAGGAGCCGCCGGGAATCGAGCAGAGCAGGTTGTCCCACCCGCCACGCATGCCGCCGCAATGCTTGTCGATGAGTTCGCGGAAGGTGATCCCGAGTTCCTCCTCGACGTTGCAGGGCTTGTTGACGTGGCCCGAGACGCAGAACAGCTTGGTGCCGGTGTTGTTCTTGCCACCGAGGCCGGCGAACCAGGCGCCGCCGCGGCGCAGGATGGTGCCCGCCACCGCAATGGATTCGACGTTGTTGACCGTCGTGGGGCAGCCGTAAAGACCCATATTGGCGGGGAATGGAGGCTTCAGGCGCGGCATGCCCTTCTTGCCTTCGAGGCTCTCCAGCAGCGCCGTTTCCTCGCCGCAGATATAGGCGCCGGCGCCGTGGTGGACGTAGATGTCGAAGGGATAGCCGTGGACATTGTCCTTGCCGACGAGGCGGGCCTCGTAAGCCTCGTCCACCGCCCGCTGGAGGGCGTGCTTCTCGGCGACGTACTCGCCGCGGATGTAGATGTAGCAGGCATGCGCGGCCATCGCGAAGGATGCCAGCATGCAGCCCTCGATCAGGAGATGCGGATCGTGCCGCATGATCTCCCGGTCCTTGCAGGTGCCCGGCTCGGACTCGTCGGCATTGACCACGAGGTAGTGCGGACGCCCGTCGGACTTCTTGGGCATGAATGACCACTTAAGGCCTGTGGGGAAGCCAGCGCCGCCACGGCCCCGCAGGCCCGACTGCTTCATCTCGTCGATGATCCAGTCGCGGCCCATTTCCAGCAGGAATTTGGTGCCATCCCAGGCGCCGCGCTGCTTGGCGGCCTCGAGCCCGGGAGAATGCAGGCCGTAGAGGTTCGTGAAGATGCGATCCTGATCGGCGAGCATGTCAGTTCCCCTTCTTTGGGGCGGAAAACCCGGGTGTCTCCGGCCTCGTCGTTGAAACCTTCGTCGATGAGGCCTCGGTGCCGGCCGACTGAGGGTCTTTGACGTCCGCGCTGGCACCCGTGGCCGCTGGCTGGGGCGGTGGCTCGTTGCGCGGCAGGCTCGACTGGGTACCGGCTTCCGCACCTGCGGCTTCAGACTTCGCGATCATCTCCGGAGCCGGCGCGGTCGGCGAGGCTGGCTGCGCCGTCGAGTTCGTCCCGTCGGCAGCATCCATCTTATCGCTCGCCCTCACGGGAGACTCTCCGGCCGCAGCCCGCTGGGCAGGCCCGTCGGTCGCCGGCGTCCCGACGGCCCGACCCGCATCGGGACGGGCGGGCTTCGGGTCGCCGGCGGCGCGCTGTTCGGACGAAGCCGCCTCGGCCTTGCCCTGCTCGCTGCCACCTTCGGCCTCTTTCTGCTCGAAGCGCTTGCGCCAGGTTCCGACGCGCGATCCGTCAAACAGGTTCGCATCGGTGAGTGTATCGGCGCCCCCGAGCGGCTCGGACGAGGTCCGTCCGACTTGCGAGCCGACCTTCACCGGCCGGCCAGCGGCGAGGTCGTCCATCAGCTTGCCGAGGAGGTCGGGTGTCAGGTCCTCGTAGTAATCCTGATTGATCTGCGCCATCGGAGCATTGCAGCAGGCGCCCAGGCACTCGACCTCGAGCCAAGAGAAGTTACCGTCAGCACTCACGTGGCCGGGCGCTCCGAGACGGTGGTGCAGGTAGTCCTTCAACTCGCGCGCGCCACAGGAATCACACGGCACGGTCCCGCAAAGCTGGATCCAGAACCTGCCGACCGGCTCCAAGGCGAACATCGTGTAGAAGGTCGCGACTTCGAGCACGCGGATATGCGGCATGCCAAGTTCGTCAGCCACCGCCTCAATGGCCTTCTGCGGCAGCCAGCCGCCATTCTGCTCCTGCGCCTTCCAGAGCAGCGGGATCACCGCCGAGGCCTGACGGCCCTCAGGATACTTCTCGATTTGGCCCTTCGCCCAATCAGCGTTCTCGGACGAGAACGTGAAGGTGGCGGGCTGCTCGGCAGCGGAGGCGAGTCTGCGGTTGGCCATCAGTTTCGAACCTTGATCCTCACCGGTCCACTTCGCCGAACACGATGTCCAGGGTGCCAAGCACGCAGGACACGTCGGCCAGCATGTGGCCGCGGCACATCCAGTCCATCGCCTGAAGGTGGGCGAAACCCGGAGCGCGGATCTTGCAGCGGTAGGGCTTGTTGCTGCCGTCGGCGACGAGATAGACGCCGAACTCGCCCTTGGGTGCCTCGACGGCGGCGTAGACCTCGCCGGCCGGCACGTGGAAGCCTTCGGTGTAGAGCTTGAAGTGGTGGATCAGCGCTTCCATCGAGCGCTTCATCTCGCGGCGTGGCGGCGGAGCGATCTTGCCGTCCGTAGCTGAAATCGGCCCCTGGCCTGCCGGCTGGCGCAGCTTGATGCAGCACTGCTTCATGATCTTCGCCGATTCGCGCATCTCTTCCATGCGGATGACCTGGCGATCGTAGGTGTCGCCGTTCTTCCCCACGGGGATGTCGAACTCCATCTCCTCGTAGGCCTCGTAGGGCTGCGACTTGCGCAGGTCCCACGGGATGCCGGAACCACGGACCATCACGCCGGAGAAGCCCCAGGCCATCGCCTCGTCCACGGTGACGATGCCGATGTCGACGTTGCGCTGCTTGAAGATGCGGTTGCCCATGACGAGGTTGTCGAGATCATCGACAACCTGCAGGAACGGATCGATGAACGCTTCGATGTCGTCGATCAGTGCGGGCGGCAGGTCCTGATGGACGCCACCGGGCCGGAAGTAGTTGGCGTGGAGCCGAGCGCCCGATGCACGCTCGTAGAAGATCATCAGCTTCTCACGCTCTTCGAAGCCCCAGAGCGGCGGCGTCAGGGCGCCGACATCCATGGCCTGCGTGGTGACGTTGAGAAGGTGGGAGAGAATGCGCCCGATCTCGCAGAACAGCGTGCGGATCAGCTGCGCCCGCCGCGGCACCTCGAGCCCGAGCAGCTTCTCGATGCCGAGGCAGAAGGCGTGCTCCTGGTTCATCGGCGAAACATAGTCGAGCCGGTCGAAGTAGGGCGTCGCCTGGAGGTAGGTCTTGTGCTCGATGAGTTTTTCGGTGCCACGATGGAGCAGGCCGATGTGGGGATCGACCCGCTCTACGATCTCCCCGTCGAGTTCCAGCACGAGGCGCAGCACGCCGTGAGCCGCCGGATGCTGCGGTCCGAAATTGATCGCGAAGTTGCGGATGTTGTGCTCGGTCATGGCCTCGCTCCGCTGCTCAAGCCGACGTCTTCTCATCGCCCGGGAGCACGTACTCGGTGCCCTCCCACGGCGAAAGGAAGTCGAAGTTTCGGAATTCCTGGGTGAGCTTGACCGGCTCGTAGACCACGCGCGCTTCGTCCTGGTCGTAGCGGACCTCGACGAAGCCGGTGAGCGGAAAGTCCTTGCGCAGGGGGTGCCCTTCGAAGCCGTAATCAGTGAGAAGCCGACGCAGGTCCGGGTGGCCCGAGAACAGGATGCCGTAGAGGTCGTAGGTCTCACGTTCGAACCAGTTCGCGGCCGGAAAGACCTCGATTACGGAGGGCACCGGCGTCTGGTCGTCGGTCTGCACCTTCAAGCGGATCCGGGAATTATGGCGCAGCGAGAGCAGGTGATAGACCACGTCGAACCGCTTCTCCCGGGCCGGATAATCGGCGCCGCAGATGTCGATGAAGCAGCGAAAGGCGCAGGTTGGGTCGTCGCGCAGGTAGGTCAGCGCGTAGACGATGTCGCTGGCCTGCACCACGAGGGTGAGTTCGCCGAAGGCGATGGTGCGGGAGACGATCGCGGGCCCGAGCGCACAGGCGACATGGTCGCTGATCCGCTGCAGGGCGCCGACGCCGGACTCCGGCGCGGTATGGGCAAGGATGCTGATGCCATTGGTCATGCCGGGCGTCCTTCCTCAGCGCTCGATCGTACCAGTGCGGCGGATCTTCTTCTGGAGCAGGAGCACGCCATACAGCAGCGCCTCGGCCGTGGGCGGGCAGCCCGGGACGTAAATATCCACCGGCACCACCCGGTCGCAGCCGCGGACCACCGAGTAGGAATAATGGTAGTAGCCTCCGCCGTTGGCGCAGGAACCCATCGAGATGACGTAGCGAGGCTCCGGCATCTGGTCGTAGACCTTGCGCAAAGCCGGAGCCATCTTGTTGGTCAGCGTGCCGGCGACGATCATCACATCGGACTGACGCGGGCTCCCGCGTGGCGCAAATCCGAAGCGCTCGCAGTCGTAGCGCGGCATTGACATCTGCATCATCTCAACGGCGCAGCAGGCGAGGCCGAAGGTCATCCACATCAGCGAGCCGGTGCGGGCCCAGTTGATCAGATCATCCGTGGACGTGACGAGAAATCCGCGATCGGCGAGTTCGTCGTTGATCGACAGGAAGGTCGGATCATTGGCGCCGATCGGAAGGCCCGTGCTGGGATCGATGATGCCCTTGGGGGCCTGGGCGATCGCCGGGGCGCGGGAGAGGTCGGGGCTGAAGGCCATCGGTTTCTCGGGATCAGGCTTCGGATGGGCGGACTTCGTGGACGGCGCGATTCGGGAACACTAGTCCCATTCGAGGGCGCCCTTGCGCCACTCGTAGACGAAGCCGACGGTCAGAACGCCGAGGAAAGCCATCATCGACCACATGCCGAACCATCCAAGCTCACCGAAGGAGATTGCCCACGGGAACAGAAACGCGACCTCGAGGTCGAAGATGATAAAGAGGATCGCGACGAGGTAGAAGCGCACGTCGAACTTCATGCGCGCGTCGTCGAAAGCATTGAAGCCACACTCGTAGGCCGACAGCTTTTCCGGATCGGGGTTATTGTAGGCGACCAGGAAGGGCGCAACCAGCAGGGCCGCAGCAATGAACACAGAGACGCCGATAAAGACGATGAGGGGCAGATAGTCTGCCATCAGGCCGGACATGCGGGACCTCTCGTATTGGCAGGCGATTGCGACGCCTTCGACGCCTTAGGCCACATGGAATTGCTCCAATGCCAGACTGCGCCGGCGCGAGGCTTAGACGACCCCCCGGAGTGAAACAAGGGCATCGTGCGTCGCACAAAATCGGCCATGCGCCTGAGGTAGTTCTTCCCCCGTTCCGAACAACACGACCGATGCGCGCAGGGGGTCGTTCGGCCGGTTTCCTACAATTCCTGCCATGGACTTGTCTGGCATGCCAGACGGCATCGAACGCGGGGATAGCGGGGACATCTTAGTCCGTTTGTCAGAGAGTTCTGGCGTAGCTCAAGGGCCGGGAACCATAACCTTGGCCGTCCGTTTCGTTCATGTCCCACTCAGGCCGGATCGCGTTAGGTCGGCGCAACATTCGACCTCATAGGAGACGCTTCGTGCGCATTGCCCAGATTGCTCCGCTTTCGGAGGCCGTACCCCCGAAGTTCTATGGTGGTACCGAGCGCGTGGTGTCATGGATCACCGAGGAACTGGTCCGCCAGGGCCACGATGTGACTTTGTTCGCTAGCGGTGATTCGGAGACCTCGGCCAAGCTTGCAGCCTGCACGCCCGAGGGCCTGCGCCTCCTCGGCTATCGGGATCACACTGCGAGCCACCTTGCCATGTTGCACCACGTGCACAAGCGAGCGCACGAGTTCGATATCCTCCACTTCCACATCGATCTGCTTCAGTATCCGATGTTCGAAGATCTAAATCACAAATGCCTCACAACGATGCACGGGCGCCTCGACGTGCCGGACTTCATGCCGGTCTACCGCACCTTCACGGGTATGCCTCTGGTGTCGATCTCGGACAATCAGCGTGATCCGATGCCCGAGAACGTCAACTGGCTCTCGACCATCCACCACGGTCTTCCGGCCCAGAACTGCCCGTTCTATCCGGAGTCGAAAGGCGGCTACCTTGCCTTCCTCGGCCGCATCTCCCCGGAAAAGCGTCCCGACCGTGCGATCGAGATGGCGATCCGTTCCGGCATACCGCTGAAAATCGCCGCAAAAGTCGACAAGGCCGACCAAGATTATTGGGACGAGGTCATCGAGCCGATGATCCACCATCCCCTCGTCGAGTTCATCGGCGAGATCAACGAGGAGCAGAAGAAGGAGTTCCTCGGCAACGCCCTCGCCCTTGCCTTCCCGATCGACTGGCCGGAGCCCTTCGGCCTCGTGATGATCGAGGCGATGTCGGCCGGCACGCCGGTCATCGCTTTCCGGAACGGTTCCGTGCCGGAGGTGATCGCGGATGGTGTCTCTGGCGTCCTGTGCGACTCGATGGATGACGCGGTGGCGGCGGTCCACGCAGTGAAGTCGATGAGCCGTACTGGCGTGCGCAGGCACTTCGAAGGTAATTTCACCGCCGAGTGCATGGTGCGTAAGTACGTGGCCGCCTACGAACGATTGCTCGCCGGCGCGAACTCGGTGATCAAGCTACCGCATGCCGGCGCTTTCTCCTCGCATTATGGCGAGATGAACGGCTCCGCCCTGCCCCAGATCTCCGTCGCTGCGATGCCTGCCTGATACTGTCCGAGCCGGGCCCCGCCCGGCATCGGATTTGCTCGCCGCCGAGCAGGCTGGCGCCGCAAGATTGCCGCACTACCTCTGCCACTGAGGGCCGCCGCGCCGCATCATGCGACCGGCGGCCCTTTTGATTCGACACCCATTTCGGAGACGCTCAGGCATGGCAGCGGATACACTGAAGGCGACCTCCGAGCCCGCGACCGAAACGCGGATTCCCCGGGGCTTCCAGGATGCCGACGAAGTCCTGCCGCAATATCACATCGAGGCGCAGACCTCACTTGTCGAGCGCCCGCTGCGCTCGCTGAAATACGGCGAGGCTTTCGCGGTTCTCGACAGCTACGGCGATATCGGCGTGCTCCCCGGTCCCGAGGGCCTCTACTTCCAAGACACGCGCTACCTCTCACGTCTGCATGTCACCATCGAGGACCAGCGACCGCTGCTGCTGTCCTCGGTGATGCAGGACGACAACGGCGCGCTCAGCGTCGACATGACGACGCCCGACATCCGCATCGATGCTCATGACGAGACCACGATCCCCCGCGAACTGATCGCGATCGAACGCACCAAGTTTCTCTTCAAGGGCGCGTGCTACGATAGGATCGGCCTCCGCAACTACGATTCCCGGCACTGGCATCTGAAGGTTGCCGTCACCTTCGACGCCGATTTCCGGGATCTCTTCGAAGTGCGCGGCATGGACCGCCCTGTGCGCGGCAAGCGCAGCGTTCAGGTGGCGAGCGAATCCGAGGTCCAGTTTCGCTACGCCGGCCTCGACGAGGTCGTGCGCACCACGAGCCTGCATTTCGGGCCGACGCCCAAGCACATCGAGCCGGGCCGCGCCGAGTTCGTCGTCTCCCTGCCGCCAGGCGGACGCGCTTCGCTGTTCCTGAGAGCGGTCTTCGAATCACACCGCGCCTTCACCAGCGCTCCCGCTGCCGAGCGGGTCGGCGAGGATGCAGCAGCCGGCCTGTCGCGCGCCGCAGGGAGTTCCGCTGCTCCGCGCCACCCGAAGGGTCTCGCCGAGGGTGTCATTTTCGCTCGGGCCTATCGCGACTCCCGTCGCGACCTGCGCCAGCTCACTGCCGGCATCACGACGATCATCTCGTCGAACGACCAGTTTAACGAAGCCGCCTGTCGCGCTACCGCCGACCTCTACATGCTGGCAAGCCGGACGCCGGAAGGCATCTACCCCTTCGCGGGCATTCCCTGGTACTCCACGGTATTCGGGCGCGACGGGATCATCACCGCCATGATGGCGCTTTGGATCGACCCGAACTTCGGGAAGGGCGTCTTGCGCTACCTCGCCTCGACCCAGGCCCAGGCCGTCGACCCGGCCGCCGACGCGCAGCCCGGCAAGGTTCTGCACGAAACCCGGCGCGGTGAGATGGCCATGCTCGGCGAGGTGCCGTTCCGGCACTACTACGGCACCATCGACGGCACGCCGCTCTTCGTGATGCTGGCCTGGGAGTACTATGCCGTCACCGGTGACCTGGAGACAATCTCGGGGATCTGGCCTGCTCTGGAACTCGCCCTCACCTGGATGGACGAGTACGGCGACCGGGACGGCGATGGGTTCGTTGAGTATGCCCGCGACACCGACAAGGGCCTTGAGAACCAGGGCTGGAAGGACAGTCACGACTCCATCTTCCACACCGACGGCAATCTGGCGAAGGGCCCTATCGCTCTCTGCGAAGTCCAGGGCTACGTCTATGCCGCCAAGAACGGGGCGGCCAAGCTCGCCTCGCTCCTGGGCCATGACACCCTGGCGCAGCGTCTCGGCGAGGAGGCGCAGACCCTGCGCGACAATTTCGACAAGGCATTCTGGTGCGAAGCGATCGGCACCTACGCCCTCGCCCTCGACGGCGAGAAGCGGCAATGCGCCGTACGCTCGTCCAACGCCGGCCATGCGCTTTTCACCGGCATCGCGCGGCCAGAGCGTGCAGCGAGCGTCGCTGCCAATCTCCTGTCGAAGGACGGCTTCAACGGCTGGGGCGTGCGCACGATCGCCCGCGGCGAAGCTCGCTACAATCCGATGTCGTACCACAACGGCTCGATCTGGCCGCACGACAACGCATTGATCGCCCTCGGACTGGCGCGTTACAACCTGAAGCCGGAAGCGTCGCGGATCTTCGAGGGCATGTTCGACACGGCTCTCTATCAGGATCAGAAGCGGCTGCCGGAGCTGTTCTGTGGTTTCATGCGACGCCACCAGCGCGGCCCTGTCTCCTACCCCGTAGCCTGCTCGCCGCAGGCCTGGGCCGCAGCGGCGCCGTTCGCCTTCCTGGCGGCCTGCCTCGGGTTGGAGATCGACCACGACCGTAACCGGGTCCGCTTCCGCAATCCGACCTTGCCGCCGTTCCTCGACGGCGTCTCGATCTTCAACCTGAAGATTGGCACCTCACGCGTGGACCTGCGCCTGCAGCGCTACGGCGAGGACGTCACGGTCAATGTCCTCCGGCGGACCGGCGATGCGCAGATCTCTCTGCTGAAGTAGGCCTCGAAGAGCGGGCGGCATTCGCGCGAATGCCGCCCGCTGGGCGAAAACGCTCTCTACTTGGAAGACCGCTGGTTGACACACCGACGCGTCGTCGACCGGATTCATGCAGGCGTGGAAAACAATAAACACCGCCTGCCGAGAGGAAGGCGGTGCATTTTCTGTGTCAGGCGCTCAGCCGAGAGCTGCTCAGCGCGGAGCCAGAATCATGATCATCTGGCGGCCCTCGAGCATCGGCTCGCTCTCAACCTTAGCGATCTCCTGGGTCTCGTTCTTCACCCGCTCGAGCAGGCGCAGGCCGATGTCCTGGTGGGCCATCTCACGGCCGCGGAAGCGCAGAGTCACTTTGACCTTGTCGCCTTCCTCAAAGAACCGAATTACGGCCTTCATCTTTGTATCGTAGTCGTGCTTGTCGATCCCGGGGCGGAGTTTGATCTCCTTGACCTCGACCGTCTTCTGCTTCTTGCGCGCTTCGTTCTGCTTCTTCTGTTCGTTGAAGCGGAAACGGCCGTAGTCAAGAAGCTTACAGACGGGAGGGACGGAGTTCGGTGCGATCTCGACGAGGTCGAGACCCGCCTCCTCGGCCATGGCGATGGCGTCGAAGAAGGCGACGACGCCACGGTTCTGTCCGGTGTCGTCGATGAGCTGCACTTCGCGGACGCCGCGGATGTCCCGGTTGGCGCGCGGCCCGTCCTTCTGCGGGGCCGGCATAGCTCTCATAGGTCTACGAATGGCTTTGGTCTCCTAGTGAAACGACGAAACGGCAGCCCGCGAACTCAAACCCCGTTTGGGGTCGATCCTGGCCACCCATCGCTCGCGAAATTCGGTGCGACACCTTGGCTGAACTCTCGTGCAAGTCAACACGGTCGTCGCAGTTTGGTTCATTGGACGCAGCGATCACCCGCGTGCGGCCACGGCCCGGCTGACGATGAGGTCGGCATAGACGGCAAGTGTGTCGCCGACCATGCCTTCGAGGGAGAAGTGCGCCTCGACATGCGCTCGGCCGCGCCGGGTCATCGCATCGCGCGCGCTGGCCCCTAGGGACAGGGCGTCCGACAGAGCGTCGGCCAGAGCACCGGCATCACCCGGCGGAACTCGCCATCCCGTCCGCTGGGCCGGCGGAACTTCGGGAGGTGCCAACACCGTTTCCGGCACGGCTCCAAGATCCGACACCACCACAGGGGTGCCCAGGGCCTGGGCCTCCACGGCGGAACGGCCGAAAGCTTCGGGCTCCACGGATGGTACCGCCACGACGGAGGCCGCCCGGAAGGCCGCCGGCATATCAGTGCAGTGCCCAACCCGGTGCACAATCGCCTGAAGGCCGCGCGCCGCGATTAACGCGTCGAGCTCGCGCTCGTAGGCGACGCGTCCCTGCGGATCGCCGGCGAGGACGATGGCAACGTCGGTGATGCCGCGATTGCGCATCAGCGCCGCCGCCTCGATCAGGACCCGCTGACCCTTCCAGCCCGTCAGCCGCGCGGCGAGCAGCACCACGCGCTCATGCGGGGCGACGCCCCAGGCACGGCGCAGGGCTTCGACCCGCGCCGGCAAGACCGCCGCGGGCGCAAACTGCGCCAGATCGGTGCCGCGATGGATGACCCGAACCCGGTCGCCCGCCTGTTCCGGGTGCAGGGTGCGGATCAGGTCGGCCGTGTAGTGCGAGTTGGCGATGACCACGTCACCCCGTGCCATCACGGAGTTGTAGAGGACTTTTACCCCCGTACGGCCGGAATAGCTGCCGTGATACGTCGTCACGAAGGGAAGCTTCACGCGGCGCGCGGCACCCAGGGCGACCCAGGCCGGGGCCCGCGAGCGAGCGTGGACGACGTGCACGCCCTCGCGTCGGCACAGGCGGGCGAGGCGCCCCACATTTACGGCCATGGCAAGCGGATTCTTCGAAGCCGCCGGAAACGGGAGCCAGATGCCGCCCTTGGCCTGCAATTCGCCGATCAAGCGGCCGCCCTCGGTGGCCACCAGCGCCCGGGCGCCGGCCGCAGCCAAGGCGGCGGCGACATCGACGGTGGTGCGCTCGGCGCCGCCGGCATCGAGCTCCGGAATGATCTGCAAGATGGTCGCCCCTGCGAGCGGCGCACGCTCGGACGGAAAGCTGCCGCGCACGTCGCCGTTCATGACGGGCAAGCCGGAATGGCCCACGGCCCGGGATCGAAGCTCGGGTCGCGTACCCAAGGAAAACAGCGTCCGTCTTGCGTGTCGGTCATGGCCGTGAGCTTGAACGCCGCGCTTTACGGCCCGGTAAACGAAATGCAAAGGCGATGCGTTCAGTTCGATGCATCCCAGGGCAAGGGTTAACGAATGACGTCTGCGCAGGATGGGGCGCTGGAGTTCCTTGAGGTCGGGACCGGATCGGCGGCACGGCAGATCGCAGTGCGACGGAGAGCCGGCGAAGGCCCTCCACTGGTCTGGCTCGGCGGCTTCCGCTCAGATATGGGCGCCACCAAGGCGATGACGCTCGATGCCTGGGCCAAGCGGCAGGGCCGACCTCTGGTTCGGTTCGACTACACTGGCCATGGCGAATCGACCGGCGTGTTCGCCGAGGCCACGATCTCAACTTGGCTCGCGGATGCACAGGCGGTCGTTGCTGCCTACGCGCCCGAGAACCCGATCCTGGTGGGTTCGTCGATGGGCGGCTGGATCGCATGCCTGGTGGCCTGTGCGCGCGCAGGCAACCGCCGGACGGCGCCGTCAGGCCTTGTCCTCATCGCGCCGGCCCTGGATTTCACCCAAAGCCTCCTCTGGGACCGGTTCACGCCAGAAATCCGGGCGCAGATAGAACGGGACGGCGCCTGGCTTCGGCCAAGCGCCTATGATCCGACGCCGGTCCCGATCACTCACGCGCTCATCCAAGACGGTCAGCGCCATTGTCTGCTCGGAGCGAACTTCGATCCCGGCTGCCCGGTCCATATCCTGCAAGGCATGGACGACCCCGACGTTCCCTACACGCACGCCCTGCGCGTGGTGGAGAGGCTTCCGAAGGCCGGCACCCTCCTCACCCTCATCGCGGACGGCGACCATCGTCTGTCCCGGCCGCAGGATCTGCAACGGCTTCTGACGACGGTCACCGAATTCCGGGTCAGTGCAGACTGACCGTGTAGAGGTCGTTGGCGGCCGCATTGGCCACCACGGCATCCCGAGAGTCGGCGAGCAGGATCGGTGCACCGCTGGCCGAGAGAAGCGCGAACAGGTCAAGACCAGGCGTCAGGTCAGGTGCCTGCGGAAAGATGCGCTTTACCTCGTCGGAGCGGATCGCGCGCACATAGGCGATATGTCCTTCGCCGAGCGCAGCGAGATCAGCCACATTGAAGTCGGCCGGGTCGAGATCGGCCTGGGTGAGCGGATTGGTGTTGAACTCGGTCATGGACTGCCCTCCTTCTTGGCAGAGCGGTACACCGGGAACGGGCCCGGCGGTCGATGTGAGCCGAAGCCCTGGCATCAGGCCTCGTCGCGGGACGCGATGGCAATCTTGCGGACGATTCTGTCCGGCTCCGGCCGAGTTAGGTCGATCGACAAGAGACCGTTCGAGAGATCGGCGCCCATCACCTCCATGCCGTCCGCGAGCAGAAATGCGCGCTGGAACTGACGCGCAGCGATACCGCGGTGCAGGAACTGCCGGGTCTTGTCGTCCACCTGCCGGCCACGCACCACCAGCTGGCTTTCCTCCAGCATCACGTCGAGCTGATCGCGGGTGAACCCCGCGACAGCCAGAGTGATGCGAAGGCGCTCCGGCTGATGCTCGGTCCGCGCCAGACGCTCGATATTGTAAGGCGGATACCCATCGTTGGCGGCCTTCGACACCCGGTCGAGAGCCTGTTCGATCTCATCGAATCCGAGGAGAAAGGGATGTCCAAACGGAGAGGGCCGAGTCGTCACGAACGCATATCCTTCCAGCGAAGCCCGAAACAGAGTTTCATGAGGCACTTCGGTGATCGGGGCCCGCCTTCGCAGCACCCCTCCCGGCATTCGATCGCCGGTCTTCGCGATATGGAGGCGGGCTCGGAAGGCATCAAGGGCGAGGCCGCCCCGACACATTGCCCCATCAGCCTTCGAGCACCCGTTAGCCCCTGAGGGCTCAGGCGCTTTCGGCATCCAAAGGCGGGACGGTTCGGCAGATCGCAAGCTAGACCGCTTCTGTGTCCCGAGTAACAGTTTGGAATTCCTCTGATATTCCGCCCTGCGCTTGATCTGCGGTCGCGTCCTCGGATATGCCCACCCCGCGTAGGGCAGTCCCTGGATCGTGGTTCTCAGACCGCGCGCTGGGGTGCTCACCGAAATCGATGCCGGGCCAAGCAGGGCTGTCGAGACATCCTGTCGAGACACGCGATCGCGCTGGAATCCGGTTGCGTCGCGCTGAGCGACGGTACTTTAGCGGGAGTGCGCGGCGTGAGCGAAGACGGGTCCTTGCGTAGGAATAAGACCATCGTGGCGAAGCATGTCGTTGCCGGCCTCGCGTCCCTGGCGATACTCACGAGCCTCGCCGCACCGGTCACCGCGCAGGACGGCAAGACCGCGCCGATCAAGCTGGAACTCAATCGCCTGGAACCCGCCGGCGACGCCTGCCGCACCTATCTTCTCGTGGACAACAGCCGCGGCCCAGCGTTGAAATCCCTGAAGGTCGATCTGTTCGCCTTCGATACCGAAGGCATCGCCCAGAAGCGCCTGTCCGTGGAGCTGGGACCGGTGCAAGACCGCAAGACGATGGTCCGCCTCTTCGACTTCCCGGGGATCGCCTGCCCAAAGATCGGTCGCCTGCTCCTCAACGACGTCCTGGCCTGCGAGGGCGGCGAGGCCAGCCGTGAGACCTGCCTCGACCGCATTGAGACCGAGAGTAAGACCTCCGCGGCCTTCGTGCGCTAATCAGCGCATTCGAGATCCGATATCGAAGCCCGCACACCGTACGCACTGAGAGAGACCATCATGGACCCGACCGCAGCGCAGGCCGAAGTCACGCACGACTTTTCCTTCATCGGACTGTTCCTGCAGGCGGATCCGATCGTGAAGGGCGTGATGATCCTCCTCGTGATCGCCTCGATCGCGTGCTGGACCGTCGTCTTCGAAAAGATCGTCCGGATTGCCGCCGCCAAGCGTCAAGCCAAGGCGTTCGACGTGCTGGTGCGGTCCGGTGGAGCGCTCGAATCATCCGGCGGCGGCATGGACGCTCAGATCATGGGAGCGGCCGCAGAGGCTTGGCGGGATCAGGATTCCAGCGAGACCCGGGCCGAGCGGCGCGACCGCATCGAGCGCGCGATGCGCGCGGCCCTGACCAGCCGGATCAAGCGTCTGCAAACCGGCCTGCCTCTCCTGGCCACCGCTGGCTCGACGGCGCCCTTCATCGGGCTGTTCGGGACGGTCTGGGGCATCATGAATTCCTTCTCGTCCATCGCCAAGAGCCAGGACACCTCGCTGGCGGTGGTCGCCCCAGGGATCGCCGAAGCCCTGTTCGCCACGGCCATCGGCCTCATCGTCGCGATCCCTGCCGTGATGGCCTACAACAAGCTTATCAACGATGTCAGTCGGATCCAGTCCAGTTTCGTCTCCAGCATCGGCATTCTCGGCAATCGCCTCGCCCGCGACCGAGCCGTGCATGGCCGTGCCGCCGCCGAGTGAACGCTCCTACCTGACCAAGGCACGCTCCGGCGCCGCGCGAGCGCCGATTCCTGACAGCAACCTGTGCGGCGGACCGGCCTGATCGCCCTTCGCCCTGGCCCTGGAGGGCCGCTTCACGATGGCAATGGGTTCGATCCGCGCCGGCGGCAGCGATGACGATGATGGTCTCGACGCAGCGCCGATGTCCGAGATCAACGTCACCCCGATGGTCGACGTTATGCTCGTGCTGCTGATCATCTTCATGGTGGCCGCTCCCCTGATGACCACGGGCGTGCCTGTGCAGTTGCCCAAGACCACCGCCCAGAAAGTCGCCCAGGCCAAGAAGCCGCTCGAGATCTCCATCGACAAGGACGGAAGGCCCTACCTCGCCAAGGAAGAACTCACGCCGGATGCGATCCTGCCCCGCCTGCGCGCATTGGCGGCCCAGGACCCGACCCAGGTGATGCTGGTGCGTGGCGACCGCGACGTGCCCTATGGCAAAATCATGGAGGTGATGGGCCTCGTCGGCCAAGCCGGCTTCACGAAGGTCTCGTTGATCGCCCAATCGCCCGGCGGTGCGCTGCCCGCTTCGCCGGCCGCCGCTCCGGCCCCTGTCAGCGGAACGCCGCAGTAATCCATGAACGCCCTGCATCCCAACAGCGCCTTCGCGACACCGGTCGAACCGGAACAGCGCGGTCCGTCCGGGCTCGCCGCGGCGTTCCTCGTTGCGCTGGCCCTGCACCTCGCAGCGCTGGTCGGCATGGCACTGTTCGGCACGGCGCCAACCGCGCCTCCGGGCGAGAATATCGTGACGATCGATCTCGCCCCGCAGATGACAGAGGCGAACACCCAGGCGCCCGCCGAGCAGGCAGCCCAGGCACCCGCCCCGCCTGAAGCGAATCCGGTGGAAACGCCAGAGGCGGTTCCGGTCACGAAACCTCTTGAGACGACCGAGGTGGCGCCGCCCGAAGCCACCGTCCCGCCGCCGCCGGACGCGGCACCGGTCGCCCCCGAAGCCACCACCATGGCCGAGCCGCCTGAGGCACCGGTCACGCCTCCGCCCGAAGCGGTCGTCGAACCGCCGCCGGAGGATCAGGTCATCACCTCGACGGGACAGGAAGCGCCCGCCCTGGCGCCGCCCCCGCCCACGATCGCGGAGGCTCCCAAGCCTTTAGAGGTGGAGAAGCCGAAGCCGGATATGGCCAAGATCCTCGAGGCCAAGCGTGAGGCGAAGCGGAAGGCCGATCGCGAGGCCCGCCTGAAGGTCGAACAGGAGGAGCGCCGCGAGGCCATCGCCGAGGCCCGTCGCGAAGCTGCCAAGGAAGCCAAGGCAAAGGCTGCCAAGGAGGCTGCACGCCGCGCGGCGGCCGCGGCGAGCGAAGGGCGTGCCCAGCAGAATTCGGCTTCCGCTTCGCGGCAGAGCAGTGCGGGCTCAGCCGCTGGCGGGAACGATCCGAATGCGCTCAGGGCATGGCAAGGCATGCTGAGCTCGGCGATCCGGGGGCGAATGAACGCGAATGCGGCGGCTGGCACCAGCGGCGGCGTGGCCGTCGTTCGGTTCACGGTGTCCCGCTCCGGTCAGGTGCTGAGTTCGGGGCTGGCGAGCAGCAGCGGCGTCGGCGCCATCGATAGCGCCGCCTTGGCGACCGTTCGTGGCTCACTCCCCGCAGCACCCGCCGGGATCAGTTTGAGCAGCCTCGCCGTTACCGTGCCGCTGCGCTTCAGTCCCGGACGCTGATCGCGGCGCGGGCAGCCAACTGTGGCCGTGTGGTTCACCAGCGACACGCATTTCGGCGATCCGCGCATCCTGCGGATCGACAAGCGGCCCTACGCCGATCTTGCGACACACGACGCCGCACTCATCGCCGCCTGGAATACGGTCGTCGGGCCCGAGGACGACGTCTGGCACCTCGGCGACTTCGCCCTCGGTTCCTCCGACAGCCGCATTGCCGCGATCCTGGGAAGCCTGTCAGGCACCAAGCACCTCATCATCGGAAACAATGACGGGGCCGGGACACTGCATGCGCCCGGATGGGCTACGATCGCCCATTATGCCGAGATTACCATCGATGCGCGGCGCTTGGTACTCTGTCACTACGCGTTCCGGACTTGGAACGGAATCGGTCGCGGTGCCGTCAACCTGCACGGTCACTCGCACAACAAGTTGAAACCGATTCCCCGGCAGTACGATGTCGGTGTCGATGCGCAGGGCCCCGCCCCGATTTCTCTGGCCGCAATTCTGGTTTCCCGGCGCCGGCGGACGACGCCATGGGCCAGCGTGGAACCTTAACGACAGGTTCGCCGTTTCTGGAACCTGCACGCGATATGAGTGCTGCTCCTCCGATGCAACATCGGAGAGTTCAGTACTGATCTTGCGGACACTTTCGAACGCTCGATGAATTCTGTTCACCGGCGGCACGTCCAAGTGTCCCCATCTCAGGTGTCCCCATGCGTCAACCCCTTCAACTGACTCTTGCCGCCGGCCTTGTGATGGCTCTCGTGACGCCAGCCCTCGCCGCCCCCGCCTGTCTCGACGCGCAACGCAAGATCGATGAGGCCAATGCCCTCCGCTACCAGTTCCGTCAGGAGGCGCGGATCGGCCATCACGACCGTGCCTGTGACACCCTTGACGAGATCGGCGACCGTTATGCCGATGCGCGTGATGCATTCGAGGACTGCGGCGCTGGCGTCGTCGCCATCGATCTGCGCAGCGAGTCGCGGGCTCTTCGGGCGGCCAAGCGCGCCAATCGTTGCGATTGATGGGGTGTGGGCCCGCACGCCCGCCCGCCAAGCTTCGTTTCACTGTCAACCCGCATGCGACAGATGAGTCGCCGCTAAGGTCAGCCATCATGAACACCACCGCCGCCCTCGACCTGAAGACCACAGATCGCAGCTTCTCCACCGGCCCCTCCTTCGCGGCCGCCCTCTGCGGGTTCGTCAGCACCACCGTGGCGACCACGATGGTGATGTTCCTGATCAGCAGCCTCTGAGTCTTACAGATCGTTCTCTCAGGGAGCGACGAACCAGAACCGTCGCTTTGAGAACAGCATGTCCGGTTGTCCTACCGTCGCGGTCTGACGGCATGGCGGATCTGGGCGAGATGCCTCCGGCGTCTTCGCCGATGGCATCAACAGCGCAGTGGACACGGGAAAAAGGCCCAGCTTGGCCTGCACGACCGGTTGGCGGACGGCGGAAATCGTGACGAGCCCGACCAGCAATCCGCCCGCGACAGTGCCCAGAATGAAATTCATCATGGTGGCGGTAATCCAACACCCTGCGCGTGATCCGCGTGGGCGCGCGCTCTCCGTCGTCGCATATCCGGGCATGATTACGGCACGGCGTGATATTACGGTCCCTTAACAATCGGATGCCTAAGTTCGGCCCGCGCCCCGAATCGGGTCTGCACACCTTGAGGGAGGATCGAGCGATGTCGTACGGGGCCAGCGCCTATGCCCGGGTTGCACAGACTGCACTGTCGCCGCGCGAGGCAGAGGCTGCCGTCTTGATCAAGGCTGCGACACGTCTGCAGGCGATCCAGACCGATTGGACCAATCAGTCCCCTGCCCTGAACGACGCCCTGAACTTCAATCAGAAGGTCTGGACCATCATCGCCGGAGCGGCCACGGCTCCCGAGAGCCCGTTGCCGGTCGAGATCAAGAACAACATCGCGGAACTCTCGACCTTCGTCTTCAAGCGGATGATCGACACGCTGATCGAACCGAGAGCCGAGAAGCTCTCCGCCCTCATCAGCATCAATCAGAACATCGCCGCCGGCCTGCGCATGTAGCTTCCGAACCACAAGCCTCCATCGAAAGAGCCCGCCGCTGGGAAGCGGCGGGCTCTTTCGATTCAGCCTCGGTATCCCTGCATCAACCGCGGGACGCCGTGGGCGGTGCCAGCCGCTCGGCCAGCGATTGCTCGTAGTGGATCAACTCCTTGCAGCGCTTCAGAGCACGATAAAGGTCGCGCTCGGCGATGAAATCATGGATGTCGCGCAGGTAGGGCGCCATGCTGGGCGCTGCCGCGATCAGGGCATTGGCCTGCGTGATGAAGAGATCCTCTGTCTCCGAGGTCACCTCGGCGAGGTACATTACCGTGAGGGTGAGATAGAGGCGCTTGCAGGCGGTGTCCGCCTCGCTCTCCAGGATGATGTCGCTCTCGCGCAGAAACTTCGTCACGGTCTCGATGACGAAGCTGGAACGCCGTGAGCCGTTGCGAATCGCGGTGCCCCCGATCAGCAGACGTTCGAACGGCTTCAGTTCGATCTTCAGGGGCATGGCGATCCTCGTTGCTAACCTCACAGGCATATTGGCCGGCCTTGGTTAACAGGATCTCAATAACGATCCCGACCCACACCGTCAACATATTGATAAAAAACATCTTTTTCAAAATCGATGGCAATTGATCTTTCCCGTCAAGCTTTCGTTCGACGCGTGTCTTAAGTCGATCGCAACGGATGGGTGCTCATGTGACCTTGCCTCCAAAAACGGAGGCGCACCGATCAGAATGGATCGAACAGCATGTCCTCAGGCATCACCCTTACCGCCGCGACCCGCCAGAACCTGCTCTCGCTGCAGGGCACGGCCGACCTTCTCTCCAGCACCCAGAACCGGCTCTCGACCGGCAAGAAGGTCAACTCGGCCCTCGATGACCCGACGAGCTTCTTCACCTCGCAGTCGCTGTCCGGCCGCTCGGGCGATCTCGGCTCTCTCCTCAACGGCATTTCGAACGGCGTCCAGACCATCCAGGCCGCCAACCAGGGTATCACCTCGATCCAGAAGCTGGTCGACTCCGCAAAGTCCACCGCCAACCAGGCACTGGCCGACAAGAGTGCTGTCTCCAGTGGAACCCCTGCTACTGCCGCAATCCTCACAGCAGTGACTGGCTTTCAGGGCACCACCACGGCTGCCACCGATGGTACGCAAGACTTTTCGGGCACCCGCAACGCCACTTTCACTCTTGGTGACGGGACCAACACCACTACGATTACGCTTGATGCGACGACTCTGAGCGGTGTTACCAGCAATGTTTCGAAAGCGACTGCCGACGACGTTGTGAAGGCGATCAACAATCAGCTTGCCAACGATACGACCAATCCGGCAGCGGTCTCCGCGTCCAAGACCACCGACGGTCGTATTGTCTTCACCTCGACGGCAACGGGTTCGGCAGCCTCCGCGGTTGTCACCAACACCGCTGGCAACGAAGTGGATATCGGGTTCGGCACGGCGGTCGCTGCGCAGACTGCCACGGGTGCCGCTGCTAAGAGCACGGCAACCGCTGCGATCGCAGTTGCCAATACGGCTGTAGCGACGACCCTTGATCTCTCCGGCGCCAACACGGCTGCGTTCAACATCCAGTTGGGCAGCGGTCCGACCAAGACTATCACGGTGGCGGCAGGTGCGACACCCGCTGCGACGACGAAGACCGAGATCCTTGCCTCGATCAACAGCCAGCTTTCATCTGATACTGGCTTCAAGGGCCAGGTCACTGCAAGCTTCGACACCAACAACAAATTGACCTTCACGTCGACTGCGACCGGCTCATCTCAGAAGATCACCATCGACAACTCCGCCGGCGGCAACACGGACCTCGGCTTCGGCGTTGCCGGTACCACGACCAAGGCTGTCGTCGCCTCGGGCTCTGGTTCGGCCAGTGGTACGAACTCTACCCGGACTGCGCTGGCCAAGCAGTTCAACGACCTGTTGACCCAGATCACGCAGCAGGCCCAGGACTCCAGCTACAACGGTATCAATCTGCTGTCCCGCTCGGGCAGCGATCCAAGTGAGAACTCGCTGAAGGTTACTTTCAATGAGACCGGTTCTTCGAGTATCACGATTGCCGGCGCGAAGCTCGACGCCGATGGTCTGGGTCTCAACTCCATCACCGGCGGCTTCCAGTCGGATGATGAGATCAACTCGGCCCTGACGGCCATCACTGCCGCCACCAGCCAGCTTCGCGCCCAGTCCTCGACCTTCGGCTCGAATCTCACGGTGGTGCAGAACCGTCAGGATTTCTCGAAGAACCTGATCAACATCCTCGACACCGGCTCGGCCAACCTGACGAACGCGGACCTCAACGAGGAAGCCGCCAACTCGCAGGCCCTGTCGACCCGCCAGTCGATCGGCATCTCGGCCCTCTCGCTCGCCAACACGGCGCAGCAGGGCATCCTGCAGCTCCTCCGCTAAGGGGAAGCCGGCCGCCGGCCTTCGGGCCGGCGGCTTTTTTCAGGGTTGAGTGGACGTCAAAAAAGAAGGCCGGGGCGCACCGCCCCGGCCTTCTCTTCGTTTCGCTCGCTGCAGCTCAGGCGGTACGGTCGAAGGGGCGGGCCACGGGCTTGGCGCGGGCCTCGGCGGCCTCCGCATAGGCGCGGGCCTTGAGCACCACCGGGTCGGGCAGCTGCACCACGACGTCGCCCGAATTCGGATCCACCTCCTGGTAGACCACCGCCTTGGTGTCCTGGTCGATCCGGATGCGTGGCTCCATCACGATTTGGGTCGCCTTCGCGTCCTGCTCGGGCGTGGGTGTCCGGACGGTGCCGGCGCGCGGATCGGCTGCCGGGTCTAGGCTGCGAATCTCCACCCGCACGGCCGGTGCGAGGGGCGCCGGGGCCTGAACGGGCTGAACCGGGGGACTGGGAGCCGGCGTGGCGCCGGTGACGCGGGCCGGAAGCACGGCGCCGAGGCTAGTGATCGACATGGCACGCTCCTGTTCGCGGCTTTCGCGGTCTCCAGCCAGACAAGGCTTGCAGCGTGAATGGGATCTTAAGGAATCGGTTCCGCCACCGGCTTCTTGGCCGACAGGCTCAAGGCAATGCCAAGGCGACGCATCGAATCTTAACGATCGGTCAGATCTCGACGGCGCCGGCCGCCCGTCCCATCCCGTGCGGATCGAAGGCGACGCTCTTGACGATGGCGAAGACCGGCCGTCCGGGGACGAGGCCGAGTTCGTGCACGGAGGCGCGGGTCAGGCGTGCGGAGAGCACGGCGCCGCCGCAATCCACCTCCACCAGCACCGTGCCGTCCGCCTGAGGATGCAGGGCAAGGACTTGCCCGCTCAGGCGATTTCGGGCGCTCAAGCCGATGGGCTCGTCGAGGGAGAGCAGGACGTCGCGGGCGGGAACGTGGACGCGGATGCCGGTGCCGACCGCCCGGTTGAGGCGCGGCACGAGGAGGCGCCCGGCCCGCCCGGAGAGGAGCGTCAGGCCGGAATTCGGGGCGTCGGCCTCCACCACCATGTCGAGGAGGGCGCCGGCTTCGGCTGCGTGGAAGGCCCCGAGATCGCCCCGGCGCAGGATGCCCTCGGCGGGTCCGGCGGCAGCGACGCGGCCCCCTTCGAGCACCACGATGGTGTCGGCGAGGCGCGCCACCTCGGGCACCGCATGGCTGACGTATACCAAGGGGATCGCGGCCACGTCACGCAGGCGCTCGATCAGCGGCAGGATCTCGGCCTTGCGCTCGGCATCGAGGGCGGCGAGCGGCTCGTCCAGGAGCAGGAGGCGGGGCCGCGACAGCAGCGCCCGGCCGATCGCCACGCGCTGGCCCTCGCCGCCGGAGAGTCCGGCCGGCCGCCGGTCGAGGAGGTGGCCGATGCCCAGGAGCGCGATGACCGCCTCCGGTTCCAGGCCGGCTCTGTCCCGGCGGCCGCGGGCGAACCAGCGCCCGTAGGCGAGGTTCTGCCGGACCGAGAGGTGGGGCATCAGCCGCGCCTCCTGGAAGACGGTGCCGATGCGGCGGCGATGGGCGGGCACCGCGCGGCCGCGCTCGGTGTCGAGCAGGGTCTCGCCGTCGAGGGCGATCCGACCCCGGTCGGGCCGGGCCAGACCGGCGAGGCAGGCGATCACCGTGCTCTTGCCCGAGCCCGAGCGGCCGAACAGGGCGGTAAGGCCCGGCGGAGCGGTGAAGGCCACGTCGAGGCGGAAGGCGCCGCGCGCCAGGGCGAGATCGACCGCGAGCGTCATCGGCTCACCCCGCCCCGATCCGGCGCCCGACCCGGCGGGCCAGGAGTTCGGAGACCAGCAGCGCCGCCATCGAGATCGCCACGGAGACCAGGGTGAGGCGCAGGGCCCCCGCCTCCCCGCCGGGCACCTGGGTCAGGGTGTAGATCGCCGAAGGCAGGGTCTGAGTCTCCCCGGGAATGTTCGACACGAACGTGATGGTGGCGCCGAATTCGCCCATCGCCTTCGCGAAGGCCAGCACCGCGCCGGCCAGGACCCCCGGCAGGGCGAGGGGCAGCGTCACGGTGAGGAAGACCGCGCAGGGTCCGGCGCCGAGGGTCGCGGCGGCCTGCTCGACGCGGGCATCGACGGCCTCCAGGGAGAGGCGCATCGCCCGCACCATCAGGGGAAAGCCCATCACCGCGCAGGCGAGCGCCGCCCCGGTCCAGCGGAACGAGAGGACGATGCCGAGATCGGCCAGGACGGCCCCGAAGGTCCCGCGCCGGCCGAAGGCCATAAGCAGGAGATAGCCCGTCACCACCGGGGGCAGGATGAGGGGGAGATGGACCAGCCCGTCGAGGAGCGCCCGTCCGGGGAAGCGCCGACGCGCCAGCACCCAGGCGACGGCCAGCCCCGGGCCGAGGCTCGCCAGGGTGGCGACGCCGGCCACGCGCAGGCTGAGGGCGATGGCGGACCATTCCTCCGGCGAGAGGCCGAGCCGGTCCAGGATCGCGGCGCTCAAGGCCGGACGATCAGGTCCGGTCCTCGGCGCCGATCACCGAGAAGCCCTGGCGCTCGAAGAACACCCGGGCGGCGGGGCTGCGCAGGTAGGCGAGAAGCGCGGCCGCATCCGGGTTGGTCGACTCCTTCGTGAGCGCCACGGGATAGATCACCGGCGGGTGGCTCGCGGCCGGGAAGGTGGCGACCACCCGCACGCTGGGGTCGGAGACCGCGTCGGTGGCGTAGACGATGCCGAGCGGCGCCTCGCCGCGGGCCACGAGCAGGAGGGCCGCCCGCACGTTCTCGGCCTGAGCGAGGCGGTCCTTCACGCCCTCCCAGGCGCCGAGGCTCTCCAGCGCCGCCTTGCCGTACTTGCCGGCCGGGACCGCCGCGACGTTGCCCATGGCGATGCGACCGTCGCCCAGCGCCTTGGCGAAGGTCGCGGCGAGGTCGGGGCCGGGCTTGAGCGCCAGGGCAACGGGCGAGTCCTTGGGGGCGATCAGCACGAGAGCGTTGCGCAGGAGGTTCGAGCGGGTGCCCGGCTTGAGGCCGTCCTTGCCCGCCACGTCATCCATCCAGGCGAGATCGGCCGAGAGGAACAGGTCGGCCGGCGCCCCGGCCTCGATCTGCTTGGCCAGCGCGCTGGAGGCCGCGTACGAGATCCGGGCGGTCTTGCCCGTCTCCGTCGTCCAGGCGGCGGTGGCCGCGTCGAGGGCGTTCTTCAGGCTGGCAGCGGCGAAGACCACCACGGGGGCTTCGGCCCGCACGGGCGTCTCGGCCCGCGCCGGCGTCACGCCGGCCCAGATCGCCAATCCCAGCACCGCCCCGAGCCACGTCCGCCGCGTCGGAATCATCGATCAGCCCTTCGTCTGCGGCCGGCACGACCCGGGAAGGCCGCCGGCGCCGGAGCCGCCATAGCACGGATCGGGGCGGGGCTCGTCAGGCGCCCCGCTCTTCGTCCTCGACGGGCGGACGCTCCGAGCGGTGCAGACGGCTCAGGAGCACCAGCATCGGTCCGGGCAGGGGTCCCGTCAGCGTCTCGGCATCGGTGAAGCCCCCGCGATCGCGCACGAGGCGACGGCGGGCCTTGGACTTTTCCGCGAGAACGACCGGCGTTCGTCCGCCGGCTCTTCTGATTTTCATACGCACAACGCACGCTCCGACATCGACGCGAGCCTGGAGAAGCCACAGCAAACGCGGATCCGGCGGTTCCGTTCCGGCCAAGCTTGCGCGCTAGGTGGCGGCGGGACGTCGCGGGTGATAGAGCCCCGATCATGCTCGAAGGCCTGCCTCCCCACCGTCCGACCCATGTGCTGCGCCTCCTCACCGACGAGGGGTCGGCGCGCGCGATGACCGACCTCCTCGGCGAGATGTTCGACCCGACCCAGACGGCCGTGGCCGCCTTCGAGGCAGAGGACGGCCGGACCTGGCGGCTCGAGGCCTACTTCGCCGATGCGCCCGACGAGGCGATGATCCGCGACCTGATCCGCCCCGTGGTCGGCGCGCAGGCGGACGTCGCCACCTTCGAGACCATCGACCAGCAGGATTGGGTCCGCGCCTCCCTGGAGGGCCTGAAGCCCGTCCGGGCCGGCCGCTTCCTCGTCCACGGCAGCCATGACCGCGACACGGTCCGGGCCAACGACCTCGCCATCGAGATCGAGGCGGCGCTGGCCTTCGGCACCGGCCATCACGGCACGACGCTGGGCTGCCTCCGGGCCTTCGCGGGGATCCTCAAGCGCGGGCGCCCGGCCCACGTGCTCGACGTCGGCACCGGCACCGGCATCCTCGCCTTCGCGGCGGCGAAATACCTGCACACGCCCGTCATCGCCGGCGACCTCGATCCGGAGGCGGTGACCACCGCCATCGGCAATGCCCGCCTCAACGGCCTCGGGCCGGTCCTGCGGCTCTACCAGGGGCCGGGGGTGCGCCACCCCCTCGCCGACCGGCCGCGCCGCTTCGACGTGGTCTTCGCCAACATCCTGGCGCGGCCCCTGAAGGGGCTGGCGCCCTCGCTGACGGCGGTCGTCGCCGACCGCGGCGTGCTGATCCTCTCCGGCCTCATCGAGCGCGACGTGCCGGGCGTCCTCTCCACCTATCGGCACCGGGGCTTCCACCTCGCCCGGCACGGGCTGATCGAGGGCTGGGCGACGCTGGTGCTCACGCGCGGCGGCGCGGCGGCGCGCCCGCGCCGGACGCGGTTGCGGCCCCTCTGAGCCCGGCGTAACCCTGGGCGCCATGACCCGCGCCCGCTTCCAGACCTTCGACGATCCGAGCCACCGCCACGGGGCCGACCGCATCCGGGCCCTGCGCGCGGCCCTGCGCGACGCCGGCCTCGACGGCTTCGTGGTGCCCCGCGCCGACGAGCACCAGTCCGAATACGTGCCGCCCCAGGCCGAGCGCCTGGCCTGGCTCACGGGCTTCACCGGCTCGGCCGGCACCGCCGTGATCCTGTCCGAAGAAGCCGCCCTCGTCGTCGACGGGCGCTACACCCTGCAGGCGCCGGCCCAGGTCGACACCGCCCTCATCACCCCGGTGCCGCTCGCCGAGACCAGCGTCGCGGCCTGGATCGGCGCCCACATCAAGGCCGGCCAGGTGCTGGCCTACGATCCCTGGCTGCACACCCCCGACAGCGTGGCACGCCTGGAGCGCGCAGTGGCCAGGGCCGGCGCGCGTCTGCAGGCGGTGGACCGGAACCCCGTCGACGCGGTCTGGACCGACCGGCCGGGGCCGCCGGCGGGGCCCGTCGTCGCCCATCCGCCGGAGCTCGCCGGCGCGTCCGCCGCAGACAAGCTCGCCCGCATCCGCACGGCCCTGGCCGAGGCGGACGACGCCGCCCTGGTGATCTCCGATCCGCACAACCTCGCCTGGGCGTTCAACCTGCGCGGCAGCGACGTGGCCTACACCCCCCTGGCGCTGGGCTACGCCCTGGTGCCGCGGGACGGCCGCGCGGCCCTCTACCTGACCTCGCCCGCCGTGAGCCCGGAGCTGCGCGCCGCCCTCGCGCCGCTCGCCGACCTCCACCCGCGCGCGGCCTTCGCGGACGGCCTCGCGGCGCAGGCGGCGAACGCCGCGCGCCTGCGCCTCGACGCCGCCACCGCCGCATACGCCCTCAAGCAGCGGGTCGAGGCGGCCGGAGGCGTCGCCGATCTCGGCCCCGACCCGATCACGGCCATGAAGGCGGTGAAGAACGCGGCGGAGATCGCCGGCACCCGGGCGGCGCATCTGCGCGACGGCGTCGCCGTGACCCGCTTCCTCGCCTGGCTCGCGGACCAGGGCGAGACGCTGACCGAGATCGCCGCCGTGGAGGCCCTGGAGGATTTCCGCGCCGCGGGCGGCCTGCTGCGCGACGTCTCGTTCCCGACGATCTCCGGCAGCGGCCCCAACGGCGCCATCGTCCATTACCGGGTCAGCCGCGAGACCGACCGGCGCATCCGGCCCGGGGAGCTGTTCCTGGTGGATTCCGGGGCGCAATACCGCGACGGCACCACCGACATCACCCGGACGGTGGCGATCGGCACGCCCTCCGAGGCGATGCGCGACCACTTCACCCGCGTGCTCCGGGGGCATATCGGCATCGCCCGGGCGGTGTTTCCGAAGGGCACGACGGGCGCGCAGATCGATGCCTTCGCCCGCCTGCCCCTCTGGGAGGCCGGCCTCGACTTCGACCACGGCACCGGCCACGGCGTGGGGTCCTTCCTGTCGGTGCACGAGGGGCCGCAGCGCATCGCCAAGACCGGAACGGTCGCCCTCGAGCCCGGCATGATCCTCTCCAACGAACCGGGCTACTACCGGCCCGGCGCCTACGGCATCCGCCTGGAGAACCTCGTCCTGGTCGAGGCCCGCGACGTGCCCGGCGGCGAGCGCCCGATGCTCGGCTTCGAGACCCTGACGCTGGCGCCCTTCGACCGTCGCCTGATCCGCCCCGAGCTCCTGAGCCCGGAGGAGACGGCCTGGATCGACGCCTATCACGCCCGCGTGCGGGAGGCGCTGGAACCGGACCTCGACGGGGCGACGCGGGCCTGGCTGGCGGCGGCGACCCGGCCGATGGCGGCGTCGGTCTGACCCCGGCCCGGCCGGAGCGCCGGACGGCCCTTGCGACCATCCTGCGCCTTTCGGCGGCGCGGAAAGGCGGGGACAAGGGATCTCGCGGCTTCGCGATTTTGCGCTCCGGCCGAACGGACGTAACCTGCCCGCCTCCATCTCCGAACAGGATTCTATGATCCGGCTTCTCGCCCTGGCGCTCGCGCTGTTCGGCCTCGCTCTGCCCACCGCCTCCGCGCAGGGCTTCAAGGTGCCGGCCGACCTCGTGAAGGCGAGCCTCGTCGGGGAGCCCGCCGCGATCCGGCCGGGCGAGCCCTTCACGGTGGGGATCCGCTTGGTGATGCGGCCGCACTGGCACGTCTACTGGCGCAATCCCGGCGATTCCGGCCTGGCTCCGGAGGTCGCCTGGACGCTGCCGCCCGGGTTCTCGGCGGGGCCGATCCAGTGGCCGAGCCCGAGCCGCATCCCGGTCGCCCACCTGATGAATTACGGCTACGAGGACGAGGCCGTCCTCCTGGCGCAGGTGACCCCGCCGGCCACGCTGGCCTCGGCCAAGCCGGTGACGCTCCAGGCCAAGCTGACCTACCTCGTCTGCGAGCGCGAATGCGTGCCGGGCTCGGCCGAGCTGCGCCTGACCCTGCCGGTGGCGCAGACCGGCACCAGCACCGGCGTCGCGCCCGGATCGATGATGCTGTTCGAGGCCGCCCGCGCGGCCCTGCCCGCGCCCGCCCCCTGGCCGGTGCGCTACGGCGCCGAGAACGGGCGTCTGCAGGTGCACCTCGCCGCGCCGGCCGGGCTCGCGGCGTCCGACGTCGCCTACTTCCCCTATGCGGAGACCGCCATCGAGAACGCGGCGCCCCAAGAGGCGCGCAGCGACGCGGATGGGCTGCACATCGACCTGGCCCGCGGCGACGCCACCGCAGCGGCCCCCGCGACCCTGCCGGGGGTGCTGACCTTCGCGGAGGCGACGCCGGACGGACCCGTGCGCCGCGCCTACGCCGTCGGGGAGGCCCCGGACGCCACCGCCGTCGCGACGGCCTCGGCCGCGACCACGAACGCGGCGATGGCGCCCACACCCGCGCAGGCCCCGGCCGAGAGCCTGACCCTCTGGAGCGCGGCCGGCCTTGCCTTCCTGGGCGGCCTCCTCCTCAACCTGATGCCCTGCGTCTTCCCGGTCCTGTCCATCAAGGTCCTGAGCCTCGTGCGGCATTCCGGCGAGCCGGCGGGCCGGGTCCGGCTGCACGGCCTCGCCTACACGGCGGGCGTGCTCGCGTCCTTCCTGGCCCTCGCCGGCCTGCTGATCGCCCTGAAGGGGGCCGGCGCCGGCATCGGCTGGGGCTTCCAGCTGCAATCGCCCCTGGTGGTGGCGGGCCTCGCCTACCTGCTGCTCGCCATGGGACTCAGCCTGTCGGGCGTCGTCCATCTCGGCGCCGGCATCGCGGGCCTCGGGGACGGCCTGACCCGGCGGGCCGGCCTGGAAGGCTCGTTCTTCACCGGAATCCTCGCCACCGTGGTGGCCACCCCCTGCACCGCCCCCTTCATGGGCTCGGCGGTGGGCTTCGCCCTGACCCAGGAGGCCGGCGTGAGCCTCGCGGTCTTCGCGAGCCTCGGCCTCGGCCTCGCCCTGCCCTTCCTCGCGCTGACGATCTGGCCCGCGGCCCTGCGGCGGCTGCCCCGCCCCGGCGCCTGGATGGACACCCTGAAGGGGGCGCTGGCCTTCCCGATCTACGCCACCGTGGCCTGGCTGGTCTGGGTGCTGTCGCAGCAGGTGGGCTCGGCCGGGCTCCTCGCCGCCCTGGTCGGCCTCGTCCTCGTGGGCCTCGCCGCCTGGGCCTGGGAGCGCGGGCACGGGGCCGGCCCGGCCGGCACCTGGGTCGCGCGCGGCACCGCCGTGGCGGCGCTCGCCGCCCTCGCGATCCTCACCCTCGGCCTCGACCGGGACCGGGCGGGGGCCGACGCCGCGCAGGCCGATGGCAGCGCCTTCACCCAGGCGCGCCTCGACGGGCTCCTGGCCCAGGGCAAGCCGGTCTTCGTGAACATGACGGCGGCCTGGTGCATCACCTGCCAGGTGAACGAGCGCGTGGCCCTGCGCGCCGAGGCGGTCCAGGCCGGGCTGAAGGCGCGGGGCATCACCGCCCTCAAGGGCGACTGGACCAACCAGAACCCCGAGATCACCCGCCTGCTGGAGCGCCATGGCCGCAGCGGCGTCCCGCTCTACCTCCTCTACGCCGGTGCGGGCGAGCCCACGGTCCTGCCCCAGATCCTCACGCCCGGCCTGGTGCTGGAGGCCCTGCAGGCGGTGCCCCTCGCGGCCGCGGACCGGAGTGCGGCCCTGACCGAAGTGCGGCCCTGACCGAAGTGCGACCCTGACCGAAGTGCGGCCCTGACCGAAGTGCGGCCCTGACGAAGGTCTCCGCCGGCGGGCCGGTCGCGCCGCGGACGGTCGAGCCCCGTGGCTGCACGGTTCAGTCCGCCCCGTCATCCTTGCGCTTGACGCGCAAACCGCCCTGCCCCAGCACGGCCGCATGAGCACCGATGCCGCGCCGCGCTGGGACGTCTTCCGCAACGGCGATTTCCGCCTCTTCGGAGCGGCCCGCTTCCTCACCGGCCTCGCCTTCCAGATGCAGGCGGTGGCGGTGGGGTGGTTCGTCTACGACATCACCCGCTCGGCCCTGGCCCTGGGCCTCGTGGGCCTGGCGAGCTTCCTGCCCGCCATGCTCTCGGCCCTGGTGACGGGCCACGTCGCCGACACCTACGACCGCCGCCGCGTGGCGGCCCTGGCCTACGCGACGCTGGCGTCGGCGGATCTCGGCCTGCTCCTGGCGGCCTGGCTCGGCACCACGACCCTGTGGCCGATCTACGGGCTCGTCGTCGTGATCGGCACCTGTCGCGCCTTCGCCAACCCGGCCCTGCAGGCCCTGCTGCCGACCCTGGTGCCCCGCCCCCTGTTCGGCTCGGCCATCGCCTGGAACGCCTCGCTCTGGCAGAGCGCCTCGATCCTCGGCCCGGCCACCGGCGGCTTCCTCTACGCCCTCGGGCCGGCGGTGGTCTTCGGGGCGGCCGCCGTGAGCTTCGCGCTCGCCAGCACCCTCATCCTGGCGATCCGGTTCCGGCCCGCCCCCATCGCCGAGCGCCCGCCCGTGACCTGGGAGACCCTCTCGGCCGGCCTGACCTACATCCGCACGCATCCGGTGGTGCTCGGCGCCATCAGCCTCGACCTCGTGGCGGTGCTCCTCGGGGGCGCCACCGCCCTCCTGCCGATCTTCGCGGCGGAAGTGCTGCACGTGGGCCCCCTCGGCCTCGGCGTCCTGCGCAGCATGCCGGCGGCCGGCGCCGTGCTCACCGCGATCGCCCTCGCCTACCGGCCGCTGCAGCGCCGGGCCGGCCTGCGCATGCTCCAGGCCGTGGGGATCTTCGGCCTCGCCACGGTGGGCTTCGGCCTCTCGACCTCCCTGCCCCTCTCCATGGCCTGCCTGTTCGTCACGGGGGCGGCCGACATGATCAGCGTGTTCGTGCGCCAGACCTTCGTGCAGGGCGAGACGCCCGATTCCATGCGCGGCCGGGTCTCGGCGGTGAACTCGGTCTTCATCGGCGCCTCGAACGAACTCGGCGAGTTCGAATCCGGCACCCTGGCGGCCCTGATCGGGGCCGTCCCGGCCGTGGTGGCGGGCGGCCTCGCCACCCTCCTCGTCGCGGCGCTCTGGGGCCGGGTGTTTCCCGCGCTGCGGGCCCGGGACCGGCTCGTGCCGGCGGAGTGAAGGGCGGATCTATCCCTTAGCCGCCCGATTCGCTGCACACCAGGGATAAAGCCTGCGTAAACAGTGCCTTACACGATGTCTCGGAGCCCCGTTGCCGATCCATCGCGCCGGCACGGCCGAGCTTTTCGACATGACAGCGGCCTGCACGCAGGCGTAGAAATCCTGCAGGAGGCTGCAATGGCTGACATCAAGGTGGTTGCAGGAAATTGCGGAAAAGGCAGAGGCACCTATGAGTCGGGCGTTCTGACCAGCCCGGACGGTGTCGAGCGCTCCGTCGAGAGCATCCTCGCCGTCGAGGCGCACGGAGAAATCGCGGGCACCCGGAACTGGGGCGGGCAACTTCTCGAAGGTCTGAAGGGAAGCCTCGCCCTCGCATCGAACATCGATCTGAGCGGCACGGCGCTGCTCGCCGCGACCGCCCTGACCTCGGTGTCGGCCGAGGAATCCCAACCTCAGACGCTGCTGGAAATCACGTTCCAGGACGCAGGCCTGCTGATCGCCCTGGCCGACCCGCGGCTTCCGGCGCTGATCAGCAACGATCGGGAAGTACTGCGACGGGGGTTCGCTCGGGCCTCACAGCGGGTGACCCAGACGGTCGACGGACCGGGACACGCGGATTCGTCCCTGGCGACGACGGCGAGCGAGGCGGCTCAGGCGGCAGTCGGTGCCGTTCAGGCCGTGACCGGCGCCGCCGGCGCATCGCTGAGCTCGGCTTTCAGCTTCGTGCGCCGAACCACGGGCTACGAGCGCGGCTGACACGGCCGCCGCGCGCGTCCCGTCCTACTTCCCCGACAGCAGCGGCGACCAGGTCGGGTCCGAGGCGTAGGACGGGGTCGGGACCGGCTGCTCCACCTTGCCGGTGATGTCGACCATGTAGAGCTTGCCGCCGCCCTGGCCGCCCGGATCGCGGAAGAACAGCACGTACTGGCCGTTCGGCGCGAAGGTCGGGCCCTCGTTGTGGAAGCCTTCCGTGAGCACACGCTCGCCCGTTCCGTCCGGCTTCATCACGCAGATGGCGAAGCCGCCCTTGCGCTGGCGCGTGAAGGCGATGAGGTCGCCGCGCGGCGACCAGGCCGGCTGCGAGGCGGAGCCCTCGCCGAAGGAGAGGCGGGTGGGCGTCCCCCCCGAGGCGCTCATGACGTAGATCTGCTGCGAGCCGCCGCGATCGGACTCGAACACGATCTGGCTGCCGTCGGGCGAGAAGGTCGGCGAGGTGTCGATGGCATTGCCGTTGGTGACCGGCGTCTGTGCCTTCGAGGCGAGGTCCATGATGACGATGTCGGCGTTGCCGCCCTCCTGGACGCTCATCACGAGACGACGGCCGTCGGGGGAGAAGCGCGGGCTGGTGCTCATCGAGCCGGACTTGCCGAGGGCCTGCCGGCTGCCGGTCTCGAGGTTGATGACCTGGATGCGCGGCTGCTGGCCGGTGGTCTGGGTCATGAAGGCGATGTCCTGGGTCGCCGGCGAGTAGCGCGGCGCGACCACGGCGTTGTCGCCATTGGTGAGCGCCCGCACGTTGGCGCCGTCCTGGTCCATCACCATCAGGCGCTTGCGCCGGTTTTCCTTCGAGCCGGACTCGTCCACGAAGGCGATGCGGCTGTCGAACCAGGGGCCGAGGCCGGTGATCTTGGTGTAGACCGCGTCCGAGATGAGGTGGCCGGTGCGGCGTGCATTGGCCGGATCGGTGCCGTATTGCTGGCCGGTCATCTGCTGGCCCGAGGTGACGTCCCAGAGGCGGAACTCGACCTTGAGCTTGCCCGAGGCGTCACGCGCCACCCGCCCGGTGATCAGGGCCTGAACGCCCGCCGCCTTCCACTTCTCGAAACCCGGGACCGCATCGAAGCCCGGGGCCTCGGGGAACTTCGCTTTCTCGACGGGCGTGAAGTAGCCCGACCGGCGCAGGTTGTTCGTGACCACGCTGGAGACGAGGAGGCCCAGGCTCGGATCCCCCGAGAAATCCGTGACCGCGATCGGCATCGGCTGGAACGACCCGCCGCCGATGCGCAGGTTGAGCTGCGCCGCAGCCGGGTTCAGGCCGCACAGGACGAGGGCCAGGAGGGCGAGGAGCGACGTCAGGCCCTTGGGAAGACTGGGATGCATGATCGATTCCGTGGTCGTGGGAATGCGAGGATCGTCGATGTGGTCGGAGGGGAGCGTGGCTGCGGATCTGCGCCTGTCCTGGCGGATCGGGCCGAGGGCTTGCCTCGACCCCCGTGAACGCCGGGCATCCGCACGCTTCGACGCGGTCACGCTCCGACGGGCCTATCACACCCGCGAGAACTCGAACTCCGCGTTGATGGCTTTCCAGTCGTTGTAATACGGCGCGTACTGGGCCGGGATCTTGTAGGGCGCGCAGCGACGCACGGCGCGCTGAGCCGCCTCGGCGATCGACCGATCGACCGCGTTGGCGCCGCCCCGCATGATGCGCGGTTCGGAGGTCAGCGTGCCGTCCGGATTGAGCCGGATGTCGAGCATCGGCAGCACCACGCCTTGGGTGGCACCGGGCGGCGCCACGTAACAGCGCTCGATCTGCTGCTGGAGCATGCCCACGAGGGCATCGCGCAGGGAGGGCGACAGGCGCTGGGCGTTGCCGGAGGCCGCGCCCAGGGATGCGGTGCGCTGCACCTCGCGGCCGGTGGCGCCGGTGGATTGCGAGGGCGCCTTCGAGGCGAGGAGCGAACGGATGTCGCCCGCGCTGAACTTGTCGGCGAGTTCGGCCTGCTTCTTGGCCTTCGCTTCCCCATCCGCCTTCGCCTTGGCGTCGGCCATCGCCTTGGCCTTCGCCTTGGCGGCGGCCTCGGCCTTGGCCTTCGCGGCGGCCTCGGCCTTGGCCTCGGCGTCCGCCTCCGCCTTGGCTTCGGCGAGCTCCTTCTGACGCTCGGCCTCCGCCTTGGCTTTCGCCTCCGCGACCGCCTTCGCCTTGGCCTCGGCTTCCTTCTCGGCCTTCGCCTCGGCGTCGGCCTTCGCCTTGGCCTCTGCCCGTGCTTTGCGGGCCGCCTCCGCCTTCGCCTCGGCCTTCGCAGCCTCGACCTTGGCGGCGGCTTCGGCCTTGGCCTCGGCTTCCGCCTCCTGCTTCTCGATGAGTTCGGCGAGTTGCTCGCGCTTGACGGCCTCGGCCTTGGCCTTCGCGGCGGCGGCTGCCTTGGCTTCGGCCGCCGCGGCTTTGGCCTCGGCAGCGGCGGCAGCTTTCGCCTCGGCAGCGGCGGCAGCCTTCGCCTCGGCGGCGGCGGCGGCCTTGGCTTCGGCGGCGGCCGCAGCCTTCGCGGCGTCCGCCTTCGCGGCCTTTTCCGCCGCTTCGGCCTTGGCCGCTTCCGCCTTGGCGGCTTCGGCCTTGGCGTCCTGCGGATCGGGCTCGCTGGAGCGCAGCGGCATCTCTTCGGCGCTCGCCACCTTCATGTCGGCGGGGCGCTTCGGCGGGGCCGGGGCATCGACCTTGGCGTTCTCGGGCTCGCGCTCCTCGAACTTTTCGGCGACGCGGTCGGCACGCGGCTTGGCGTTGGGCTGGGGCGCATCGGCGTTGCGCTCGCCCTTGGTCAGCTCCGAATATTGCTGCTCGGTCATCACCTCGACGGGCACGCCCTCCTGCGCGTCCGGTAGGGCGGGCGCCGCCACCGAGAGCAGGGCGACCGTCAGCAGGCCGACATGCGTCGCCGCCGAGACCCAGACGCCCGGTTCACTGCGCTTGAAGGGAATCCGCACCGCCGGGCCCGCTACTTCTGGTCCGGCTCGGTGACCAGGGCGACCTTCTTGAAGCCGCCGCCGGTCACGATCGCCATCACCTGGGCGACGCGGCCGTAATCGACCCGCTTGTCGCCACGCACGAACACGCGCTCCTCGAAGCCGGCCTTCGAGCTCTCGGTGAGCTTCGGGACGATGGTGTCGTCGGAGAGTTCGCTCTCCCCGAGGAAGACCTGGCCCGACTGCCGGATCGACAGGGTCACGGGCTTGGTGTCGGAATTGAGCGGGCTCGCCTTGGATTGCGGCAGGTCGAGGGGCACGCCCACCGTCATCATCGGCGCCGCGACCATGAAGACGATCAGCAGCACGAGCACGACGTCGATGAACGGCGTCATGTTGATCTCGTTGATGGCCGCGTGCCGGCGTCCCCGCCGACGCCGTCCGCCGCCACCCTGCGCTGCTCCGTGGGCCATGCCCATGATCGTTCCTCGGGTGTGGGGGTGGGGTCAGGCGACGAGCGAGAGGCGCTCGTCGATCTGCCGCGAGAGGATGGCGGAGAACTCGTCGGCGAAGCCTTCGAGGCGCGACTGGTTCTTGGCCACCGTGGACTGCAGCTTGTTGTAGGCGAGCACCGCCGGAATGGCGGCGAACAGGCCGATGGCGGTGGCGAACAGCGCCTCGGCGATGCCCGGCGCCACCACGGCCAGCGAGGTGTTCTTGGAGGCGGCGATCGACGTGAAGGCGGTCATGATGCCCCAGACCGTGCCGAACAGGCCGATATAGGGACCGGCCGACCCGATGGAGGCGAGGAAGAGCAGGCGCGACTCGAGGCGCTCGACCTCGCGCTGGATCGTCACGTCCAGCACCTTGTCGATGCGCTGGGACAGGCTCTGGATCTGGCGCCCGGAGCCCTCGAAGGAGCGCTTCCACTCGCGCATCGCGGCCACGAACAGAGCGCCCTGCCCCACCGGCTGCCGGTCGTTGAACGAGCGATAGAGCTCCTCCAGGGAGCGGCCGGACCAGAAGGCCTCCTCGAAGGCGTCCATCTCGGCCTTGGTGCGGCGGAACAGGAGGGTCTTGTCGACGATGATCGACCAGCACCAGATCGAGGCCCCGATCAGCCCGAGCATCACGATCTTGACGACGAAATGCGCCTGCAGGAACAGGCCGAGCAGGGTCATGTCGGGGGCCGGCATCGCCTGCATGGCATCGGCTGGGTTCATGACATGATCCTCGAAAAACCCCGCGCGGAGCCGTCACGGAACCGGTGGTCCGTCCTGCGCGCTTCAACCGGAACTTTGAGCGATTTCAAGGCTCAATGGCCCGCGAATCTGTCGAAAGTATGAGCCGGCCGTGTGCAGTGCACCCGTCCGGCCCGAGGGCAGTTAAGCACCCGGCAGGGTTAACATTCCCTTGCGGCCCGCGCGGGCGGAGCCCCGGAGGGGGCCGAGGGATCGGGATGTCCGCCGAGCGTCCTCGGCGAAGGCCGCCGGAGAACAACATTTGTCCAGAGGCTGAACACGAACGGCTCAACTGCGCTTTAACGAAATTTTAAGCATCATCACAGATAAAACTAGATCATTGCTATCGAAGACCAAATTCCGGCGGGTCGCTACGATGAAAACCCAGAGAACGATACTGGACGCATGGCGCCGCCCCCACGCCGAGAACCGGGCCAAGGTCTCGCCGCAGATGGATCTGGAAGCAGTCCTCGATGCGCTGCCGGTCAACGTGCTCGTCGTCGATCCCGTGAGCGCGAACATCACGTTCGCCAACCGGCGCAGCATCGAGACCATGCACGCGCTGCGGCAAGACCTGCCCCAGGACGTCGATCCCGACCGCATGGTCGGAACCTCGATGGATGTGTTTCACAAGAACCCCCAGCACCAGCGCAGCATCGTGGCGGACCCGTCGCGCCTGCCCTGGCACACGAAGATCCGCCTCGGCCCCAAGACGCTCGACCTGCATGTCTCGGCGGTGATGGCGCAGGGCGCCTACATCGCCGCCGTCCTGTCCTGGGCCGACGTGACGCCATTCGCCGACGCGATCACGGCCTTCGACGGGGCCATCCGGGCGGCCCTCGACGGCGCCGGCGGTGCCACCGACACCCTGCGCCACGCGGCCAACCAGGTCCTGGAGAAGACGGGCGAAACCTCCGCGGCCGCCGCGACGGCGTCGCGCGGCGCGTCCGGCACCTCGGCCAACGTCCGGACGGTGGCCCGCGCCGTCGAGGAACTCAACACCGCCAATGCCGAGATCACGCAGCAGATGGACCGCTCCCGGTCCGTGACGGGCGAGGCGGTGGAGGAGGCCCGCGAGGCGGTGACGCGCGTGCGCGCCCTCAGCGAGAATTCCGGTCATATCGGCCAGGTCGTCGGGATGATCGGGCAGATCGCCAGCCAGACCAACCTCCTCGCCCTCAACGCGACCATCGAGGCGGCCCGCGCCGGGCCGGCCGGGCGCGGCTTCGCCGTCGTGGCCAGCGAGGTCAAGGAACTGGCGGCCCAGACCGCCCGGGCGACGGACGACGTGTCCCGTCAGGTCGCGATGATCCAGGCCGCGACGACGTCCACGGCCTCCACCATCGAGCGCATCGCCGGCATCATCGGGAGGATCGACGAGAGCGCCATCTCCATCGGCTCGGCCGTGGAGGAGCAGTCGGCCACCGCCACCGAGATCCGCCGCAGCGTCGAGGAAGCCTCGGGCCGGACCGAGACGGTGAGTTCCAGCGTCGCCGCCGTCGCCACGAGCGCGACGGATTCGGCCGACGCGGCCCAGAGCATGCTGCGCGCGACCGCGGATCTCAATCGCGAGATCGAGGCGGTGGCGGGCGCGGTCAAGCTCTTCCTGGGCGAAGTCCGCAAGATCTGACGCGGACGCGGCCACCTCCGGGCGCGGGACCGGACGTCGGCACAGGCCCCGCTACGATGACCGGGGCGTGGGATCGGGGTCGTCGCGCTCCGGGGACAGGAGCCGCCGCAGGCTGTCGGGCAGGCGGATCGCGCGACCGTCGCGCACGCAGGCGACGACGACCTCGGCCTTCACCAGCACCGCGCCGTCCCGCCGGACCTCCTGGGCGAGGTGCATCGAGGCGCCCTTCATCGCGGTCGTCCAGGTCCGGACCTCGAGGAGGTCGTCCATCCGCGCCGGCTTGGCATAGTCGATCACCATGCGGCGCACGACGAAGTGCATTCCGGCCGCATCCCGGTGCAGGTCGGACTGGTCGCCCGCGAGCCCGCGCAGGAGTTCGGTGCGTCCCCGCTCCATGAAGCGCAGGTAGCTCGCGTGGTAGACGAAGCCCGAGAAGTCGGTGTCCTCGTAATAGACGCGCACCGCGAGGGCGTGCACGCCGGGTTCGGGCTGGGTCAACGTGGCGGCTCCCGGATTCGTGATGAACGCCCCCCGCGGCCCGCAGACCGCCCGCCGAGGCCTCCGCGACGGGGTGCGCAGCGTCCGCGAGCGGTGGGCCGCTCTAGCAGATTCCGAGGGGCGAGCAACGCGGTCCCGCGGGAGGCTGCGCGTCGACGGCGCGGGTTTCGGCGCGGGCGGAGCAAAGATTCCGCCGGAAAGCACGGACGGAAAATTAAGGCGTTCCCACGTTGATCCACCGGAAGGCGCTGGAGCGCCGAGCACTTGGCGCCCCCCCGGGAAGCAACGCCGAGTCGCTCCGGGGCGATGTCTGTGCCGCCGTGGCGGTACAAGGATAGGAACATGCTTACGGCCAGCGTTCGGAAGCGATCGGCTCATCTGATCGCCCTGGCGAAAACCCTTCACGCCGGCTCCATCGTGCTGCTCGCATCCGCGGGTGGTGTTCTCGGCTTGGCGATCGCCGCGGGGGCGGGGCTCTTCATCGCGGACCTGCACGGCCGGGCCGTCGCCGATACCGAGCAGAACCTCGTCAGCCTCGCCACCGTCCTGGCGGATCAGGCCGACCGGGCCCTGCAGGCGATCGAGCTCGTGCAGGACGCCCTCATCGACGAGATCCGCGCCGCCGAGATCGCCACGCCCGCGGCCTTCGCGGCCCAGGTCTCGACGCGCGCCATGCACGAGTCCCTGCGCGCCCGCACGGCGGCCCTGCCCCAGGTCAACGCCGTCACGGTGGTCGATCACACCGGGACCCTGCGCAACTTCACCCGGTTCTGGCCCATCCCGGACGTCAACATCGCCGACCGGGCCTACTTCAAGGCCCTGGCCTCGGACCCGCTGCTCCAGCGCTTCGTCAGCGAGCCGGTGCAGAACCGCGGCAACGGAACCTGGACCCTGTACATCGCCCGCAAGATCTCCGCCCCGGACGGGACGTTCCTCGGGCTGGTGCTCGGCGCGGTGGAGCTGGAGTACTTCGCCGGCCTCTACGGCCAGATCGCGCCGCAGCCCGATTACGTGATCTCGCTGTTCCGCACCGACGGCGTGCTGCTGGTGCGCCATCCGCATCGGGACAACGCGATCGGACGCGGGTACACCACGACCGGGGCCGCCCTGATCGCCCTGCAGAACAAGGCCGGCGGCGTCACCCGGACCGTCAGCCCGATCGACCAGCAGGACCGGCTCATCGCGACCCGGGCCCTCTCGACCTATCCGGCGACCCTGAGCGTCAGCCGCACCACCGCGGCGGCCCTGGCGCCCTGGCGCCGCCAGGCCACGGTGCTGGGCGCGGCCGCCGGCCTCCTCGACCTCGGGCTCGTCGGGCTCTTCGTGCTCGGCCGGCGCCAGGCCGGCGGCCAGGAACGGCTCCTGCGCGCGGAGGAGCGGGCCCGCAGCGAGCACGCGCTGCGCACGCAATATGCCCGCTTCGGGGTCGCCCTCGACACCATGACCCAAGGGCTCTGCCTGTTCGACCAGGACAACCGGCTGATCGTGATGAACGCGCGCTACGTCGCGCTGCACGGCGTCCCGCCGGACCTGCGCCAGCCCGGCACGACGCTGGCGGCCATCCGGTCCTATCTCACGGCGAGCAACGGCGATCGCGCTCCGCCCTGGCCCGCCCCGGAGGAGGCCGCGCGATCGCCGGCCTCCTTCACCTGGGATCTCGCCGATGGGCGGGCCATTGCCGTCAAGCACGTTCCGATCCGGGGCGGCTGGCAATGCACGCACGAGGACGTCACGGAGCGCCGCCGGAGCGAGGCGCAGATCGTCCGGATGGCGCGCCACGATGCGCTGACCGGATTGCCCAACCGGGCCTTCCTGCGCGAGCACATGGCGGGCGTGCTCGCCGGCCGCGGCGGCAGGCGGACGGCGGTGCTCTACCTCGACCTCGACGGCTTCAAGGGGGTCAACGACACCCTGGGTCATCCGGCCGGGGATGCCCTCCTGTGCCTGGCGGGGCAGCGCCTGCGGGAATGCCTGCGCCCGTCCGATTTCGTCGCGCGCCTGGGGGGCGACGAGTTCGCCATCGTGCAGTCCGGGATCGTCGCGCCCGGGGAGGCGGCCGATCTCGCCGCGCGCCTCGTCGCGATGCTCCAGATGCCCTTCGCGGTCCAGGACCGGGAGATCGTCATCGGCACCAGCATCGGCATCGCCCTCGTGGAGCCGACGGACACCGAGAGCGACGCCGTCCTGCGCCGTGCCGACGTGGCCCTGTACCAGGCCAAGGCGGCGGGCCGGGGCACCTGGCGCTTCTTCGAGACCGACATGGACGTGGACATCCAGCGCCGGCACCAGCTCGGGACCGAGCTGCGGCGCGCCTTGGCGGCCGGGCAGTTCGAGCTGCACTACCAGCCCCTCGTCGCGGCCGGGACCCGGACCCTCAAGGGCTTCGAGGCGCTGCTGCGCTGGCGCCATCCCCAGGAGGGCCTGATCGGTCCGGCGACCTTCATTCCCCTGGCCGAGGAGATGGGCCTGATCCGGTCGATCGGCGCCTGGGTCCTGGCCCAGGCCTGCCGCGACGCGGCGATCTGGCCGGACACGCTTACGATCGCCGTCAATCTCTCCTCCGTGCAGTTCCTCCGCGGCGACCTCGTCGAGGACGTGACGCGGGCGCTGATCGGCGCCGGACTCGTGGCGAGCCGGCTGGAACTGGAGATCACCGAATCCGTGCTCCTGCGCGACCACGCCGACACCTTCCGGATCCTGCATCGCCTGAAGAGCCTCGGTGTCCGGATCGCGATGGACGATTTCGGCACGGGCTATTCGAGCGTCAGCTACCTGCGCCGGTTTCCCTTCGACACGCTCAAGATCGATCAGTCCTTCGTCCGCACCCTCGGGCAGGACGGGGGCGCCATCGCCATCGTCCGGGCCCTGGTGGGCCTCGGCAAGGCCTGCAACATGGGCGTCGTCGCCGAGGGCGTCGAGACGGCCGAACAGGCCGCCCTCCTCGAGGCGGAAGGCTGCGACGCGCTGCAGGGCTTCCTCTTCAGTCGGGCCCGGCCGGCGCCCGACCTCACGGACATCCTGACCCGCCGGACCTTCGCCCCGCCGGATCGCGCGGACGCGCGGTCCGACCGGACGCACCAGCGCGACGCGGCCTGATACGGGGTCCGCTCGAGCGAAGCGGGCCCGGATCGGCAAGCCCGCGCGGCGCTCGAGCGAAGCCCAAATCCGCCATCCCGTAGGGATCGGAAGGATTTGGTACGATCCCTCGGCCGCACGCCGTTCAGGCGTCCGGGTCGCCGGCGTTGAACAGGCCGAACTGCCCGCTCGGTTCGCGCCGGGGCTCGGGAAAGCCCATGTGGCGGAAGGCGTGGGGCGTGAGCATGCGCCCGCGCGGGGTGCGCTGGACGAACCCCTTCTGGATCAGGAACGGCTCGATGATGTCCTCGATCGCGTCGCGGGGCTCCGACAGCGCGGCCGCGATGGTCTCGATCCCGACCGGCCCGCCGTTGAAGGAGCTCGCGATCATCGTCAGGTACTTGCGGTCCATCACGTCGAGGCCCGCCGGATCGACGTCGAGGAGTTGCAGCGCCCGGTCGGCGATGGCGCGGGTCACCGTGGGCGCATCGGCCACGATGGCGAAGTCGCGCACCCGGCGCAGCAGCCGCCCGGCGATGCGGGGCGTCCCCCGGGCGCGCTTGGCGATCTCGTTGGCGCCCTCCGGCGACATGCCGAGGCCGAGCACCCGGGCGCCCCGGCTGACGATCAGCTCGAGCTCGTCGACGTCGTAGAATTCCAGCCGGATCGGAATGCCGAACCGGTCGCGCAGGGGCGTGGTCAGCAGGCCGGCGCGGGTGGTGGCCCCGACCAGGGTGAACTTGGGCAGCTCGATCTTCACCGAGCGGGCGGCCGGCCCCTCGCCGATGATGAGGTCGAGCTGGTAATCCTCCATCGCCGGATAGAGGATCTCCTCCACCGCCGGATTGAGGCGGTGGATCTCGTCGATGAAGAGCACGTCGCGCTCTTCCAGGTTCGTCAGCTGGGCGGCGAGGTCGCCCGCCTTGGCGATGACCGGGCCGGAGGTGGAGCGGAAGTTCACCCCGAGTTCGCGGGCGACGATCTGCGCCAGCGTCGTCTTGCCGAGGCCGGGCGGCCCGACGAACAGCACGTGGTCCAGGGCCGAACCGGTCTTCTTGGCCGACTCGATGAAGATGCTCATGTTGGCGCGCGCCGCCCGCTGTCCGATGAATTCGGACAGGCTCAAGGGCCGGATCGACTGCTCCAGGTCGTCCTCGCGCCGCTCGGGCGTGAGGAGCGATTCGGGAAGCGGATGGAGGGTCGGCGATTTGGGCGCCGATGCCTTCGAGGTGGGTCTCGCAGGTTTGCTCACACGGATTCTCGGTGGGGGCCGGGGCCAGCGTCCATCATCTGTTCTCCTGGCGGATGTCGCATAACGGCGCCGTTCGCGCTACATTCCCGTCGCGGCGCAGGGCGTGTGGGGCGCTGGTTCGTCGCAGGCGGAGAGCTTCCCGTGGGCGGTGCGTCGCAGGAATTCGAACGGATGGCCCTCGACGACTTCGAGGAGTTGCTGGCCGATAAGCCCCGTAACGAGCGCTGGGAGCTGATCGGGGGACGCGTGGTCCGGATGATGGTCGGCGCGCGCTGGGAGCATGCGCGGATCGTCCAGAACATCGCCCTGGGCCTGGAAGTCGGTTTTCGCGCGAAGGGATCGTCCTGCCAGACCTTCACCGAAACATTCTACATGAAGAGCAAAACCCTGGAGGCCGCGATGCTTCCGGATGTGCTCGTCGTCTGCGGCGACATCGAACCAGGCGCAACGTCTGTTGAGAATCCCACGGTCCTGGTCGAGGTGCTCTCGCCTGGGACCGAGGCCCGGGATCGCTTCGAGAAGTGGGCCGTCTATCAGCAGCTCGCCTCACTTCAGCACTATGTGCTGGTGGCGCGGGACCGGCCGCATCTCGAGGTCTTCGACCGCATCGAAGGACGCTGGAGCGGGTATCGGGTGATCGATGGCCTCGATGAGGTCCTCGATCTTTCGACGATCCAGGCGGTGCTGCCCCTGCGCGATATCTACTTTCGGGTCCTATCCGTTTGAGCGCCGGGCCTCGAAGCCCGGCGCCCCATCATTCCTACCTTTATTCGGCTTCGGGAGCGATCGGCTCCAGGCCGCCGATGTGCTTCTGGGCGTAGAGGGGCAGGCCGATCTGGCCGATCAGCTCCAGCTGCGTCTCGAGGAAGTCGATATGGCCCTCCTCGTCCTCGGCCAGATCCTCGAACAGGCGCTTCGACACCCGGTCGTTGATCGAATCACAGTACTTGGCCGCCTCGAGGTACAGCGCGCGCGCCTCGTTCTCGGCGGCGAGATCGCACTCGATGATCTCCTGGACATTCTGACCGATCCGCAGGGGATCGAGTTCCTGCAGGTTCGGGAAGCCGTCGAGGAACAGGATCCGGTCAACGAACCGATCCGCGTGGTTCATCTCCTCGATGGATTCCTTGCGCCAGAACTTGGCGAGCTCGATGTAACCCCAGTCGTTGAGCATGCGGAAATGGAGCCAGTACTGGCTGACCGCCGTGAGCTCGCTGCGCAGTCCCCGATTGAGGTACTCGACGACCTTCGCATCACCCTTCATCCGCCCAATCTCCCTTGAGGCACGTTAAGCCGGAGGGGAGCTTCAGCACCCGGAATGGGCGCTCAGGCGGCGATCCCCTCCTCCGCAGCCTGGACCTTGACCAAACTACAGGAGCTCGCGCAAGTCGCCGTGCACGCATGCGCGGCCTCATCGCGGGCATTTTCGAGGGCGTTCTGCAGGATGCCGCGGATGGTCCGGGCGCAGCGCCCGCATTTCGGGCTGCACCCGAGGCAGGCCTGGACCTGGGCCGGCGTGCGCGGACAATCCGGGCCGCGATGCAGGCAGGCGCGCACCGCGCGATCGGACAGGACGTTGCAGGAACAGACGATCATGCGGGACCGTGACTCGTGCGTGGCTCGCGTGTCGGGTAGAGGCCGCCGGGTGGGGGTTTCACCCGGCCACTTCGTCGAATCTGAGGCGGTGTTGACGCCAGAGCGCAAAAGCTGAGCCCGTGCATCGGATTGGCGCGTAGATTAGAATAATTGAAAACTGCTTTACTTTCAGCAGGTTAGCTGTCTCCTTCCAAACTGGCAACGGGAATGGCGAGCGTCAAGGGCACAATTCCGTCGCGCCCCAACGATCGACGGGCCGTCACCGGGCGAGTTCGCGCAATCCCAGCCGGATGAGGGTCTTGGCCTCGGCGCCCTCGCCCGCGTTCTTGAGGGCCTCGGCGATCGCCGCGGAGGCCTGGACCGGGGCGTAGCCGAGATTGACCAGGGCCGAGATGGCGTCGGCGACGGGCTGCGGCGCCGTGCGGGCCTCGACCGCGCCGGACAGCGCGATCACCGCGGGATCGATGGGCGCGAAGGCCGGGGCCTTGTCCTTGAGTTCCGCCACGAGGCGGGCGGCGAGGCGCGGGCCGACGCCGGGGGCCCGCGCCACCGAGCCCTTGTCGCCCATGGCGATGGCCGAGGCGAGGGCCCCGGGCTCGAGCACCGAGAGCAGGCCGAGGGCGACCTTGCTGCCCACGCCCTGCACGGTCTGGAGCAGGCGGAACCACTCGCGCTCGGCATCCGAGCGGAAGCCGTAGAGCCGGATCATGTCCTCCCGGACATGGGTCTCGATGGCGAGGTCCGCCGCCTCGCCGATGCCGGGCAGGCGCTGGAGCGTCCGGGCGGAGCAGTGGACCACGTAGCCGACGCCCTGCACGTCGAGGATCACGAAATCCTCGCCATAGGAATCCACCACGCCCTTCAGCTTGCCGATCATCGCCTCGCCCATCCCTCGCGCCGCCGGATGCCCATCCGTCGGCGGATTGCCTACAGGCCGGCGCGCCCGAGCGCCATGTGCTCCGTCGCGACGGCGGCCGGCCCGCCTTGAGGCCGCGCGGCGTTCGTGAAATCAAAGGCGCCCTGCCCGACACACACGGATGACCGTCTCGATGCGCCAGACCGCGCTGCTCCTCGCCTCCGGGCTCCTGTTCACCGCCGGCGCGGCCCGGGCGGCCGAGACGCCGGCACCGGCACCGACCCCGCCGGCACCGGCCACGCCGGCCGCGCCCTCCAGCGATCCGACCCAGGTGCGTCCGGGCGCCTACGTGCTCGATTCCGCCCACGGCAAGATCACCTGGTCGGTGAGCCACCTCGGCTTCTCGACCTATTACGGCCAGATCACCGACGTGACCGCGCAGGCGGTGCTCGACCCGAAGGAGCCGGCCAAATCCACCCTCACGGTCACCATCGGCACCGACAGCGTCAACGGCCTCAACGACCGGCTCAACCAGCACCTCAAGGCGCCGGACTTCTTCGACACCGCAAAGTTCCCCAAGGCCACGTTCACCGCGACCAGCATCGAGCCGACGAGCCCCGCCACCGCGCGGGTCAACGGCGACCTGACGCTCAAGGGGGTGACGCGGCCGGTGGCCTTCGACGCCACCTTCAACCAGGCCGGGATCAACCCGGTGAACCAGGCCTACACGGTCGGCTTCGACGGACGGGCGGTGATCAAGCGCTCGGATTTCGGCATCAACGCCTTCCTGCCGCTCCTCGGCGACGAGGTGTCCCTGCGGCTCGAGGGCGAGTTCAAGGCCGTGGAGTGAGGCCGCGCCCCGACGGCCCCAGGCGCCGGTAGATCGCGGCGAGGAGGGCCGTCACCAGGACGAGCAGCGCCATGTCGATCAGGCTGGAGGCGAGGATCCGGACGGCCAGGACGACGGGGGGCAGGTCGGCCCCGGAGCGCTCGGGCGCGTGCAGCATCCGGTCCACGAGGCCGAGCGGCAGGATCGTGGCCACGAGGATCACGCCGATTCGGGCGGCCGATCCACGGGTCATCGCGAGCACGCCGCGCAGGGTCGCCTCGGGGGCGCCGACCGCCAGGGCCGGCGCGAGCAGGCTTGTCCAGATCTGCAGGAGCAGGAGGGCGATCCAGGCGAGCAGGCCGACGATCAGCGGACCCGGACCGAGCCGCTCCGGCGCGAGGCCCCGGTCCAGCACCCCGCTGACCAGGAGCCAGAACAGCTCGAGGGCGAGGAAGTCCTGGAACGGCCCCGCCCGGCCCGCCACGACCGCCCGCACGGAGCCGTCGGCCCCGAGGAGGAGCCGGAACATCGCCATCCAGTAGGGGGCGAGCAGGATCGTGCAGAGGCCGTCGACCAGGAAGAGGTCGTCCTGGAAGCGCGCGGGACGCGTCGGGTCGCCCATCAGCGTGTGGGCCGCCTCCTTGGCCAGGACGACGAGGAACGCCGCGGTGGTCGCCGAGCCGAGGGCGCGGATCGCCGGAAGCGCGGACCGCACGCCCTCCCGCAGCGTCTCGCCGACCGGCAGCGCCGGCCGCGTCGTTCCCTGGTGGGCCATTCCGTTCGATCTCCGCCCCGCGCGCGCGTCGCGCACAGAGGCACTGCACAAGCGCCCGGGCGGAGTCCAGGGCGCGGCGCGGTCAGGTGCGCGCCAGGGCCGCCGCGATGCGGGCCGCCGCCAGGCTGCTCGTCCCGGCCACGGGGGCGTGCTGGCGCTTGAGGGCATGGGCGCCCCGGTGGCTGTTGTGGGTGATGGCGATGGCGAGCGCATCCGCCGCGTCGGCCACCTTGAACTCGGCCTTCGGCAGCAGGAACTTCACCATGGCCTGGATCTGGACCTTGTCGGCATGTCCCGAGCCCGCGACCGTCTTCTTGATCAGGTTGGCGGAATACTCGAACACCGGCATGCCGGCGAGCGCCGGGACCAGCAGCGCCACCGCGCGGGCATGGCCGAGCTTCAGCGTCGCCTGCGCGTCCTTGTTGACGAAGGTCTCCTCGACCGAGACCTCGTCCGGCTGGAAGGCCCCGACGATGCGGGTGATGCCCTCGTAGAGCTCGCGCAGGCGCAGGGCGAGCGGCAGGTCCCCGTCCGAGGTGACGACGCCGCAATCCACGTAGGCGAGCTTGGTCCCCGTGGCCGTGACGACGCCCCAGCCGGTGCGCCGCAGGCCCGGATCGATGCCGAGGATGCGAACGGGAACGGTCATGCGGACTGGGTCATGGCTGGCGCGGCTCCGGGCGCGAAGATCGCGCCGTCCGAGCGTTAGGGACATACCGTGAACGGAGCGTTATGCCAATCCGCGCCGCGGCGATGGCGGCCGCGGTGGCGCGACGGACCGAACAAACCCGTCGCAAGGAAATCCGGACCTCTCGTCGGACCAAACGGACGCGATGCGTCCGCGCGGGGCGGTCGTTACGAAGGACGCGGATCGATCGGACGAGACAGGCAGACCGGCGCGGGGACCTCCCCGATCCCAGACGGCCCTGTAACCGCTCCTTAGACTGTTCGCCCGTATTCTCACAGGACACCATTCAGGCGGACGGGTTTCCTCGTGATCGACGCCCAGGCCCATCGCCCGAACCGGCTCCGCGGACCCGTGGCGATCCTCGCGACCCCGATCCTGCCGGCCGGTCTGGCGGCGCGCGCCGGATCCTCCGACCGCGTCTCCCGGCTCGACGCGTCCGGAGCCCGGCTCGTCCCCGACGCCCGGTTCGCGACGGGCTGCACGCCCGCCTCGCGAACCTGATCGCTCCGACCCGAAGACCCCGACGCTCCCCTCTGGATCCGACCCGGCGATGACGACCCTCGACACCCTTCGGCAGCGTTTCGGCCGCTTCCTCATCGGCCTCCTCTGGCTGCACCTGCCGATCGTCGTGCTCGCCGCCTGGATCGCCGGCAATCCGATGCTGGTGCCGGTGTCGGTCGCCGGCGCCCTCGCCGGCCTCAGCACGCTGATGTGGCGGCGCTCCGCCATCGGCCCGGCGACCCGGCTGGTGAGCAGCCTGTCCCTGATCGGCATGGCCGCGATCCTGCTCTCGGCCTTCGCCGGGCATCCGTGGCAGGTCGACCTGCACATGTATTTCTTCGCCGGCCTGGCGGTGATCGTCGCCTGGTGCGACTGGACCATCCTGGTGGCCTGCGCCGCCGCCGTCGCCGGGCACCACCTCACCCTGAACCTCGCGATGCCGGCCCTGATCTTCTCCGGCGCCGCCCAGCGCTCGGACCTCGCCCGCGTGATGCTGCACGCGGTCATCCTGATCCTCGAAACGGGCGTGCTGGCCTGGGTCGCCCGCACCCTCGCGACGGCCTTCGCGGCGCAGGCGGCCTCCGAGGGCGCCATCCGCGCCCAGATGGAGCGCATGCAGGCTCTGGAATCGGAGACCGCGCTGGCGCGGGAGGGCGCCGATGCGCAGCGCAGGGCCGCCCTGCGGCAGACCGCCCGGTCCTTCGAGTCGACGGTGAGCGGCATCCTGAGCCGGGTCACGCAGGCGGCGGGGGCGCTGCAGGGCAGCGCGCAGACCATGACGGGAACGGCAGAGGGCACGGCGGGGCGCGCCGGGTCCGTGGTCGGCACCGCCGAGATGGCCGCGCAGAATGTCGGTCGGGTGGCCGGTGCGGCCGAGGAACTCGGCGCCACCGTCGCGGAGATCGGCCGGCAGGTCGCGGATTCGGCCCGGATGGCCCAGGGCGCGGTGGGGCAGGCCGATGCCACCGGCCGCCTGGTTCACGCCCTGAGCACGGGCGCGGCCCGGATCGGGGACGTCGTCGGCCTGATCTCGGGCATCGCCGGCCAGACCAACCTGCTCGCCCTCAACGCGACGATCGAGGCGGCACGGGCCGGCGAGGCCGGTCGCGGCTTCGCCGTTGTAGCGGCCGAGGTTAAGGAACTCGCCAGCCAGACCGCCCGGGCGACGGAGGAGATCACGCAGCAGATCCACGCGATCCAGGGGACGACCGGCGAGGCGGTGACGGCCATCGAGGCCATCGCCGCGCAGATCCGCACCATGAGCCGGACCGCGGACGCCATCGCGGCGGCGGTGGACCAGCAGGGCTCCGCGACCCGGGAGATCATCCGCAACGTGGGCGCGGCGGCGACCGGCACGGGGGCGATCACCGACACCATCGGGGGCGTCGCCCAGTCGGCCGAAGCGACGGGTGCCGCGGCCGCCTCGGTTCTCGTCTCGGCCTCCGCGCTGGCGCAGGAGGCCGATCAGCTCGGCACCGAGGTGAACCGCGTCCTCGAAACCCTGAAGGCCGCCTGACGGGCCGGCTTCGATCAGCCCTGGAGCTTCTCCATCAGGGCGTCCGAGAGCGCGAAGTTCACGAAGACGTTCTGGACGTCGTCCTGGTCCTCGATCACCTCGACGAGGCGGATCAGCTTCTCGCCGGTCTCGTCGTCGACCTCGATGGTGTTCTGCGCCTTCCACACGAGGGCCGTGCGGCGCGGCTCGCCGAAGCGGGCCTCCAGGGCCTTCGAGACCTCGCCGTAGGCCTCCTGCGCGCAGGTGATCTCGTGGCCGGATTCGTCCGAGCGCACGTCGTCGGCGCCGGCCTCGATGGCAGCCTCCAGCATGGTGTCGGCATCCGCCACCTTGGCGTCGAACTCCACCACGCCGACATGGTCGAACATGAAGGAGACGGCGCCCGTCTCCGCCAGGCTGCCGCCCGACTTCGTGAAGGCCGAGCGCACGTCGCTGGCCGTGCGGTTGCGGTTGTCGGTCTGCGCCTCGACGATCAGGGCGGCGCCGCCGGGGCCGTAGCCCTCGTAGCGGATCTCGTCGTAGCTCTCCGCATCGGCCCCCTGCGCCTTCTTGATCGCGCGCTCGATGTTGTCCTTGGGCACGTTCTCGGCGCGGGCCGCGATGATGGCGGCGCGCAGACGCGCATTCATCGCCGGGTCCGGCAGCCCGAGCTTGGCCGCGACGGTGATCTCGCGGGCGAGCTTGCCGAACAGCTTCGAGCGGACCGCGTCGACGCGGCCCTTCCGGTGCATGATGTTCTTGAACTGGGAATGGCCGGCCATGACGTGACCCTAGACTGGTAGGAACGAGACCGGATCGCGGGGGCCAGGTGCCGGGGCCATGTGCAGGGGCCATGTGCCGGGGCGGCGGGTCCGCGAAGCCGGACGGAAACGGGGTTGGCCGGCTTATAGGCCGCGGGCCGCGCCCCTGACAACGCTGCGCCGCAGCGTGCGCGGCCGCGGGCGGTATCCCCCATGGCTATCCGGGGGACAGGGACTATCCTGGGGCGATGACACAGCAGGCCATCGATCGGGCACGGCCCGAAAGCTCCGGCAGGGATTTCCGCGCCCGGCCCGGGCCGGACGCGCAGACCCATCGGGACGCGCCGACGACACCGCGCTGGCTCAAGCTCGGCCTCGCGGGCGCGCTCGGGATCGTCGCCGGCGCGATGCTGTTTCCGACCCGCGCCGAGGGCGCGCCGCCCGGACGCGGCGGGACGCGGCGCCCCGGGCCCTGACGTCCGCTGTCAGCCGGTGACCCGCGCGTGCCAGTCGCGCAGGGCGGCCACGGTCACGACGCCGTCCGGCCAGGCATATCCGGACAGGTGCCGGTGGGGTGCGCCGGGCTCGCCGAGATCGGAGACCGCCGAGAACGCCCCGTCGAGGCGGTGGCTCTCGGTGTAGCGGCTGCGCGTGGCGATCACCGGCAATCCGGCATCGAGGGCCGAGCGGATGCCGGCGGCGGAATCCTCGAAGGCGATCGCCTCCGAGGCCGAGACCTCGAGGCGCGCGAGCGCGAGATCGAAGACGTCGGGGGCCGGCTTCTTGCGCGGCGCCTCGTCGCCGCAGGCGATGACGTCGAAGGGGACGTCGCCCGCGGGAAAGTTGATCCGCAGCAGGGTGTCGACGTTGGGTCGGCTCGTCGTGCTGGCCACCGCGAGCTTGAGCCCGGCCGCCCGCGCCTCCGCGATCAGGCGGCCCACCCCGGGGCGCAGGGCGAGGCTGCCGCCCTCCACGAGGTCGCCATAGCGCCGGGTCTTGCGGTCGTGGATGTCGCCCAGGCGCGGGCGCAGGGTCTCGACCGCGTCGGCGTGCTCGGTCTCGACGTAGTGGCGCAGGCGTTCCTTGCCGCCCATCACCGTCAGAAGATCGGCGTAGCGGGCCGGGGACCAGGACCAGGGCAGGCCGAGATCCGCGAAGGCGCCGTTGAAGGCCTGCCGGTGGAGGTCCTCCGTCTCGGCGAGCGTCCCGTCGACGTCGAAGATCAGCGCCCTCAGCATGAGAGGGGACCGCCCCCGACCGCCGCAGCGCCCGCGCGGATCGCCGCGATCCGGTCCGCGTAGCCGGCCGGCCCGCCCTTGAACACGGCATTGCCGGCCACGAAGGCGTTGGCGCCCGCGCGGGCGGCCAGGGCCACGGTCTCGGGGCCGATGCCGCCGTCGACCTCGATGTCGATCGCGCGGCCGGCGGTCATCGCCCGGATCCGCCGGATGGTCTCCAGGGTCGAGGGAATGAAGCTCTGGCCGCCGAAGCCCGGATTGACCGTCATCACAAGGACGAGGTCGACGAGGTCGAGGAGCGGCTCGATCGCCGAGGCCGGCGTCCCCGGATTGAGGGCGATGCCGGCGCGCTTGCCCAGATCCCGGATCGCCTGGAGCGAGCGGTGGATGTGCGGGCCGGCCTCCACATGCACCGAGATCGCATCGGCGCCGGCCTCCGCGAAGGCCGCGAGGTAGGGATCGGCCGGGGCGATCATCAGGTGCACGTCGAAGGGCTTGGTCGAGTGCGGCCGCAGGGCCTTGATCACCGCCGGGCCGAAGGTGAGGTTGGGCACGAAGTGTCCGTCCATCACGTCGAGGTGGATCCAGTCGGCCCCGGCCTCGGACACCGCGCGCACCTCCTCGCCGAGCGCGGCGAAATCCGCCGAGAGGATCGAGGGCGAGATGATCGGGCCGTTCATGGTGGGTTCCTCCGGAGCCTCGTGACCGCGCTCAGGCCATGCGGCGCTTGCGCTCGACGAGCTGCATGATGATCGGGGTCAGGATGAGCTGCATGGCAAGGTCGAGCTTGCCGCCCGGGATGACGATCGAATTGGCGCGGCTCATGAAGGAGCCCTGGATCATCGAGATCAGGTAGGAGAAGTCGATGCCCTTGGGGTCCTTGAAGCGGATCACCACCAGCGATTCGTCGGCCGTCGGGATCCAGCGGGCGATGAAGGGGTTCGAGGTGTCCACCGTCGGCACCCGCTGGAAGTTGATGTCCGTCCAGGTGAATTGCGGGCAGATGGTCTGCACGTAGTCGGGCATCCGCCGCAGGATCACGTCGGTGACGGCCTCGGTGGAATAGCCCCGGAACGAGCGGTCCCGGTGCAGCTTCTGGATCCACTCGAGATTGATCACCGGCACCACGCCGATCTTCAGGTCGGCGTAGCGGGCCATGTCGACGTTGTCGTCGACGACGCAGCCGTGCAGGCCCTCGTAGAACAGCAGGTCGGATCCCGGCGCGAACGCCTCCCAGTCCGTGAAGGTGCCGGGCTCGGTGCCGTAGAGCGCCGCGTCCGCCGCATCGTGGGCGTAGTGCCGGGTGCGCCCGCCCCCGGATTCGCCGTAGGTGCGGAAGACCTCCTCCAGCTCCGGCAGGAGATTGGCGCGCGGCGCGAAGTGGCTGAGGTTCGGCTCCGCGACCATCATGCGGCGCATGGTGTCGCGATCGTAGGCGTGAAACGCATCGCCCTCGATGTAGACCGCGCTCACGTCCTCGCGGCGGAAGATCTGCTCGAAGGTGTTGCGGACCGAGGTGGTCCCGGCCCCCGAGGAGCCGGTGACCGAGATGATGGGGTGACGCGCCGACATCTGTGTGCGTGCTGTCCCGTGCGGGCGCGCTAGCTGCGCATCAGGCCGCGCTGCCCGAACAGGGGCGAGCGACCGGCGGCGGCGTTGCGGCCATCGTAGTACTTGGCCACGCAGGCGACCTCGTCGAGGGAGCCGAAGATCAGCGGCACGCGCTCGTGGATGCCGGCGGCGCGGATGTCGAGGATCCGACGCTCGCCGTCGATGGCCCCGGCCCCCGCCTGCTCCATCAGCATGGCGATCGGGGCGGCCTCGTAGAGGAGGCGCAGGCGGCCCTGCGCGTAGCCCTTCCGGTTGTCGCCCGGATAGAGGAACACGCCGCCGCGCAGGAGCACGCGCTGGGCGTCCGCCACCAGCGAGCCGAGCCAGCGCATGTTGAAGTCCTTGTCCAGCGGGCCTTCGGAGCCGCGCAGGCAATCCTCGATATAGGCCTTCACCGGGCCGTCCCAGTTCCGGGCGTTCGAGGCGTTGATCGCGTATTCCTTGGCCGCGGCCACCACCTCGATGCGCGGATGCGTGAGGCGGAAGGTCCGCGTCGCCCGGTCCAGGGTGTAGATCTGGGTGCCATGGCCGAGGGTGATCACCAGGGAGGTGGCGGGCCCGTAGGTGACGAAGCCGGCGGCGATCTGCTCGGAGCCCGGGGTGGTGAAGGCGGCGATCGAGTCCGCGGCACCGGCCACGACCGGGCGGATGCCGAAGATCGAGCCCACCGCCATGTTCACGCCGATGTTCGACGAGCCGTCGAGGGGATCGATCGCCACCGCGAGGGGGGCGCCGGGATTGAGCGGCATCATGCCCTCGGCCTCCTCCGAGGCCACCACCGCCACGGGGGCGCCGCGCAGGGCTTCCGTGAAGCGCTCGTGCGCGAGGACGTCGAGGGCCTTCTGGACGTCGCCGTCGCTGTTGTGGTCGCCGGTGGCGGCGAGGTCGGCACCGCCGAGCATGCCCCGGCCGATCACCTCGCTGACATCGACCGCCGCTTCGGCGCAGGCCGCGATCACGGCCGCCGCGTCGGCGAGCCGCCCATCGGCCGCCACGGTCTTCGCGAGGCAGTCCGCCAGGGTGGACCCGAACTCCAGAGACACCGTCGACATGAATGTCCGTCCTTCTTCCATTCCTGGCCGGGGGTCCGGCCGACTTGACTGCCCGGGTCGACTTGATTGCCCGAGCCGTCTCGGCTGCCGGCCGCCTTGCCGTCCCGGAGGTTCGGCCTGCCCGACCGTGACGTCTCAGGTCGGAGCGCCGCCCGGGACCGACCCGCCCTCGCATCCTGCCCTTGGCACGAGTGCCCCCGCGGGCACCAGTGCCCGCGGCGCATCCATGCCGCGCAGGCCCCTATGGTATCACCGAAAGAATTCTGAAAAAACTTGCGAGCGATTCCAAAAAAACTAGAAAAGCCTGATGCGCAACCTCTCTCTCAAACAGCTCCAGGCGGTCGCCGCCGTCGCCCGCCTCGGCACCATGACGCGCGCCGCCCAGGAGCTCAACGTCACTTCGGCCGCGCTCTACGCCCGCATCCGCCAATTGGAGGAGGAGGCGGGCCTCATGCTGTTCGACCGGACGCCCACCGGGCTGAAACCCACGGATGCGGGCCGCGAAATGCTCTGGGCGATCAACAGCATCAACACGGTGCTGGAGACCTGTGCCGACCGTCTGGAAACCCTGAAGGGCGGCAGCAGCGGTCGCGTGGCGATGGGCGTGGTCTCCACGGCCAAGTACTTCGCCCCGGGCGTGATCGCGGGCTTCATCGGGCTGCACCCGGCGGTGGAGATCAACCTCACGGTGGGAAACCGCGGCAACATGGTCGAGGCGCTGCGCAACTACGAGATCGATTTCGCCATCATGGGGCGTCCGCCCCGGGATTTCGCCATCGAGGCCGAGATCTTCGGCCCGCACCCCATCGTGATCATCGCCGGCCCGCATCACCCCCTCGTGGGCCGAACCGGGCTGACCCGGGCCGAACTCGCCCAGGAATCGTTCCTGGTCCGCGAGGAGGGCTCGGGCACGCGCACGGTGTTCGAGGAGTTCATGGCCGGGGTCATGATCAAGCGGGCGCGGCTCGGCATCGATTCCGGCTCGAACGAGACCATCAAGCAGGCGGTGATGGCGGGGCTCGGCATCGCCCTCATCTCCGCCCACACGGTGGCGGCCGAGCTCGAGAGCGGGCGCCTCACGGTCCTCGACGTCCAGGGCCTTCCGATCCGGCGCGACTGGTACGCGGTGCGCCGGGCCGACAAGGTGCTCGGGCCCGCGGCGGCGGCCTTCTGGGACTACATCGCCCAGGATGGCGGGCGCTGGCTGCCCCAGCTCCGGCTGTCGCCGAACCCCTCCCCCGTCACCGCGGAGTTCGAGGCATGAGCGCGGCCGGTGTCGTCATCGTCGGCGCCGGCCAGGCCGGCTTCCAGGTCGCGGCCTCCCTGCGCGAGGCGGGCTTCACCGATCCCGTCACGCTCCTGGGCGACGAGGGCCTGCCCTATCAGCGGCCGCCCCTGTCGAAGGCCTACCTCGCCGGCAAGACCGATGCGGTCGGCCTGTGCCTGCGACCCGCCGCCTACTTCGACGAGCACCGCATCGCGCGCCGATCCGGCGTGTCCGCCACGGCGATCGACCGGGCGGCCCGGCAGGTGCGCCTCAGCGACGGCGCCACCCTGGCCTACGATCACCTCGTCCTGGCCACCGGCGCGCGCAACCGGAGGCTGCCGGTGCCGGGCGCCGACCTGCCGGGGGTGCACCAGTTGCGCTCCCTGGCCGACGCCGATGCGCTGAAGGCCGCCCGCGGGGCCGCGCGCGCCATCGCCATCGTGGGCGCCGGTTTCATCGGGCTGGAATTCGCCGGCCTCTGCGCCGGATCCGGCCGCCCCGTGACGGTGATCGAGGCCGCGGACCGGCCCATGGCGCGGGCGGTCTCGGCCGAGACCGCCGGGTTCTTCACGCAGGCGCACAACGCTGCCGGCGTCACCTTCGCGTTCGGGGCCGGGGTCCAGGCGCTGGAGGGCGAGGCGGGCCGCGTGGCCCGGGTCCGGCTCGCCGACGGATCGGCAATCGATGCCGATCTCGTCCTCGTCGGCATCGGCGTCGTCCCGAACCAGGACCTCGCCGAAGCGGCGGGCCTCGCCGTCGGCGACGGGATCCACGCCGACCCCTTCCTGGCGACCTCCGATCCGGCGATCTCGGCCCTGGGCGACTGCGCCCGCGTGCCGAGCCGCTTCGCGGACGGGCAGCCCGTGCGCATCGAATCGGTGCAGAACGCCGTGGATCAGGGCCGGTGCCTCGCCGCCCGGCTCACCGGACGCCCGGTCGCCTACGCGGCCGTGCCCTGGTTCTGGAGCGACCAGGGCCCGCACAAGCTGCAGATCGCCGGCCTGACCCGGCCCGACGATGCCAGCGTCGTCCGCCCCACCGAGGGCGGCCTGTCGGTGTTCCGCTTCCGCGACGGGCACCTGAGCGGCGTCGAGACCGTGGACCGGCCCGCCGACCACATGGCGGCCCGGCGCATCCTGGGCCTCGGCCTTCCGCTGACGCCGGAGGCGGCCGCCGATCCGGCCCGGGACCTCAAGGCGCTCGTCAAGGGCGCCTAACGGTCGTTCTCGGTGTTGAGGGCGTCCAGCCGCGTACCCTCGCCGCGTCCCTGCCCGCTGAGGCGGACCCCGTCCGACCCACCCTCCTGGCTGAACACCACGCCATGGGTCATGAACGTGCTGCGCAGGGCCTCGATCTGGCCGGAGGGCTGCTCCCGGCCGCCCGATTCGAAGTCGCGCACGAAATCCGCTCCGAGCCCGAGCCGGCCCGCGAGATCGGCCTCCGACCAGTTCAGAAGAGCGCGGGCCGCCCTCGACTGCGCCGGGGTGATGGTGTTCGGACCCGCGGCCTCGGGCTGCAATCCGCTTGGGGTTCCCTCGTCCGATCCCGTCACCGCATCAACTCCCTGCTCTATGCTCTGCCGGTCAACGGAAACCCGGCCGGTTCGTTCAACGCAAACCGGTCCGCCGGCCGGTTAACGGGGGATCGCGGCGGCGTCCCGTCGAATCCCGCGCCCGCGGCCTTGACCATATTTGTGCTGGAATCTTATCCGATTGGCCGCAGGGCCCGTCCTGTTCCGAGCGGTTCCGTGCGCACCAGCCGCGCCGAGCGCCGAGACAGGCCGGCAGGGTTGCAACGTTCGACGCGACGCGAAGCGCGCTTGTGAGGGGGCCAGACGATGAGAGCGATCCGAATCGCCATGGTGGCCGGCGCCATCGCGGCCGGGGCCATGACGGGAGCTATGACCACGGCGGCGACCGCCCAGATGGGGAACAACGTCACGGGCTTCGGCCGCGAGGGCCGCGAGAAGCCCGAGAAGAAGCAGTACGTTCCGGCGGCCAAGCCCCAGGAAAAGATCTTCCCCCTCGATGCCACCTGGACGGCTGTGAGCCTGAACGGCAAGCCCTTCGGCGGCAACGACCGCCCGAGCTTCACCATCGACAAGCAGTACCGGGCCCGCGGCTACGGCGGCTGCAACACCTTCGCGGCCACCGCCTTCCCGCTCAAGGAGCAGCACCTCGCGGTCGGCCCGCTCGCCCTGACCAAGAAGCCCTGCGACAAGGGCCTCGGCGCTAGCGAGCAGGACTTCTTCATCGCCCTGCGCACCGCCGGGCAGTGGGACCTGGTCGGATCTCAGCTGGTGATCAAGAGCCAGAAGGGCGAGCTGCGCTTCGACCGCGCCCTCTGAGCCGTCCGACGGTTTTAAGCTTCCATTGACGACGATCCGCGGTCGCGGCCGCGGATTTACCCGCCCTTCAAGCCCCACCGTGCCTCCTGAGCCCGGCCGCCGAGCGTTTCGGCGGATGGGGAGAACGCGATGGGCACCAGGGTGGAATGGACCACCGGCAGCAACGGCCTCCGGCCCGGGCTGCGCGAGGAGACCCGCTACACCTGGCCCCAGGGGCTCCATGCGGGCGCCGCGATGATCGTCACCGCCAGCCCGGTCGTCGCCACGATGGTGATGCTCTGCGCCGCCCTGTTGACGCACTGATCCCGGCCGCGCGCCCGGCAGATCGCCGGACGAAGAAATAACTTCTCCATTTCTCGACCACCGCAGGTGAAGACTACTCCAAGTCGGCAGCTTCGTTGCCGACGGAGAAGGATTGTCTTTGATCTTGGGTCTTTGTCGATTGCCTCGACAGAAACGACACGATATCTCCCGGCCCTGAGTTCGTTCCAGGCGGGATCCGGCACGCCCTTGCGCCGGCCTCCGGGACGCAATCCGCACGCTGTTCAGGAGAGATCTATGGCCGAGTCCCAGAGCCCCGCCTCGCCCCGCACGCCGGGCCACGGCCACATCTTCGGCTCGATCACCGAGACCATCGGCAACACGCCCCTGGTCCGTCTCAACCGGATCACCAAGGAGCACGGGGTCGATGCCGAGATCCTGCTCAAGCTCGAGTTCTTCAACCCGATCGCGAGCGTGAAGGACCGCATCGGCGTCAACATGATCGACGCCCTCGAGGCCTCCGGCAAGCTGAAGCCCGGCGGCACGCTGGTGGAGCCGACCTCCGGCAACACCGGCATCGCCCTCGCCTTCGTGGCGGCCGCGCGCGGCTACCGCCTCATCCTGGTCATGCCCGAGACCATGTCGCTGGAGCGCCGCAAGATGCTGGCCTTCCTGGGCGCCGAGCTCGCCCTGACCCCCGGCCCGCAGGGCATGAAGGGCGCCATCGCCAAGGCCGAGGAACTCCTCAACGAGATCCCGGGCGCGATCATGCCCCAGCAGTTCTCGAACCCGGCCAACCCCGAGATCCACCGCAAGACGACGGCCGAGGAGATCTGGAACGACACCCAGGGCCATCTCGACGCCTTCGTGGCCGGCGTCGGCACGGGCGGCACCATCACGGGTGTCGGCTCGGTCCTGAAGCCGCGCCTGCCCGGCCTGAAGATCGTCGCCGTCGAGCCCACCGACTCGCCGGTCATCTCCGGCGGCCAGCCCGGGCCCCACAAGATCCAGGGCATCGGCGCCGGCTTCATCCCCGACAACCTCGACAAGTCGATCATCGACGAGGTCATCACGGTCTCGAACCAGGAGGCCTTCGACACCGCGCGTCAGCTGTCGCGTCTCGAGGGCATTCCCGGCGGCATCTCCACCGGCGGCAACGTGGCCGCGGCCCTGAAGCTCGCCGCACGCCCCGATTTCCGCGGCAAGCGCATCGTCACCGTCGCCTGCTCCTTCGCCGAGCGGTACATCTCCTCGGCCCTGTTCGACGGCCTCTGATACGGGGTCCGCTCGATCGAAGCGGTGCCCGGATCGTCGAACCGGCGCGGCGCTTGATCGGAGTCCAAGTCCGCCATCCCGTGGGAATCAAGCGGATTTGGGATCAGAACCGCACGGGCGCTCCGGGCCTCGCTCCCGGAGCGCCCGAAGGTCGCGTATCCGGCTCGCGAGCCCTGCCCCGCGAGGCTCGCCCGAGAGCCGCCGTCATGTCCACCGCCCTCTATGCCCTCCGCCGCTGGGGGCGGCGCCCCTTCATCCGCGTCGGCGCCTTCAGCGTCGGCGGCGTCGGGGCCGCCCTGGTCTCGGCCGTCCTGGCGCCGATGGTGCCGGCGGACCTCGGCGCCTCGATCGGTGCGGACGCCGTCGACCAGATCCTCTCCGTCCTGGCGACCAGCATGCTGCCGGTGGCGACGTTCTCGCTCTCCACCATCGTGCAGGCCTATGGCGGGGCCACCAACACCGTGACGCCCCGCGCCGTGACCCTGCTGATGCGCGACACCCGTGCGCAGACGGCCGTCGCGAGCTTCATCGGCGCCTTCGTCTACAGCGTCGTCGGCCTCATCGCCCTCAAGACCCATGTCTACGGCAGCCAGGGACGGGTGATCCTGTTCGGCCTGACCCTGCTGGTCCTCGTCAGCGTGGTGGCGACGCTGGTGCGCTGGATCGACACCCTGTCGCATCTCGGCCGGGTCGGCGAGACCATCGGCGCCATCGAGGCCGCGGCCGGCGATGCCCTGGGGCGGCGCGCCGCGGCGCCCCATCTCGGCGGCCTGCCCTGGCAGCCGGCACCGCCCGGCGCGACCCGGATCGCCGCCGCAGCGACGGGCTACGTCCAGCACGTCGATGCGGCCCGGCTCGACGCGCTGGCCGGGGCCCACGGCCTCACCCTCCACCTCGCGGCCCTGCCGGGCGCCTTCGTCCACCCCGGACGCCTCCTGGTGGCGGTCGATGGCGCCGTCGACGACGGCCTGCGGGACCGGATCACCGAGGCCTTCGTCGTCGGCGACCGGCGCAGCTTCGACGACGATCCGCGCTTCGGGCTCATCGTCCTCGCGGAGGTGGCCCAGCGCGCCCTGTCGCCGGCGGTCAACGATCCCGGGACGGCCGTCGCTGTCATCGGCACCCTGGTGCGCGTGCTCGGCCTCTGGGACGCGCGCCGCGCCGTCGCGCCCGAGGCGCGAATCTATCCGCATCTGCGCGTGCCCGGCCTCGGCGCCGACGACCTTCTCGCGGATGCCTTCGACCCCATCGCCCGCGACGGCGCGTCGGACGTGACGATCGGCCTGCGGCTGCAGAAGGCCCTCGCCGCCCTCGCGGATCTCGGGAGTCCGGCCGTCCGGGCGGCCGCCCACGCGCAGGCCGACCTGGCCCTCCTGCGCGCCGAGGCGGCGCTGCCGCTCGAGGCCGACCGGGCCCGCCTTCGCGAGGCCCGTGCCGCCTGGAGCGAAGCAACCTCGGGGCTGGCGCCGGGTTGAGCCTGCAACAGCAGGAGGACATCATGACCGACGAGCCGCGCGCGGGCAGCGCGCCGAAGGAGATGGACGCCGACCGCCACGCCGGGACGCCGACGCAGGGCGCGCCCCCCGGATCCGAGCCTGCGGTGCAGGGCGGCGAGGCGCCCCCCGCGACCCTGGAGGAGATCGGCGCGGCCGCGCGGAAGACCGAAACCTCGGGCGCGGCCCGCGAGGCCATCGACCGCGCCACCGCGCCCAACGGCCAGGATGCGGGGGCGTAGGCATGCCGAACGATCACATCCCCATCGTGGGCACGCGCAAGCCCGATTCCGATGTCGGAAAGCCCGGCGACCCGGCCGTCGCCGGCGGCGGCCAGTCGGCCGATCAGGCCGCGATCACCCGGCAGGGCCCCGGCGGTCAGACGGATACGGCCCGCAACGCCGCCTGGGACGGCGCTCCGAAGGGGCGCAATCCCACGCCGGCCGGCGGTTCGTCCGACGGACAGTCCGACCGGCCCCGTTCCCCCCCTGCCACCCCCGAGGAGTGACGCGATGACAGGCTCCGACGACAAGGATCCGCCCAAGGACAAGCCGGCCAACACGGCGCCGGACGCGGTGATGGATCCCAACGAGAAGACCGACGGCAAGCCCGGAAAGGGTCCGAAGGGCGGTGCGCAGCCGGACGGCGAGACCGATCCTGGCGGCGGCTAGGACACGTCCCCCGGCCGGCGGGCCTGGGTCGGACGCTGCGCGAGCCTGAACCCGGCTCCTGGGTTCGGGCCTTCGTCGCCCGGCGCGGCGGAAATGCCGCCGTCGGAACTCAACGAACTGGTGAGAAACGCGCGGTATACAGGGCCTGACATGCGCGACGCGCGTCGAAGTCGCGCGATCCAGACAGGGAGATTGCGGGTGAGTGCCGCTCCAGCGTCATCGATCCGGGCCGGGGCGCCCCCCGACCGGCTGCCCGAGCTGTCGCGGCTGGCCGCCCTCTTCGCGCGGACCGTGCTCGACGCGCAGATCCAGGGCCGTCCCGTCCCGGACGACCAGATCCGCTTCCTGCTCGATGCGGCACTGCTCCTGAACGAGTACGGCGCCGAGCTGCCCTCTCCCCTCGATCAGATCATGCAGGATGCCAGCGCACCGAAGGCCCCCGAGCCGTCGGCCGACCAGCCGGCGCCGGACGCCCGGGACGACGATGCCGGCCGCCTCGCCTGGCTGCTGCGCCCGTTCCAGGGATCGAAAGGATGAGGGCCGGGGCTCAGGGCAGGGTGTAGCCCGGCTTCTTGAACAGGGTCTCGGGCCGGCCGACGATCTCGGGGCGGTAGACCTGCGCCTCCCAATCCGCCTGGGCCACGTCCTCGATCGACACCGAGATCGCCCGCTCGGCGGTTCCGGCACTGGCCATCAGGGCGGCCGCGATGGCCTCGGCCATCTCCGTCTTCTCGGCGTCGGTCTTGCCCGGGTACATCTTCACGGTCACGTGCGGCATGGCGATTCGGTCCTGACGGCGGCTGGACGGACGGGAGACCGCCCGTCGCGGGGTCCATGCCAGGACGGGGGCGGGCGGACAAGGTCCGGATGCTCCCGTCCGCGGCCTCGTGCCGATCGGAAGGTCCGGCATCGACCGGTCCGTGATGTTGGGCCCCTGATGCTCCGACCTCCCTGCGACCGGATGCGGGACGGGAAACGGGCCCTCCAGCAAGGGCGCCGATCGCCGACACAACCCTGATTCATGTCTTCAGCCAGAACGCTCAGCGCAGGTTGTACGAGATCGCGGACGGGTTCATGGTCACCCGGAATCAGGCCGCTCCGGCGGTAGCGCGATTCTCCCAAGTGGACCGAGGGACCATGAACTATCACGGCTACCTGGACAAATTCGCGGTCGTCGGACGATGCCTGTATGCCGAGGGCTGGGCCAACAGCTTTCAGCCGGAACTGTATTATGATGGCGCGTTACTGAAGACCGAGCATCAGACCGTCCTGCGGCCGGACCTTGTGACCGTGTTCGGACCGGACTCCGTCAATTGGGGCTTCGTCCTCGTGGCCATCGTCCCCCACCTACACGTCGATCGGACGAAGTTCACGCTGCGATTCAGCGAAGGCTTCGTCTTGAAAGACCCGTCCGGAGGGTTCTCCAACTCTGGCGATCGGCTTTTCCAGGTGATGGTGGATCGCTTCTGCGGGGAAGTTGCCGAGCGTCGGGGAAGCATGCTGGAGATCGGCAGTCGGGCGCGCAGCGGCGTCAGCTACCGTTCCTGGTTTCCGGCCGACATCGAACACCTGGGAATCGACATCACGGATGGGCCGAATGTCGACACCGTCTGCGATGCGCATCATCTCAGTCGGCGCGTCGACCGAACCTTCGACTTCGCTTTCTCCATGGCGGTGTTCGAACATCTCCTCATGCCGTGGAAAGTGGCATTGGAGATGAACAAGGTGCTTCGTCAGGGCGCCCTGGGGCTCATCATCTCGCACGCCGCGTGGCCCCTGCACGAGGAGCCCTGGGACTTCTTCCGCTTCTCGAAGGAGAGTTGGCGGGGTATCTTCAACGCACATACCGGCTTCGAGGTCGTGGACGCGCAGTATCGCTATCCTGCCTCCATCGTGCCGGACTACATCAACGATACGAATTTCCAACAGATGAGTCTTGGGCCGACCTACCTCCTCAGCGGATGCATCATCCGGCGAACCGGTCCCGCACGGGTGGAGTGGAACGCGGAGGTCGCGGATGTCTACGACTTATCCTACTCGCATGCCTGAGATGGCCCGTCGGGCAGGCCGAGCGCCATCACCCGGGGCGCGCCTCCCCGGCGCAACCGTTCTCCGGGAGGGATCGTCCCGCTGACGGACAGGGCAGAGGGCCTCGCCGCGTCGCCCCGGCGGCGGGCTCAGATCTCGGAGCGTCCGAGCAGCGGAGCGACCGGGGGGCGCGCGTCCCGCCCTGCGTCGGAGGTCGACAGGAGGTGGCGACGGATGACGTGGCGGCCCAGCGCGATGGCGGGCGCTTCGATCCAGCGATAGACCAGCGCCGCGACCGCGACGGTCGCGAGTGCCGTCGTGGCCGCGAACAGGTGGATCGGGACGACCGGCGCGTACCCGGCCAGCGCATGCTCGAGCACCCCTTGGACCACCGGCCCGAACAGGTAGATCGAGTAACTGATGGCGCCCAGGTAGGTGAACAGCCGCCCCTCGATGCGCAGCGTCAGGGACAGCAGGGCGAACAGCGCCATCGCGGCCCAGTAGGTGACGAGGTACTTCACCCAGTTCTCGTGAAAGCCCATGTCGCGCCCGTAGGCCAGCACGGACGCCAGCGGGATCGCACAGACGAGGGCGCCGGTGACCACGGCGAGCGCGGTGCCCCAGCCCGGCCGGCGCTCGAGGACGTGGTAGCGCAGGCAGAGTCCCCAGAACATCACCGCCAGGGACAGGGGCACGGCCACCGGGAATTTCCGCTCGAGGACGAAGCGCAGGGCGGCGAGGCCGAGGGCGGCCGCGATCAGGGCCAGGGCCGACAGCACGACGCCGACGGCATCGTCGAGACGCCCGAGGACGAAGAGCCCGACGCAGAGGCCGTAGAAGATCAGCTCGATCTGCAGGGTCCAGTACAGGGCGATGATGTTCTCCACGCCGAGGAACTGCTGGAGCATCGTGATGTTGGCGGGCACGAGCACGGCGGGGATGTCACGGCCCGGCCACACGAACAGGACCAGCAGCCCGCAGGGGATCGAGAGCCAGTAGGCGGGGTAGAGGCGGAAGAACCGCGACACGGCGAAGGCGAGGATCGGCCGGTCTCCCGCCTTGAACAGCGAGAAGGGCACCACGAAGCCCGACACCGCGAAGAACAGCGTCACGGCGATCTTCCCGACATCGATGTACTCGGTCAGCCCGGACAGGACGAGGCGCTCGAGGGGAAACGGACCGAGCTGCGTCTTCAACCCGAACTCGACGGTATGGGCGTAGATGACCGCCAGGGCGGCCAAACCACGGATCGAGTCGATGCTGTGCAGGCGGCGCATGGCGACAGTCGGTGTTGCGCCCCGATCATCGAGGGCCCTGCAGGGATTGCAGGTGGCGTCCGTTTCGACAAGGTCCTTCGCGCCCCTTGGTAAACGCACCGCGCGTCTTGGCAGGGTCCTGCGTCCGGGAGAGATTGCGGACGACCCACGCTTTCTCTGAACGCAACTGTCCTCGGGGACCCAGCACAGGACAAGCGCCAGGGATGGATACGTGCATTCCAAGTATCCCGGAGCTCAAGGACCCGGGAGACAGAGCCGAGGAGGCCTGGAGCGATGGGGCGTGGCCGAGGGCCGTTCGGGGGATCCGGCATGCTCGCGCCCCACGAGCCTCGGCGCAGGGGGACGGGGGCGCCGAGGCGTTCATCGCTTCACCGGCGGCCGCGGTTGTGTCCCGGCCCAGGTGTCGTAAGGAAAGGACCATGCAAGCTCCTGCCCCGCTCCGCCGGCCGTTCTCGGCCTTCCGGTCGATGCTCACCTCCGAGGCGGGCGGCGGCCTCGTCCTGATGGCGAGCGCGGTGCTCGCCCTCGTGGTGGCGAATTCGCCCCTGGCGGAGCGCTACTTCGCGGTCCTGCAGACCAAGGTCGGGGGCTTGAGCGTCCTGCACTGGATCAACGACGCCCTGATGGCGCTGTTCTTCCTGCTCGTCGGTCTCGAGATCAAGCGCGAGATGCTGGATGGACGCCTGCGGACCTGGCCGGACCGGATCCTGCCCGGCCTCGCCGCCCTCGGCGGCATGGCGGCGCCGGCCCTGGTCTACGTGGCGGTGAACCGGCACTCGCCGGAGACCCTCCGCGGCTGGGCGATTCCCGCCGCCACCGACATCGCCTTCGCCCTCGGCATCCTGGCCCTGCTCGGCTCCCGGGTGCCGGTCTCGCTCAAGGTGTTCCTCACCGCCCTGGCGATCCTCGACGACCTCGGCGCGGTGCTCATCATCGCGCTGTTCTACACCGCCGACCTGTCCCTGCCGATGCTGGGCGGGGCGGCCGCGACCCTGGCGGTGCTCTACGGCCTGAACCGGGCCGGCATCAGCCGCCTCGCGCCCTACCTTGTCCTCGGCGCGGTGCTGTGGGTCTTCGTCCTGAAATCCGGGGTGCACGCCACGGTGGCGGGCGTGCTCCTGGCCCTGACGATCCCCCTGCGGCTCAGCATCGGCCGGCCGGACGATCCGACCTCGCCCCTGCACCGGCTGGAACACGCGCTCCATCCCTGGTCGGCCTACCTGATCCTGCCGATCTTCGGCTTCGCCAATGCGGGCGTGTCGCTGGCGGGCTTCACGCCCGCGATGCTGCTCGACCCCGTGACCCTCGGGGTCGCCCTCGGTCTGGTCGTCGGCAAGCAGCTCGGCGTGTTCGGCTTCGTCCTCGCGGCGGTGAAGCTCGGGCTCGCCCAGCGGCCGGCGGGGGCCGGATGGATGCAGGTCTACGGGGTCTCGCTCCTCTGCGGCATCGGCTTCACCATGAGCCTGTTCATCGGCCTCCTGGCCTTCGCCGACGCGCCGGACCTCGAGGCCGAGACCAAGGTCGGCGTGCTGGCCGGATCGATCGTCTGCATGGCGGCCGGCGCCCTCGTCCTGCTGGTCGCGCCCCGCCGCCGGGTCGGAGCTCCGAAGACCCGATCCGTCGAGGTCGCCTGAGACGCCCCGAGCGCTCCCGGATCCCGCACCCGAGCGTCGCGGGGCGCGCGGAAAGCGTCGGCCCCCGTCCCGGTCGTCGCCCCTGGGGGCGGCCTGAGGAAGAGGGGAGCCAGCCATGCCCGTCCTCGTCGCCGCGGGCGTCCCGAACATGGTTCAGGCGGGGGCGAGCCCCTCGTCGCGGGCGTGTCCTGGCCCGGCGGCGCCATGGGCGGCCTCGGACTCGTGTCAGTGTTTGGGATTGGGTCGTCGAAGCGGCGGGGAGGCTTCGAGGGAAATGGTGGGCGCGACAGGGATCGAACCTGTGACCCTTCGCGTGTGAAGCGAATGCTCTCCCGCTGAGCTACGCACCCGGACCGAGGGCCTTCTAGGGCGAGGGGCGCGGCCGCGTCAAGCGCTGATCGGCAGGTTCTGCGCCGGCTTCGCGGCGCGGGGTCCCGAGGCGGAGCAGGATCACCACCGGCACGAGCCCGACGGCGACGATGAGGAGGGCCGCCACCGTACCGTCCTCGTAGGTGCCGCGCGCGGCCTCGCCGTAGAGATGGGTCGCCAGGGTCTCGACGTTGAGGGGCCGCAGCAGCAGGGTCGCGGGCAGTTCCTTGACGCAGTCCACGAAGACCAAGAGCGCGCCGCTGAGCACCGCCGGCCAGGCCAAGGGCAATTGGACCCGCCACAGGGTCGCGCCCGGCCCGCGCCCCAGCATCCGCCCGGCATCGGGCAGGCTGCGGGGCACGCGGGCCAGTCCGGCCTCGCAGGTGCCGATGCTGACCGCGAGGAAGCGGACGAGGTAGGCGGTGACGAGGGCCCCGCCGGTGCCGAGGCCGATCAGCGCCGGGGCGACGCCGAAGAGCCGCGTCGTCCCCGCCGACAGAGTTGCGTCGGCCCAGGCCAGGGGCCCGAGGAGACCGATGGCCAGGATCGCGCCGGGGAGCGCGTAGCCGAGGCTCGCCACCCGGATCAGCGCCTCGCCCCAGCGCCGGGCGACGAGGCGCGGCCCCGCCGCCACCACGAAGCCCAGGGCGGCGGCGATCACGGTCGCGGCGCCGGCATACAGCAGGGTGTGGCCGATCTCCGCTAGGATCGTCTCCGGCAGCCCGCTGCGCCACACCCGACGCAGGGCGGCCTGCACGAGGTAGGTCGCGGGAATCGCGAAGCCGACGGCCACGGGCACGAGGCCGAGGGCCAGGGCGGCCGCTGCGCGCAGGCCCCTCAGCCGCTGCCGGGCGAGGCGGCGCGGGCGCTGGGCGCCGCTCGAGAAGCCGCGCCCGGCCCGGGCCCAGCGCTCCAGGGCCACCAGGGCGACGACGGCCACCAGCATGACGAGGGCGATCTGGGCCGCACCGGCGAGATCCGAGCGGTTTACCCAGGTAGCGTAGACCTGGACCGTCAGGGTGCGCACCCCGAGGAATTCCGCCGCACCGATGTCGTTCAGGGCCTCCATCAGGGCGAGGCTCGCGCCCAGGGCGATGGCCGGCCGCGCCATCGGCAGGGCGACCCGCAGGAAGGTGGCGGAGGGCCGACGCCCGAGCATCCGCGCCGCCTCGATGAGGTTGGCGGCCTGCATCAGGAACAGGGCCCGGGTCGGCAGGTAGACGTAGGGGTAGAGCACGAAGCCGAGGAGCAGGATGCAGCCGGGCAGCGAGCGGATCTCCGGCAGCACGAAATCGCGCGGGCGGGCATAACCGAGGAGGTCGCGCAGGGTGGTCTGCACCGGGCCGATCGGGTGCATCAGGTCGAGATACGCGAAGGCGACGATGTAGGTCGGCACCGCCATCGGCAGGAGCAGCCCGGCCTCCAGCAGGCGCCGGCCGGGGAAGTCGTAGGCCGCCACGAGCCAGGCGGAGCCCGCCCCCAGCACCACCACCAGCACGCCCACCCCGGCGAGCAGCAGGGCGGTGTCGCGCAGGGCCTGGGGCAGCACGTGGGCGACGAGGTGGGGCCAGAGCGCGGCGCCGCCCGCCCCCGCTCCGCTTCCGTCGCCCGCCGCGAACAATAGGGCGACGACCGGGCTCAGCACCAGGGCGCAGAGCAGCAGGGCGGCGGCGCCCCAGGCGAGGCCGCGGGGATGGGCGATGGGCGGGAGGGCGGGGGCGACCCCGGTCATGCTGGTCTCAAGGGCGTTTTCCGTTGGATCGGCCGACGGTGTGGGCGCTCCTTCCGCAAGGACCGACCGGCTCGCGCGCCGTAGCGGTCATGCGCGCGTCCCTCTCCCCTCCGCGGGAGGGGGTGGCCCGCGTCGGCGGGTCGGGTGGGGGAGCGACCGCTCCGGAGGGGGCGCCCCCTCACCCGCCTGCGCCGCAGGCTCCTCAGTTGTCGAAACCCACCGTGTCGAGGAGGAGGCTCGCCGCCTTGCGGTTGCGGGCGATCTCGACGAGCGGCACGGAATCGATGGTTAGGGGCCCCAGCGCCGTGAGGAGCGGGTCGATCGGCGCGCCGGCCTTCACCGGATACTCGTAATCGGCCTTGGCGTAGAGCCCCTGGGCCTCGTCGGAGACGAGGTATTCGAGGAGCTTGACCGCCTCGTCGCGGTTGGGGGCGTTCCTGGCCACCACCGCGCCGGAGATGTTCACGTGGGTGCCGCCGCCCGCGAAGGTCGGCATCACCACCTTGATGCCCTCTCCCCACGTCCGCTGCTCGGGGCCGCCGCGGCCGGAGCGCATCAGGCCGACATAGTAGGAATTGCCGAGGCCGATCCTGCAGGTGTCGGCGAGGATGTCGCGGGCGACGTCCCGGTCGCCGCCGGCGGGCTTGCGGGCGAGGTTGGCCTTCAGGGCCCGCAGCCAGGCCTCGGTCTTCTCCGGGCCGTGCTTGACGAGATAATGGGCGATGAGCGCCGTGTTGTAGGGGTGCTGGCCCGCGCGCAGGCAGAGGCCGCCCTTCCAGGTCGGGTCGGCCAGCCCCTCGTAGGTGATGGCCGTGAGGTCGGTGAGGTCCTTGTCGGCGTAGAGCACCCGGGCCCGCATGGAGAGGGCGAACCAGCGGCCCTCGGCGTCGCGCAGGGTAGCGGGCACCGCCGCCTCCAGCACGCCCGAGCGCACCGGCTGGGCGAGGTCGCGGTCGACGAGGTCGATGAGGTTGCCGACATCCACGGTCATCAGCACGTCGGCCTTGGCACGGGCGCCCTCGGCCGCCACGCGCTCGGCGAGGCCCTTCTCGACGAACACCGTATTGACGGTGACGCCGCTCTTGGCGGTGAAGGCGTCGAGCAGGGGCCGGATCAGGCCGGGTTCGCGGGTGGTGTAGAGGTTGACCTCGGCGGCCGACGCCGTCCCGACGAGGGCCGCGAGGGCCAAACCCGTCAACGCGCAGCCAGCGAACCCGATTGCCTTGATCCCACCCGCCATGGCCGACACCCTTCCGTCAGAACGTGGCGGGTGTTCAGAAGCATCGGCGAGAAAAACACAAGCGCGATGTTTTGGACTTAAAACAATTCGAAACTATTGCCCCGGATCGAACGCAAGCTCGGCCCGGGCCTCTGTTTTAATCCATCTCGTTCGCAAAAATAAACCCTCGGTCCGGATCGAGGCTCAGGCCGACCGCATCCCCCGGCTCGCGCGGGTCGTCCGCCGGCACGGGCAGGTGCAGGGGCTCGGGCAACCCGTCCGCCGACAGGCTCAGGAGGGCGGCGGCCCCGAGGAAGCGGCGCGCCCGCACCACGGCCCGAAGGGACGCCCCCGGCGCGCCGAGGCGGATCGCCTCCGGGCGCAGGCACAGGGTCACGGCGGCACCCTCGGCGTGGCCCGGCGCGGGAACCTGGCCGAACGGCGTCGCCACGGTGCCGGAGCGGCAGGTCCCGTCGATCTCGACGAGGTCGCCGAAGAAGCGGGCGGCGAAGCGCGTGGCAGGGCGGCAATACAGGTCCGGCCCGGTGCCGACCTGCACGATGCGCCCCCGCCGCATTAGGGCGATGCGGTCGGCGAAGCCCAGGGCCTCCTCGGGGTCGTGGGTGACGAGGAGCGTCGTGGCGCCGCTGGCGCGCAGGACCGCCAGGGTGTCGTCGCGGACCCGGTCGCGGGTGCGCCGGTCGAGGTTCGAGAAGGGTTCGTCGAGGAGGAGGACGCGCGGCCCCGGGGCCAGGGCGCGGGCCAGGGCCACGCGCTGGCTCTCGCCGCCCGAGAGGGTGCCGGGATAGCTCTTGGCCCGGTCGGCGAGGCCGACCTGCTCCAGCCGCGCCTGCACCAGGGCGCGGGCCTCGGCGGCGGACCTGCCCTGGAGGCTTTTGCCGTGAAGGCCGAAGCGGACGTTCTCCGCCACGGTGAGATGCGGAAACAGGGCGTAGTCCTGGAACATCAGCCCGACGCCGCGCGCCTCCGGCGGGACGCCGCGGCCGTTCTCGCTCAGCAGGGCGCCGTCGAGGCGGATCGTCCCGGTCTCCGGCTGCTCGAGGCCGGCGATGGCCCGCAGGAGCGTGCTCTTGCCGCAGCCGGAATCACCGAGAAGGGCCAGGATCTCGCCGGGCCGGACCTGGAAGGCGATGTCGGCGAGGGCCTGCACCGCGCCGAAGCGCAGGCCGATGCCACGCAACTCGAGGCGCGGCGGCACGGGGTCGGGCGGGGGCGCGTCGAGGCTCATGCGCGCCTTGTGTCACCGCGGGCGGACGGCGAAAACCCTCCGGTGCGCAGGAAGCGCAGGGTCTCGGCGATGACCGCGGGATTGCGCATCATCAGGCCGTGGCTGGTCGGCAGGGTGATGTGGTCGGCCATCCCGGCGACCCGGGTGCGCGCGACGGTGACCCGGCCGTCATCGGGACCCGGCAGCATCAGCCAGGATTCCAGGGGATAGAGCGTGCGGTCGCCCGCGATGATCCCGAGGGGGAAATCGACGGGGCCGAGGCAGTTGCGCAGGCTTTCGTCCGGTTTGGTGGTCAACTGGGCGCCGGCCGGGCCGAAGACCCGGCGATAGGCGCGCAGGGTGTGAAGGCGGTCGGCGACCTCGCTGCCACCATTCGGCGGCCCCAGCATCACCACCCGTCCGAGATTGGCCGGCCGGCCTTCGCGAAGCCAGGCCCGGGCGAGCAGCCCGCCCATCGAGTGGGTGACCACGTGGAGGGTCCGTACCCGGGCCGCGAAGGCGGCGACGGGCGGTCCGATGATGCCTGCGAGATCCGCGAGATCCGCCTTGCGGGAGGGATAATCGAGGTTCAGCGTCACGAACCCGGCGGCCCGGACGGCGCGCTCCAGCCGGGCCAGGGACGCGGCCCGCCGGGCGAGGCCATGCAGGAGCAGCACCCCCTCGGGGGCCGGATCGCCGGCCGTGCCGGAGGCCGGGGGTTCGGGTCCGTCCATCCTGGGGCGCCTCCGGGCGACGATCGGCGGCACGGCGGTCGCGCATTGCCTCCGGCATGCTTATATTCCGGTTATGTTCCGTCAAAGCCCCGCCCGATGCCCTGCGTCGCCGAGATCCTGATCCCGCTGGCGCTGGACAGCGCCTACAGCTACGCCGTGCCGGCCGGGCTCGACCTCTCGGTCGGCGAGGTCGTGCAGATCCCCCTCGGGCCGCGCGAGACGGTGGGGGTGGTGTGGGGCGTGCGCCAGAGCCCCGGCGGCTCGAACCTGCGGCCGGTGACCGGCCGGGTCGACGTGCCGGCCCTGCCGGACGCCTTGCGCGAACTCGTCGACTGGCTCGCCCGCTACACCCTGGCGCCGAAGGGCTCGGCCCTGGCCATGGCCCTGCGGCTGCCCGACGAATCGGCCCTGAGCGAGACCGTGCGGGTCGGGGTGCGGGCCTCCGGCAAGGCGCCGTCCCGGCCGACCGCCGCCCGCACCAAGGTGCTGGCCGTGGCGGCGGATGGGGCGATGCGGGGCAAGAGCGCGCTCGCCAAGGAGGCGGGCGTTTCGTTGAGCGTGGTCGACGGCCTGATCGACGACGGCGCCCTCGAGGCCCTGGCCCTGGCGCCCGAGCCGGTCGCCCTGCCGCCGGACCCGGACCACGCCCGCGTGCCCCTCTCGGAGGCGCAGGAGGCGGCGGTGCGGGAGCTCGTCGCGCTGATGAACCCCGGCCCCGCCGAGCCCGCGCCGACGGACGCGATCGGCGATCCCCTGCCGGCCGACGGCAAGGTCGCGCCGCCCGGCGTGGCGCACAAGGCGCCGACCGTGCTGCTGGAGGGCGTCACCGGCTCGGGCAAGACCGAGGTGTATTTCGAGGCGGTGGCCGATTGCGTCCGGCGCGGCCACCAGGCGCTGATCCTGATGCCCGAGATCGCCCTGACGGCGCAGTTCCTCGACCGCTTCGCCGAGCGCTTCGGCGTGCGTCCGGCGACCTGGCACTCGGGCGTCGGGGGCAAGCGCCGCGAGCGCATCCGCACCGGGGTCACGGCGGGCGAGATCGCCGTGGTGGTGGGCGCCCGCTCGGCCCTGTTCCTGCCCTTCGCGGATCTGGGGCTCATCGTGGTCGATGAGGAGCACGAGGCCGCCTACAAGCAGGAGGACGGGGTACATTACCACGCCCGCGACATGGCGGTGGTGCGCGGGCGGATCGAGAACTGCCCGGTGGTGCTGGCCTCGGCCACCCCGTCGATCGAGACGCGGGTCAATGCCGAGCGCGGGCGCTACCTCCGGGTCGCCCTGCCCGAGCGCTTCGGCGGCCGGCGCCTGCCCGACATCGCCGCCATCGACATGCGCGCCGACAAGCCCGAGCGGGGCCGCTTCATCGCCCCGGCCCTGGTGGCGGCGGTGCGCGAGACCGTGGAGTCCGGCGACCAGGCCCTGCTGTTCCTCAACCGGCGCGGCTACGCGCCCCTGACCCTGTGCCGGGCCTGCGGCCACCGCTACCAGTGCCGCAACTGCTCGACCTGGCTGGTGGAGCACCGCTTCCGCCGGGCCCTGGTCTGCCACCAGTGCGGCTATGCCGAGCGGCGCCCGGATTCCTGCTCGGAATGCGGCACCTTCGACAACCTCACCCCCTGCGGCCCCGGGGTGGAGCGCATCGCCGAGGAGGTGGCCGAGCTCTTCCCGGACAAGCGCGTCATCGTGCTGTCGAGCGATTTTCCCGGCGGGGCCGAGCGCCTGCGGGCCGAGCTCCAGACCGTGGCGGAGGGCGGCTGCGACATCGTCATCGGCACGCAGCTCGTGGCCAAGGGCCACAACTTCCCGCACCTGACCCTGGTGGGCGTCCTCGACGCCGATATCGGCCTGACCTCCGGCGATCCCCGCGCGGCCGAGCGCACCTTCCAGCTGCTGCAGCAGGTCACCGGCCGGGCCGGGCGCGGCGAGAAGCCGGGCCGCGCCCTGCTCCAGACCTACCAGCCCGACCATCCGGTGATCGCGGCGCTGCTCTCGGGGGATTCGGAGCGCTTCTACGAGGAGGAGATCGGCGCCCGCGAGGCCGCCGGCCTGCCGCCCTTCGGCCGGTTGGCCGCCCTCATCGTCTCGGCGAACGAGCGCGAGGTGGCCGAGGCCCACGGGCAGGCCCTGGCGCGGGCCGCCGAGCCGCCGGAGGGCGTGATGGTGCTGGGGCCGGCCGAGGCGCCGCTCGCGCTGATCCGCGGGCGCTACCGCTTCCGGCTTCTGGTGAAGACCGAGCGCACCGTCGACCTGCAGACCTACCTGCGCGAGTGGCTGGCGCGGGGCCCGAAGGTTCGCGGCAACGTGAAGGTCGCCATCGACGTGGACCCGCAGAGTTTCCTATAACGCTGGCCCGACGTTCGCTTGGGTAGCGTTCGATCCCCTGAGGAGTGCCCCACGTGCTGACCTACACCAAGAAGCCGGATTCGAGCGTCGCCGAGATCGTGGTCGACGGACAGATCACCGATGCGGACATGAACACCGTCATCACCGCCATGCAGGCCGACCTCGACAAGGGCGGCAAGATCAAGCTCCTGGAAGACGTGCGCGACTTCAAGGGCATGGAGCCGGCCGCGTTCTTCAAGGACCCGCGCTTCGGCCTCGCCATGATGAAGGGCGTCAGCCACGTCGCCCTGGTGACCGACGCCTCGTGGCTGCGGATGATCGCCGACACCTTCGGCAAGGTCTCGCCGGCCCAGATCAAGACCTTCGACCGCGCGCATATCGAGGAAGCGCGCCAATGGCTCGCGGCCGCCTGAGGCCCTGACCCGACGGCCGGGACACGCATCCGGCCGGCTCGTCCCTCTCCCCCCCTGTGGGGAGGGGTGAGGCGCGGGGGCCCTTGGGCCCCGTCCACCGCGGATCGACCGCCGGTCGCGGTCGTCCACAAGCGCGACGAGAGTCCCTTCAGGCCCGCGATCCGCCGGGGAAGCGGGCCGCGTCCGGCTCGAACCCTACTCCGCCTGGGCGGTCCGGGTGGTGTGGCGTCGGGCCGTCCAGCGGCCCGAGCACAGGGAGGAGACCTTCCAGGTGCCGCCGCCGCTCTGGGCCTGGAGGCGGCCCGAGACCGCACCCGAGGCGGTGCCGTTCGAGACGTTGAGGCCGACCGTGCCGTCCGGCCCGACGCGGCCGTTCAGGGTGGCGCCGGCCGCCGCGGAGGTGAGGCGCACCTGCCCCTCCTGCACCGACACCGCATAGGTGTAGCGGCTGTCGCAGACCATGCCGCTCTCGGTGACCAGTTCCACCGACCAGGCCCCGTTGAAGTTTCCGCCGTCGCGGGCCGCGGCCGGGATCATCGCGGGCGAGGACAGGCCGGCTCCGAGCGCCAGAACCACCGCAACTTTGGACATACATCATCCTTCGGCAAAACAGCGTCCGTCCGAGCCGCAGCCACAGGATGGCGCACCGGCGGTTCAAGCAGACGATCAAGTGAGAGTGCGCTGAGCATACCCGCCGAAGCGGCAGGATTGTGACAAGCGCCGCAATCGATGGATGAGACTTATTGCCGAACGTGTCTGAACAGGCCATGACCATGGCCCAGGACCAAGCCGAAGCTTGGCGTTACCGGTCGTAATACGCTTGCAATGCTTGGCGGTCCCGGGTGATCGGCAGGGCGAGGAGCGCCAGGACCCGGGCCTTGTCCGGCGAGAGGTCGTCGGCGAAGACCGCGCCGGCCGCCCGCAGCGTGCTGCCGCCGCCCTTGAAGCCGTAGACGGGCAGCGCCCGGCCATGCGGGACCTGGCTCGCCACCACGATGGTGACGCCGGCGGCGATGGCCTCGACCACCGCGTCGTAGAGGGCCTCGTTGACGTTGCCGAAGCCGTAGGCGGCAACCACCACGCCCTCGGCCCCGTCCGCCACCGCGTGGCGGAGCTGGCGCCCGTCGTCACCGGCCGCCATCGCCACGAGCGCGACCCGGGCGAGCCGCTCGGGGAGCGGCAGGGTCTGGCGCCGCAGGGGCTTGCGGGCGAACACGACCCGGTCCTCGTCCACCTGCCCGAGGAAGCCGGCCTCGCCGGAATTGAAGGTCTCGACGTTGTTGGTGTGGGACTTCCGCACCGCGCGGGCGGCGTTGATGTTGTGGTTCAGCGTCACCGTCACCCCCAGCCCACGCAGATCTTCGCGCGCGCCCTGGGCCAGGATCTGGCGGACCGCATTGAGGAGGTTGCGCGCGCCGTCGGCATCCGCCTCGGAGGCGTTGCGCTGGGCGCCCACCATCACCACCGGCTTGTCGCTCGCCAGCGTCAGATCGAGGAAATAGGCGGTCTGGTCGAGGGTGTCGGTGCCGTGCAGGACGATGGCGCCCGCGATGTCCGGCCGCGCCAGCAGGTCCGCCACCGTGCGGCTGAGGCCGGGCCACAGGTCCGGGCCCATATAGGCGCTCGGCACGTTGGCGAACTCCACCACCGCGATCCGGGCGAGGTCGGCCAGGCGCGGCACCGCGGCGGCGAGGTCGGCCCCCGTCAGGGCGGGCACCGGGGCCCCCGTGACGGGATCGTGCTTCATCGCGATGGTGCCGCCGGTGGCGACGAGGGCGATGGTCGGGCGATCGGTCATGCCGGCGCGGCCGATCAGTCGGTGAGCGCCCGCGCCTCTTCCGGCAGCATGATCGGGATGCCGTCGCGGATCGGATAGGCGAGGCGGGCGGAGCGGCTCACCAGTTCCTGGCGGCCGGCATCGTATTCGAGGGTGTCCTTCGTCAACGGGCAGACGAGGAGCTCGAGGAGCTTGGGGTCGACGCGGGTGGCCTCGACGGGGCCCAGGGTGTCATCGGCCATCTGGGGCGTATCCTTCGCGGGAAAAAACTATTGCAGCGTGGGCTCGGAGCCCGACCCGCGCACCAACTCCATTTCGGTCACCGCAATCAAGACCTCGGCCCGCGTCTTGAGGTCCGGCGCCTCCAGCATGGCCTGCTTCTCGCGGGCGCCGAAGGGACTCATCATGCAGAGGGCGTTGACGAGGGCCTCGTTGGGCGCCTCCTCGATGCCGGCCCAGTCGACCTTGAGGTCGTTGACCTCGACGAAGTCGCGCAGGGCCTTGAGCACGCCCTCCCGGTCCACCGCCGCCTCACCCGCCCGCGCCTCGAAATCCGTGGCGAAGTCGTCGTAGGAGACCTGGCAGCGGCGGTAGCGGGTGGTGGTGGCGAGCTCACTCTCCACCCGGAACCGGGCGATGCCGGTGAGCGAGATGAGGTAGCGCCCGTCACCGGTCTCGGCGAACTGGGTGATCCGCCCGGCGCAGCCGACGCGGAAGAGTTTCGGCGTCATCGGCGACGAGCCCGCCTCCACGTCGGGCTGGATCATGCCGATGATCCGGTCGTTCCGCAGGGCATCGTCTATCATGGCGAGGTAGCGCGGCTCGAAGATGTTCAGCGGCATCTGTCCGCGCGGCAGCAGCAGCGCACCGGGCAGCGGGAAGACCGGAATCACTCCGGGGCAGTCGGCCGGTCCCTTGTAGCCCGCATGCGTGCTCATCGTGTTCCCCTGCGGTTCGTTCGCGGCCTCACGCGAAGACGAGCGACGACAGGCGTCGCCGCCCGCGGATCGAGGCCTTGTCCATCAGGCCCCAGGCCTCGAAGAAGGTGAGGAGCTGCTTGCGCGCCGCGCCCTCGTTCCAGGTGCGGTCCCGGCGCTCGATCTCGATGAGCTGGTCCACCGCCTCGTCGCGCAGGTTGCGGCCGTTGAGACCGAGCGCGAGGTCGAAGCGAGCCTGGAAATCGTTCGGGTCTGCCTCGATCCGGGCCTGAAAGGTACCGAGGTCGCCCAGGGCCGCCGCCTGTTCGGCGAGCTCGATCGCCGCGCGCACGCTGGCGAGGCCGGCATGGGACGCCGTCTCGGGCGGCGCCATGGCGACGAGCTCCTTGGCGTTCTCGATGTCGCCGGCGTCGAGCTGGATCTTGGCCAGCGCCGCGATCGCGTCGACGTTCGCGGGCTCCTCGGCGAGCACGGCGGCGTAGAGCTGCGCGGCCTGCGCCACGTCGCCGACCCCGAGGAGGGCCTCGGCCTCGGACAGGGCCTCCTCGATCGGCGTCGGACCGGCAGGGCCGGCCAGGCGCGTGATGAAGTCCTTGATCTGGGCCTCGGGCACCGCGCCCATGAACCCGTCGACCGGCTGCCCCTTGTCGAACGCGATCACGGCGGGGATCGACTGGATGCCGAGCTGGCCGGCGATGGAGGGATGCTCGTCGATGTTCATCTTGACGAGCTTCACCTTGCCGGCGGAGCCGGCGACCACCTTCTCCAGCACGGGGGCGAGCTGCTTGCACGGGCCGCACCACGGGGCCCAGAAGTCGACGAGCACGGGCTGCTGCATCGACTCGGCGATGACGTCCTGGCGGAAGCTCGCCGTGGTCACGTCCTTGGTGGGGGTGGGGCCGCCCGGCACCGGCGCATCGTTCAGCATAACGTCCTCGAGGCCTTCGTTTGGATCCGTCGGAGGGTCCGGGTCTGTCCACCCGTTCCGTCCTGCGTCAAGAGATGGGAACTCCGCGCGCTCGGACCAGAGCGGACGTCCACACGCAATCGCCCCCGGGTCATCGGCGGATCCCGCTTCGACACGACCCACCCACCGGAGGAAGCCCGCGCTCCTAGCGGGGGGCGCTGCCGCCGGCCTTGCCCGCATCCGGTGCCTTGGCATCGGTCACGAAGACACCCTGGTAGGTTCCCTTGGCGGCGTTCGCCTCGCAGGTGATCGTCGTCTTGCCCGGCTCCGGGGTGCTGAAGGCGCAGGAGCCGACGGCGACCAGGGGGCCCTGGACCACGCCGTCCTTGGTGGTCTCGCTCGGGATCACGAGGTTGATCGGCTGGAGCGGGTCGGTCTCCTCCGTCCGCTCCTGCTGGGCGCCGTTGCCGCTGAAGCTCAGGGACCGGCCCTCGGCAGCGAAGTCGAAGCTCGTGCGGTTGCGCGAGACCGTGTTCATCAGGGTGTTCTTGCAGGTGGCCGAGACGTCCTGGCCGGCGATCACGAGCTTCTCGCAGCGCCCCTCGAGCTTGACGGCCGTCTGGGCGAAGGCGGGCGCGGCCGTGAGCAGCGGGGCAGCGAGAAGGACGAGGCGGGTGGTCGAGAGGCGCATCATGATTCCGATGTAAGGCTGCGGGTCGGTTCGTCGAGGGGCTGCGGGCGCGCAGGGCTCCGGGCTCAGGCGGGAAAGCGGGCGGCGCGGTCGTTCGGGGCGTCGAAGTCGAGGGCCGGCCCAAGGGGCACGATCCGGGTCGGATTGATGGTCGGGTGGCTCTCGTAATAGTGCCGCTTGATATGGGCGAGGTTCACCGTGCCGGCGACCCCCGGCAGGGCGTAGAGGTCGCGCAGATAGTTCGACAGATTGGGATAGTCGGCGATGCGCTGCCGGTTGCACTTGAAATGCCCGACATAGACGGCGTCGAACCGCACCAGGGTGGTGAACAGGCGGAGATCCGCCTCGGTCAGCCGGTCGCCGCAGAGGTAGCGCGCCGTGTCGAGGCGGGCCTCCAGGGCGTCGAGTTCGGCGAACAGCGCGGTGAAGGCCTCCGCGTAGGCGGCCTGCTCGGTGGCGAAGCCCGCCTTGTACACCCCGTTGTTGACGGCGTCGTAGACCCGGGCGTTGACCGCGTCGATCGTGCCCGCGAGGTCGGCCGGGTAGAGGTCCGGCCCGGCGGTCCCGAAGGCGCCGTTCAGCATCCGGATGATCTCGGCCGACTCGTTCGACACGATGGCGGCGCGCTGCTTGTCCCACAGCACCGGCACGGTGACGCGGCCGGTGAAGCCGGGATCGTTCTTCAGGTAGACCTCGTAGAGGCGGGTCGCGCCGTTGACCGTGTCGGGCGTGGCGCCGGGCGAATCGCCGAAGACCCAGCCCTCCGCGCCCATGTGCGGATCGACCACAGAGACCGAGATCGCCGCCTCCAGGCCCTTCAGGGCCCGCACGATCAGGGTGCGGTGGGCCCAGGGGCAGGCCAGCGACACGTAGAGGTGGTAGCGCCCGGCCTCCGCCGGGAACCCGCCCTCCCCGCTGGGACCGGGGGATCCGTCGGCGGTGATCCAGTTCCGGAACTTGGCGTCGGTACGCTTGAAGCGGCCGCCGGTCTCCTTGGTGTCGTACCAGGTATCCTGCCAGACGCCGTCGACGAGCAGCCCCATGATCGTTCCCTCCCGCGTTTGCGTGTCCGCGGAAAGATGGGCGCTCAGGCCTCGGCGGACAGCCCCTCCGGCGCGGGGGCCTCGGCCGGGGGGGCCGCGACGGCGGGCGCGGCGGCCGCGAGGTGCTCGCCCTTCTGGTAGGTCGCGATGTCGAAGGTGTCGTCCGGCAGGCGCGTGACGAAGCGCTCGGCCATCTCGAAGACCAGGAGGTCGGGCCGCACCCGCTCGACGTAGCCCCAGTCGATGCTCGACGACCAGACGAAGTGCACCTCGCGGAAGCTCTCCGCCAGGATGCCGGTGAGCATGATCGGCGCGAAATGCGCGTAGGAATCGCCGAACAGCACCAGGGTGCGCGGATCGACGTCCGGCCGGTCGTTCCGGAAGCAGACATGGGCGCCCACATGGAGATCCGGGGCGCGGCCGGCGGCCTCGTAGGCGGCCACGAGCGGGCTCGCGTAGGTCCGGCGGGCGTCGCGGTCGAGCACCGCATGGCTCGCCGTCTCGATCGGCTTCTCCGGAATCTTCTCGCCCAGATCGCGCACCCGGGTGGTCTCGTAGCGCTCGCGGGCATCGAGATCGGCCGGGGGCACCGCGCCGCAGGCCCGCATCAGCACGCCGTAGGCCAGCCGGCAGCCCTCGTAGTTCCAGTGCGTGTCGGTGCGGTAGTAGAGCGGCACCGCGCCGTCGCGCGCCGCCCGCATCGGCGCCAGCAGGTCGACGTAGTGGGGATTGTTGATCAGCCGCCGGGCCAGCACGCGGGTGGGCGCCTGGCGCGGATCGAAGCGCAGATCCTGGGTCCGGTCGTCGTAGACCGACAGCTTCTCGGGCACGACGACGTGCACGTAGCGGATGCCAAGCGCCTGGGCCCGGGCGGCCCGCGCCGCGACGAGCTTGACCCAGCCGCGCAGGCGCCACCACCGGGACAGGCTGGCGCGATACTGCTCGAGGACACCGTTCGTGCCTCCGATCAGGAAGAGCCAGCCCTCGCGCCCCACATGGACGATTTCCCGGTGTTTGCGCCGCATCGGGGCTCTCTACCCGGCCCGGACCGCCCTGAACAGGCCGGGCGGCGGCGGCCACGCCGCGGACCGTGGCGGCGCCCGGCCCTGGACGCAGCCCCCGCCCGCGCCATCTCCCTGCCTCACGCCGGATCGGACCATGACAGACCACACCCCCACGCCCGACCCGCTGATCCTCACCCTGGGGATGGATCCCGACACCTTCGCGCGGTTCGACGGCCTGCGCCGCCGGCACTTCCCGCAGGCGCTGAACCACATCCCGGCCCACGCGACCCTGTTCCACCACCTGCCGGGCCCGAGCGAGCCGGGCATCGTCGAGACCCTGTCGGCGATGACCCGGACCCAGGCGCCGCCGGAGGTGGCGGTGACCGGCCTGCGCTTCACCGGGCGCGGCGTCGCCTACGTGCTCGCCTCCGACGCCCTCTCGGCCTTCCGGGCGCGGCTCGCCGACCCGTTCGAGGCTTTGGGCGAGGGCCTGACCGCGCAGGATCGGCAGGGCTGGCGCCCGCACGTCACGGTGCAGAACAAGGTCGATCCCGGCACCGCCCGGACGCTGCACGCCGAGCTGGAGGCGGATTTCACGCCCTTCCGGTTCACGGCGCCGGGCCTTCTGCTCTGGCGCTACCTCGGCGGTCCCTGGGAGCGTCGCGCCAGCTTCGCGTTCGGGTAACGCCGCGTCCGCCCGGATGGAGGACGCCCCGCCGATCCGCTATGCCGGGAGCCCCCAGCCCCCCATCGACCAGTTCGCGAAGACGCCCGCATGAAAGCCCTGCCCTCCGGCTACCGCAACAATCCGCTCGTCACCCGGGCGAACGCCCTGCGCCTGGCCCTGCGCCTGAACGAGGTCGGCCCGGTCCTGGCGCTGCTGGCGGTGAGTCTCCTCGGCTACGGCTTCTTCGCCCTGGCCAACGAGGTCGGCGAGGGCTCGACCGCCGCCCTCGACCGCAAGATCCTCCTCGCCCTGCGCAATCCCGCCGATCTCTCCGACCCGATCGGGCCGCGCTGGCTCGAAGAGACCATGCGCGACATCACCGGGCTCGGCAGCGTCTTCACCATCGTGTTCGTGACGGCAGCGGCCTGCGCCTATCTGGCGATGACGGGGCGCCGGCGCATCGCCGTCTTCGTGGTCGCGGCGATCGGCGGCGGCGAGATCGCCTCGACGGTGCTCAAGATGTTCTACCAGCGCCCCCGCCCGGACCTCGTGCCCCACGGGATGGAGGTGTTCACCGCGAGCTTCCCCAGCGGCCACGCCATGATGTCGGCCATCGCCTACCTGACCCTGGCGAGCCTGATCGCCCGGGTGGACCGCCAGCGCGGGGTGAAGATCCTGGTGCTCATCGTCGGGGTGTCGATGACGCTGCTGGTGGGGCTCAGCCGCATCTATCTCGGGGTGCACTGGCCGAGCGACGTGGTCGCCGGCTGGTGCGTCGGAGCCGCCTGGGCCGCCCTCTGCTGGTTCGTCGCCCTGGTTCTGCAGCAGCGCGGCGACGTCGAGGCCCCGACCCGTCACGGGGAGCCGGAGCGGACGCCTTAACCCTACCGGACGATGAATCGCTCCGGCGCTTTCGCCCACCGGCACCGGGAGGCCACAACCCTGTTACCCCAATGCCACTTCTGAAGAGGGTCACATGGGTTCGATCACCCGCGAGCGTCGACAGGGCAACCGGCTGCGGAGCCTCCTCGGCGCCGAGATCCGCATCGCCCCGCACGCCTCCGACACGGCCTGCCTGATCCGGGACTGCGGTCCCGATGGCTTGCGCCTCGCGCTCAGCGACGGCGTGCCCCTGCCGGAGATTTTCACCCTCCATATCCGCAAGACCCGGCAGACGCGGCCGGTACGCCTGATCTGGCGGGGCGACGATTGCGTCGGCGTCCAGTTCGTGCCGGACCCGCCCGCCGCGGTGCCCATCCCCATCGGCCTGATGCGCGATCTTCGGGCGGCGCGCTCGGAGATCGCGTCCCTGCGGGCCCGCCTAGCTGCGCGGGGCGACGGGGCCTGAGGGCGGCAGCGGTCCGGTGGCGCAGGCCGTCGGATCGCCGGAACCGCGTTTCTCGCCGTGACGTTCCCGAAGAAGCAGGCCGGCGGTTCTCCATCCGCGGCCCCTGTCCCGCCGGAACCGACAGCGAGCTTCATGACGGATGACATCCCCCTCTCCCGCCGCAACGTCCTGCGCGCGGGCAGTGCGACCCTGACCGGCCTCGCCCTCGGGGCGACGGGCGCGGGCGCGGGCGCGGGCGCGCAATCGGGCCCGCCCGGCCCCTCGGTCCCGGCCGATACCGGCGCGGTGCAGGGCGGCAAGGTCATGTTCCCGAACTGGCGCGGCCCCGGGGACCGGGCGCCCCCGCCGCCCCCCGCCCCGATGCCGCCGGGCCAGCGCGTTGGCTTCGCCATCGTGGGCCTCGGACGCCTCAGCCTGGAAGAGATCCTGCCGGCCTTCGGCGAGACGAAGCGGGCCCGCGTGGTCGCTCTGATGTCGGGCACCCCCGCCAAGGCGAAGCTCGTGGCCGAGCAGTACGGGATCGCGCCGGAGGCGGTCTACGGCTACGACGAGTGGGACCGCCTCGCGCAAAACCCCGCGGTCCAGGCCGTGTACGTGGTGACGCCGAACGCCGTCCATCGCGGGGACGTGCTGGCCGCGGCCAAGGCCGGCAAGCACGTGCTCTGCGAGAAGCCGATGGCGAATTCCTCCGCCGAGGCCCGGGACATGATCGCGGCCTGCGCGGCGGCCAAGGTCAAGCTGATGATCGCCTATCGCTGCCAGTACGAGCCCTACAACCGCGAGGTGGCGCGTCTCGCCCGCTCCGGCGAGGTCGGCCGGACGCGCCTGATCCAGGCCTTCAACGGCCAGACCACCGGCCTGCCCCAGCAATGGCGCCTGAAGAAGGCCCTGGCCGGCGGCGGTGCCCTGCCGGATATCGGGCTCTACTGCCTGAACGGCGTGCGCGCCCTCACCGGCGAGGAGCCCGTCTCGGTGGAGGCACAGATCCATTCGCCGGAAGGCGATCCGAAATTCGCCGAGGTCGAGGAGTCGGTCTCCTTCACCCTGCGCTTCCCCTCGCAGGTCATCGCGCAGTGCCTGACGAGCTACGGGGTTCACGAGTCGCGCCGGCTCCAGGTCCATACCGACCGGGCCGCCATCGACCTGCAGAACGCCTTCGCGTATCGCGGCCAGCGCCTGGTGATCGCGCGACCGGACGGGCAGGCGGAATCGCAGGACACCCGCATCCTCGCGCAGAAGAACCAGTTCGCCCTGGAGATCGATCACATGGCGCGCTGCATCCAGGAGGATCGGCGCCCGCGCACCCCCGGCGAGGAGGGCCTGCAGGACCACGTGCTGATGGAGGCGATCTACGAGGCGGCCCGCACGGGCCGGCCCGTCACGGTCGGCCCGCCGCCGGGCGCACCGAGCGGCCTCGACGTCACCCGCGGCCCCGAACTCGACGCGGCGGGCTGATCCCGGGCGTCCGCCGCGTCGCGATCGGGTCTCGGCCGGCTACTCCGCCGCCGGCGTGTGGAGCGAGAGGAGGCGGGCCGTGCGGGCGTGGTCCACCGCCCGCCCGCTCTCGATGTCACCCGCGCCGAGATTGCGGCGCTCGTCGTTGATCGCCGCATGGACCGCGTCGATGGCCAGGATGAGGGCGCTCACGGTGCGGTTGTCGATGTTGCGCTCGCGGGCATGCTGGACGACGTCGGCCACAAGGTCGTCGGTCTCGCGCACGAGGCCGTCGAGGTCGGCCTTGCCGGTGGCGGCGCGCACCTCGCGCAGGATGTCGAGGAGCCGGTCGAGGACGATGTCGATGCGCTCGCGCCGCTTTCGGGCGAGGCGCTGGGCGACCCAGGCGACACCTGAGCCGACGGTGCCGCCGAAGAACGCCAGCAGGTAGATGTAGTCCTCGTAGCGCTCGAACATCGTCTGCTGTTCGCGCTCGAAGTAGTCCACCGCGCCGGGATGATTCGGCAGGCGAGCGCTCGTGGCCGCGACGGTGGAATCGAAATCCGGCGCCTTCATCAGGTTGGCGATCGGCGCCAGAGGCGCCAGCTTCGAGCGCCACTCGAACAGGTGCTGAGTCACCGAGGCGACCGTGAAGCGGCTAACGCCGCCGCGGGCCATCAGCCGGTAGGAGGCGCCCACCGTCTTCACGTCCTCGTCCGGGCGCTTCGGGCGACCGCCGAAGGTGCCCGCCGGGATCGTCACGGATTGCAACTCGGGCATCCGCTGGATGATCGCCCCGCCATCCGGCACAGAGACGAAATTGATCTTCTTCTCGGCCGAGGCCGCCTCGACGGCACGCACCGTCGAGATCGCCGCCTTCGAGGCCGGAGCGGCGATGACCGCCACCGCGTCGACGCGGCCCTCCGCGATGGCGCTGGTGACCTCCTGGGGGGTGAGCGGCACGAGGGCGATCCGGGCCGGGCCGAGCCCGGTTTCGGGGACCGGCTCGGCCGCCGGCTGGGCGGAGAAGTCGTAGAAGGCGAGGAGGTTCGTCAGGAACGGCATGTCGGCGGCGTGCCGCTCGACCACGCCGAGGCGCTTGCGCGCGAGGTCGGGGAAGTTCTCGATGCCCGCCGCTTCCGGCGCGGCGATCAGCAGGGCCTCGTCGTGCAGGATCGCCAGGGTGAGCCCGTTCTCGGGCAGGAGGACGTCGGGCCGAACCACGGCGAGGTCGGCCTTGTTGCGCTGGAGCGCCTCCGCGCTGTCGCGCACGTCATCGTAGAAGTTCAGCTTGAGGCGGACATCCTCGCGACCGCGGGCCAGAGCCTGGGCGTAGGTCTGAAGCAGGGTCGCCTCGGCGCCGTCCCGGGGACCGACCGCCACGGTTAGGGTGGTGGGACGCGACAGGTAGACCAGCATCCCCGCCACGACGGCGAAGCCGAGCGCCAGAAGGACGAGAAGCCACTCGCGTCTCACGAGAAATGCCGGCATGGCAGGAACGAGCCTTTGTCCAGCGGGATCACCATATCTGCGAGACCGACCCCCGAACCCCGTCCGGATCGTGAAGAACCGATGACACCGCGAAACGTTGCGTCCCGCCGCCCCACCGGAGCCGCACCGGATGACCGGGCCGAGGTCAAACCGCCCCCGCCCGTCACCCCCGCCTATCTCGAGCGGGCGGCCCTGCATTACCTCGAACGCTACAGCGCCTCCGTGGCGATGCTGCGGCAGACCTTGAAGCGCCGGGTCGACAAGCGCTGCCGCCTGCGCGGGGAGGAGGCGAGCGCCTTCGCCGAGGCGATCGAGGCCACGGTCGCCCGCGCGGTCGGCGCCGGCCTCGTCGACGACGCCCGCTTCACCGCCGGGCGCCTCGCGGCCCTGCGCCGGCGCGGTGCCTCCGCCCGGGCCCTGTCGGCCAAGCTCGCCGCCAAGGGCGTGTCGCGCGAGCAGGTGGCGAGCGCGATGGAGGCCGAGCGCGAGACGGCGGAGGCGGGCGTCGACCTCGAGGCGGAAGCGGCCCGGGCCTATGCCAAGCGGCGGCGCCTCGGACCCTGGCGCCGGCCCGGGACGCGCGAGGCCCATCGCGACCGGGATCTCGCCGCCATGGCCCGCGCCGGCTTCCCGTACGGCCTCGGCCGACGGGTGATCGAGGCCGATCCCGACGCCGAGCCCCTCGACCACGAGGCTTAGCTCCGGGACCGGGCTCCGGGCTTTGGTTCCCAGCTATAAGGCTGCGACATCGCGGCGGCGGAGAAAGCCCGAATCCGTGCGCGAAAACTTGAACGAAGCGCGAACGAGGCGCATTTCTCACCGATGGACGAAATGCTCGCGAAGAAGCTGCGCATCCTCGCCGATGCCGCCAAGTACGACGCCTCGTGCTCCTCGTCCGGGGCGCCCAAGCGCACGGCCGGCAAGGGCGAGCTCGGCTCGACCACCGGCGCCGGCATCTGCCACGCCTATACGCCGGACGGGCGCTGCATCTCGCTCCTGAAGATCCTGCTGACGAATTACTGCCTGTTCGACTGCGCCTACTGCGTGAACCGGCGCTCCTCCAACGTGCAGCGGGCGAAGTTCTCCGTCGAGGAGGTCGTGACCCTCACGGTGGAGTTCTACAAGCGCAACTACATCGAGGGCCTGTTCCTCTCGTCGGGCATCATCAAGTCGCCCGATCACACCATGGAGCTGCTGACGCGGGTGGCGAAATCGCTGCGGCGCGATCACGGCTTTCGCGGCTACATCCACCTGAAGTCGATCCCGGAGGCGAGCCCCTGGCTGATCGAGGAGGCGGGCCTCTACGCCGACCGTCTGTCGATCAACGTCGAGCTGCCCACCGAGGCGAGCCTGGAGCGCCTGGCCCCCGAGAAGGACGGCGCCGTCATCCAGAACGCCATCGCGCAGATCGGCGAGCGCATCGCCGAGGCGAAATCCGAGAAGCGCCGGTTCTCGCCGGCCGGGCAGTCGACGCAGGTCATCGTCGGGGCCGACGCCACCACGGACGAGGCGCTGATCCGCAAGAGCGCCCTGCTCTACGGCTCCTACAACCTCAAGCGGGTCTACTACTCGGCCTTCAACCCGATCCCGGACGGGTCCACCATCCTGCCGCTGACCGCGCCGCCGCTCCAGCGCGAGCACCGCCTGTACCAGGGCGACTGGCTGCTGCGGTACTACGCCTTCACCCCCGACGACGTGGCCGACGCCACCGAGGACGGGATGCTCTCCCTCGACATCGACCCGAAGCTGGCCTGGGCCCTGAAGCACCGGGCGCGCTTTCCCGTCGACGTGAACGCCGCCGACCGCGAGATGCTGCTGCGGGTGCCGGGCCTCGGCGCCCGGGCGGTGGACAAGATCATCCGGGCCCGCCGGCACACCCGCCTGCGCCTCGACGACGTCGCCCGCCTGACCTCGGCCCTGAAGCGGGCGCGGCCCTTCCTCATCGCCGCCGACTACCATCCGGCGGGCGGCCTCACCGACCGGCTCGACCTGCGGGCACGGCTCGCCGACCCGCCCAAGCAATTGTCGCTGTTCTAGGATGGCGGGCGCACACCGATCGGCTCCTCCCTCCCCCGCGGAGGGGACAGGGTTCGGGCGCGGCGCGCTCGAAGCCGTCGACCTCTCCCCGGGCGCCGACCTCGAGGGCTTCCGGGCCGCGGCCCGTCGCCTCGCCGGCCGGGGCATCCCGCCGAAGCGGGTGCTGTGGTCCATCGGCGAAGCGTCCGGGCTGTTCGGGGCGCCGCCCCCCGCGCCCTCGGAGGAAGCTCCCTTGAGCCTGCCGCGCGGGGTGGGCGAGATGGTCGCCCGGGTGGTGCTGCACCGCGACCCTGAGCGCTACGCCCTGCTCTACGATCTGATCTGGCGCATCCAGCGCGGCGAGCGGCGTTTGCTGGAGATCTCGAGCGACCCGCTGGTCCATCGCCTGGAGCGGATGCGCAAGGCCATCGCCCGCGACCTGCACAAGATGCACGCCTTCCTGCGCTTCCGCCGCGTGGAGGGCGATGGGCCGGAGCGCTTCGTCGCCTGGTTCGAGCCGGACCACCACATCCTGGGGGCCGCCGCCCCGTTCTTCGTCGATCGCTTCCGCGGACTGGACTGGACCATCCTGACGCCGGAGGCCTCCGCCCGCTGGGACGGCGATGTCCTCGCGTTCGGACCGCCAGGGCGACGCGAGGACGCGCCGGCACAGGACGGATTCGAGGCCGGCTGGCGCGATTACTACGAGAGCACGTTCAACCCCGCCCGGACGAACCTCGCCGCGATGCGGGCGGAGATGCCGAAGAAGTACTGGCGCAACATGCCCGAGACCGCCGCCATTCCGGGCCTCGTCCGGCAGGCGGCGGCGCGGACCGGCGCCATGATCGAGAGGACGCCGCAGATGCCGGTCAAGCGCAATCCCGCCCGGGCCGTCGCGGCCATGGCGGACCAGGCCCCGGATTCGCTGGAGGCGCTCAACGCCATCATCCGGCGCTCGGAGCCGCTGGTCCCCGGCGCGACCCAGGCCGTCCTCGGCGAAGGACCGCTGGGCGCGTCCATCGCCTTCGTGGGTGAGCAGCCGGGCGACCAGGAGGACCGCCAGGGGCGCCCCTTCGTCGGCCCAGCCGGGCAACTGCTCTCACGGGCGATGGCCGAGGCCGGGATCGTGCGAGGCGAGGCCTACCTCACCAATGCGGTCAAGCACTTCAAATTCGAGGAGCGGGGCAAGCGCCGCATCCACCAGAAGCCCACCGCCGGCGAGGTCAGCCACTATCGCTGGTGGCTCGACCGGGAGCTCGATTTCGTCGCGCCGAAGCTCGTGGTGGCGCTCGGCGCCACCGCCGTGCTGGCGCTGACGGGCAAACAGATCCCGATCACCCGGGCGCGCGGCCCGGCGGATTTCGAAAAACCCTATGCGGGGTTCATCACCGTGCACCCGTCCTACCTGCTGCGCCTGCCGGACGAGGCGAAGGCGGAGGCCTACGCGGCCTTCGTGGCCGATCTCCGCCGCGTCCACGACCTCGGGCGCTCCCTGGCCGCCTGACGCCTCACGCCCCCTCCTCCTTGTGGGGGCGCAGCTCCGGCGTGACCTGGTCGATCGCGGTCTCGATGGGGGCGGAGCGGCTCTCAACCCGGGTGCTGTCGACGAAGATGCGGGCCTCGCCCTCCTTCAGGCCGAGGCTGCGCAGGGCGTAGAGAGTCATGCCGAAGGCCAGTTCGCGCTCGGCCATCAGCACGAGTCCGACGCCCTGCTCCTCGAAGTGGCGGCGCTCGCCGTCGTTGTGGGTGCGCACCAGGGTGTCGATGCCGGGATGGATCTCCCGGGCGAGCTCGACGATGCGCCGCGTCGTGTGGGCCTCCGGGGTCGCGACCACGATCAGGCGGGCCTGGGCGATGTCGGCGGCCTGCAGGATGCCCGGCGCCGTGGCGTCGCCGAACACCGCCTCGATGCCCTCCTGGCGCAACTCCAGGACCCGGCGGCGGTCGCGGTCGAGGACGATGTAGGGCAGGTCCCAGGCCTTGAGCGCCTGGCCGATGGTACTGCCGACCCGACCATAGCCGATGAGGATCGCGTGGCCCCGATGCGGCGGGCTCTCGCTGGTGACCGCCAGGGCCGCGGCGCCCTGGCGCTCGAAGCGGGCGGCGAGGGCCGGACGCTCGGCGACCTTGCGGCCGACCCAGTCGGTGAGCGCGAAGAACAGCGGGTTGAGGGTGATCGACAGGATGGCGCCGCCGAGGATGAGGTCGCGCCCCTCCTCCGGCAGGAGCTTCAGAGATAGGCCGAGGCTGACGAGGATGAACGAGAACTCGCCGATCTGGGCGAGGCTCGCCGCGATGGTGAGCGCGGTGCCCAGCGGATGCCGGAAGGCCAGCACGATCGCCACCGCCGCCAGGGACTTGCCGATGAGGATGACGCCGAGCACCGCCAGCACCGAGAGCGGTTCGCGGATCAGGATGCCGGGGTCGAACAGCATGCCGACCGAGACGAAGAACAGCACCGCGAAGGCGTCCTGCAGCGGCAGGGAATCGGCCGCCGCCTGATGGCTGAGGTCGGATTCGGCGAGCACCATGCCGGCGAAGAAGGCGCCGAGCGCGAACGAGACGCCGAAGAGCTCCGCCGAACCGAAGGCGATGCCGAGCGCCAGGGCCAGCACCGCCAGGGTGAAGAGCTCGCGCGAGCCCGTGCGTGCCGCCTGGTCGAGGAGCCAGGGCACGAAGCGGCGCCCGCCCACCAGCATCACGGCGGCGAAGATCCCGACCTTGGCCAGCGTCAGCCCCAGGGTCAGCCAGATGTTGCCGTCCCCGGCATGGTGCGCGACGCCCGCCCCGTCGCCCCCGAGGGAGGGGGCCAGCGCCGGCAGCAGCACGAGGGCCAGCACCATGGCCAGATCCTCGACGATGAGCCAGCCCACCGCGATGCGGCCCTTGTCGCTGTCGAGGAGCCGACGCTCCTCGAGCGCCCGCAGCAGCACCACCGTGCTCGCCACCGACAGGGCAAGGCCGAAGACGAGCCCCGCCCCGAGGCCCCAGCCCCAGGCCAGCGCCAGCGCGCCGCCCATGGCGGTGGCCGCCAGGATCTGCACGATGGCGCCCGGCAGCGCGATGGTGCGCACCGCCATCAGGTCCTTGATCGAGAAATGCAGGCCGACGCCGAACATCAGCAGGATCACGCCGATCTCGGCGAGCTGGCCGGCGAGCTGGCTGTTGCCCACGAAGCCCGGCGTGTAGGGGCCGACGAGGACGCCCGCGAGGAGGTAGCCCACGAGGGGCGGCAGGCGCAGGCGCTGCGCCAGCATTCCGCACACGAAGGCCAGCACGAGGCCGAGGGCGATGATGGCGATCAGCTCTGTCGCGTGCGGCACGGGTCGGGAGTCTCCGGGTCGAGGTTTTGGGGTCGAGGTCTGGGGCTCCCTCGGCCGTGCCGCGTGGCGCCCGCGAGGGCAAGCCGCGATCGGCCCTGACGTCCAGGCTGGCCCCGAAATTCCGCACCGCGCGTCGCTTCGCGTGCCCCGACGCACAACGTCGGCCCTCGGACGGGGGTTTCGCGGAATAAATCCGGCTGGGCCGCCGCGTCGCCCGCGCTCGCTTTTCAATGAACCGGAAGGAAACTCTTGGCCGTCACCTCCCGTTGTCGAACCAACGTTTGTTGCGTCGAGCAACGCCAGCATCACCTTGCGATTACGATTCCTTCGGCGGAACGGACGATCGATGACCTCACCGAACGAGCATTCGACTGCACCCAATGCAGTCGAGACCCGAAATTCGACCCTCTGGACCGTGGCCCTCGCCACCGCACTTCTCGGCTTCGTCGCGCTCCCGCGTCGGGCCGGAGGGACGGCACCGGCCCGGGCGATGCCGAAGGATCCGGCCCGCCAGCCCTCCCCGTCCCATGCCGGCACCGAGGCCCGCCGGGTGGCCAGCGCCGAGCCCGAGCGCGGCCGCGGCGCGCGCACGCCGTCCGACATCCCGGCGAAGGGCTGGAAGGATATCGGGATGCGGGCATTCCACGACGTCTCGGAGAACAACATCATCTCGGTCGCAGCCGGCGTGACCTTCTACGTGCTCCTGGCGATCTTCCCCGCCATCGCCGCCCTGGTCTCGTGCTACGGGCTCGTGGCGGACGTGGCCACCATCAACGAGCACCTGCAGAGCCTGCAGGGTGTCATCCCCTCCGGGGCCCTCGACATCGTCGGCGAGCAGGTCAAACGCATCGCCGCCAAGGGCGACACCACCCTCGGCTTGACCTTCTTCACCGGCATCGTGCTGTCGCTGTGGAGTGCCAACGGCGGCATGAAGGCGGTCTTCTCCGCCCTGAACATCGTCTACGAGGAACGCGAGACGCGCAGCTTCGTCTGGCTCAACCTGCGCTCGCTGGCCTTCACGGGCGGCGCGCTGCTGTTCATCATCCTGGCGCTGGTCGGGATCGTGGTGGTGCCGGCGGCGATCAACATCATCGGGCTGAGTTCGGAGGCCTGGTACATCGCCCTGCTGCGCTGGCCGGTGCTCCTCGCCGCGGTGCTCGGCGGCCTCGCCCTGCTCTACCGCTACGGCCCGAGCCGCGACGCCCCGCGCTGGCGCTGGGTGACCTGGGGCAGCGCCCTGGCCGCCGTGGCCTGGCTCATCACCTCGCTGGGCTTCTCCTGGTACGTGGCCAATTTCGGCAAGTACAACGAGACCTACGGCTCGCTGGGTGCCGTGATCGGCTTCATGACCTGGATCTGGATCTCCACCACGATCGTGCTCATCGGCGCCGAGATCAACGCCGAGATGGAGCACCAGACCGAGGCCGATACCACCCGCGGCCCCGAGCAGCCGCTCGGCACCCGCGACGCCCGGATGGCCGATACGGTGGGGGCGGCGACGTGAGGGGGAGCCCTTCAGCTCAAGTCTGATTTCGAGTACGGTCGCGGTATGGATCGCAGCACCGCCCTCGAGATTCTTCGCGCGCACGAGGCCGAGTTGCGCGAACGGGGCGTTCTGCATGCCGCCCTATTCGGTTCCGTCGCGCGTGGCGAGGCGCATGCGGCAAGCGACCTCGATGTCATGATCGACATCGACGAGACCACCATCCGGGATGTCTACGGGTACGTCGGCGTCGTCGGGTTCATCGCCGATCTGTTCCCTGTCGAAGTGGATGTCGCAACCCGCTCGATGCTGAAGCCTCACGTACGCCCCGGAGCCGGGCGCGACGCGATCCATGCTTTCTGAGCGGGGCCGCCGCGCCCTGCTCGGCATCATCGAAAATGTTGAAGCGGCTCAGGATTTCACTGCGGACCTGAGCTTCGAAGATTTCGCCAGCAACCGGCTTCTACTCTACGGCGTGACGCGCTGCCTGGAGATCATCTCGGAGGCGAGTCGGCGCGTCGACGAGGAAACCCGACTCCGGAACGTCCATATCCCATGTCGGCAGATCGCGGACTCGGGGAACGTCTATCGGCATCGATATGAGCGTGTCTCGGCAAAGCTTTTGTGGGGGACCGTCCATGAGGCATTGCCTGACCTACTCACGGTATGCCGGAACGAACTACGGGCCGACCAATGATCTTCGCGGCGACGTCGCCATTTCCCCCCTCCTTTCGTTGATCGATCGATGACCGCTGCCTCCTCCGAAAAGCCCGTCGGCCCCGGCGATCAGCTCATCCTGGTCGACGGCTCGTCGTTCATCTTCCGCGCCTACTTCCAGTCGATCAACCAGGACCAGAAGTACAACACCCGGCCGTCGGACGGCCTGCCCACCGGGGCGGTGCGGCTGTTCTGCACCAAGATCGCCCAGTTCGTGCAGGAGGGCGCGGCCGGGGTGATGCCGACGCATCTGGCCATCGTGTTCGACAAGTCGGAGGGCTCGTTCCGCAAGGAGCTGTTTCCCGACTACAAGGGCCACCGGCCGGACGCGCCGGACGACCTCAAGCGGCAGATGCCGCTGATGCGCGATGCCGTGCGGGCCTTCGGCCTGCAGCCGATCGAGCTCATCCGCTACGAGGCCGACGACCTCATCGCCACCTATTCGCGCCAGGCCGAGGCGCGGGGCGCCGGCGTCATCATCGTGTCCTCCGACAAGGACCTGATGCAGCTCGTCGGCCCCCTGGTGCGGTTCTACGACTTCGAGTCCGGCGCCAAGGGCAAGCCCGGCTACCGGCCCGAGCGCAACCTCGACCGCGAGGCGATCATCGCCAAGTGGGAAGGCCTCACCCCCGAGCAGATCGGCGACGCCCTGGCGCTGATCGGCGACGCCTCGGACAACGTGCCGGGCGTGCCCGGCATCGGCCTGAAGACGGCGGCCGCGCTCATCAAGGAATACGGCAGCCTCGACGCGCTGCTCGATCGCGCCGCCGAGATCAAGCAGCCCAAGCGCCGCGAGACCCTGCTCGCCAGCATCGATCAGGCCCGGCTCTCGCGAAAGCTGGTGGCGCTGGAGGAGAATGTGCCCCTCCCGGTGCCGCTGGACGACCTGCGCCTGCCCAAGCCCGATCCGCAGAAACTCGTCGGCTTCCTCAAGGCGATGGAGTTCAACACCCTGACCCGGCGCATCGCCCAGATGCTCCACGTGGACCCGGAGGCGGTGCAGCCCGACCCGGCGCTGCTGCCGAACCGCGAGCCCGCGCCCGACGCCCCGTTCTTCCCCGATGCCCACGGTGATCCCGTGCCGGTCGATCCCGAGACCGCGTCCGGCGCGCCGAGCGGCGAGGTCGATCCCTTCGCCGATCTCGGCCTGCCCGACGTCGCGCCCAAGCCCCGCGGCCCCTCCGAGCCGACCCCCGCCGGCCTCGTGGCGGCGCGGGCGGCGGAGGCGGTGAAGCCCTTCGACACGGCCGCCTACGAGACGATTCAGTCCGTCGAGCAACTCGACGCCTGGATCGCCGAGGCCGAGGAGGCCGGCGTCATCGCCGTCGACACCGAGACGGATTCGCTGGACGCCAACCACGCCAACCTCGTGGGCGTCTCCCTCTGCGTCGCGCCGGGACGGGCGGCCTACATCCCGCTCCGGCACCAGGAGCCCGTCAAGGGCGCGGACGGAGACCTGTTCGGCGACGCCAAGGCGGCCTCGGAGGCGTTCCAGCCGGCGGCGGGCCAGATCGACGCGAAGGTGGTGCTCGAGCGCCTGAAGCCGCTCCTTGAAAATCCCGGCGTGCTGAAGGTCGGCCAGAACCTGAAATACGATCTCGCCGTCCTGTCCCGCTACGACATCCGCGTGACGCCCTTCGACGATACCATGCTGATCTCCTACGTGCTCGATGCCGGCAAGGGCGGACACGGCATGGACGAGCTCGCCCGCCGCCATCTCGGACACCAGCCCATCACCTTCTCGGACGTGGCCGGCACCGGCCGGGCCAAGATCACCTTCGACCGGGTGGCGCTGGACAAGGCCACCGCCTACGCGGCCGAGGATGCCGATGTCACCCTGCGCCTCTGGCGGATGATGAAGCCGCGGCTCGTGGCCGAGAAGCGCGTCGCCGTCTACGAGACCCTGGAGCGCCCGCTCGTGCCGGTGATCGCCCGGATGGAGGGGCAGGGCATCCGCGTCGACCGCAACATGCTGAGCCGCCTGTCCGGCGACTTCTCCCAGATCCTGGTGCGCCTGGAGGAGGAGATCCAGGAGGATGCGGGCGAGAGATTCCAGGTCTCCTCGCCCAAGCAGATCGGCGACATCCTGTTCGGCAAGATGGGCTTGCCCGGCGCCAAGAAGACGCCCTCGGGCCAGTGGGCGACGCCCGCGACCCTGCTCGAGGAGCTGGCCCAGGCCGGGCACCCCCTGCCGAAGAAGATCCTCGAATGGCGCCAGCTCGCCAAGCTGAAATCCACCTACACGGATTCGCTGCAGCAGCATGCGGACCGCGAGACCGACCGGGTCCACACCTCGTTCTCGTTGGCCGCCACCACCACCGGCCGGCTCTCCTCCTCCGAGCCGAACCTGCAGAACATCCCGATCCGCACGGAAGAAGGGCGCCGCATCCGCCGCGCCTTCGTGGCGGCGGAGGGCAACCGCCTGATCTCGGCCGATTACAGCCAGATCGAACTGCGCCTCCTCGCCCACATCGCCGACATCCCGCAGCTGCGCCAGGCTTTCGCGGACGGCATCGACATCCACGCGGCCACCGCCAGCGCGATGTTCGGTGTGCCGCTGGCCGAGATGACCGCGGACCTGCGCCGGCGCGCCAAGACCATCAATTTCGGCATCATCTACGGCATCTCGGCCTTCGGCCTCGCCGACCGCCTCGGCATCGGCCGCGAGGAAGCCGGGGCCTTCATCAAGCAGTATTTCGAGCGCTTCCCCGGCATCCGCGCCTATATCGACGACACCAAGCGCCGGTGCCGGGATCTCGGCTACGTCACCACCCTGTTCGGCCGGGTCTGCCACTACCCGCAGATCCGCTCGAATAACCCCAACGAGCGCGCCTCCGTCGAGCGTCAGGCCATCAACGCCCCGATCCAGGGCTCGGCCGCCGACATTATCCGCCGGGCGATGATCCGCATGGAGGAAGCGCTCCGGGCCGAGCGTCTCAACGTGCGCATGCTCCTGCAGGTGCACGACGAGCTCGTGTTCGAGGCGCCCGAGGACGAGGTCGAGAAGGCCCTGCCGGTGATCACCCGTATCATGGTCGACGCCCCCGCCCCCGCCCTGACCCTGCGGGTGCCCCTGGTGGTCGAGGCCCGGGCCGCCCTGAACTGGGAGGAAGCGCACTGAGAGGTGCCTCGCTCCGCCTCGGGTCCGGCCGAGGCCGGCGGCGAGATCGGCGACACGGACCAGGAGCCGGTTTGGCGGCGATCCGTACGACGGGCTAGGCCCCCCGGTTGATCCGCAGCTGCCGCGCGACGGTCGGTCCGTCGAACCGGTAGTGGACCATGGCGTCCGAGTCGCCGGTCTTGATCGCGGAGGGCGGCGCGCTGCGGTGCCCCGCGCCGGCGGACGCGACATCCGACGGGCGCACCGGCATGCCCCCCTCGGGGAACGGGGCCGCTTTGGAGTCGGGCGGGCGGAATGACACCCCTTCGAACGCAATGCTCCAATGCGACGCAGGGTGGAACGCCCGCTTGGGCCGCGTGTTGCCGCACCACAAACGATCAACAAGAACGGCGCCGTTCGGGCGCCCCGGAAAGAGACCCTGCCATGACCAAGTCCCTCCTCGCCGCCCTCGGCCTGTCGGTCGCCGCCCTCGCCACTCCGGCGCTCGCCCAGGAGCCCCTGTCGTTCCGCGTCGCGCCGCAATTCGGCGACAACCAGCCGACCGTGACCGACACCTCCGACTTCCGCGCCGCGGCGCTGCGCTCGGATGCCGTCAGCATCGAGTCGAGCCGCATCGCCCTGGAGCGCTCGCGCAACCCGCGCGTCCGTCAGTACGCCCACAACGTTCTGGTCGAGCGTAAGGCCACCACCCAGGCGCTGCTGCCCGAGGGCACCTCGCTGACCGCCGGCGGCACCGTCGTGTCCGACACCCAGCCCTTCGAGACCCGCCTCGACAACCCGATCGGCGTCGTCCTCGCCCCGGTGACGATCTCGGCCACCATCGCCCAACGCGTCGTGGGCGGCGTCCTCGGCGGCGTCGGCCTCGTCGACAACAGCCCCTCGGAGCCGGGCCGCCGCGTCGCCATCGGCGCCGAGGGCCAGGGCCGCATCGACCGTCTGAAGTCCGCCCGCGCGGGCCGCGACTTCGACCGCACCTACGTCGACCAGCAGGCCAACTCGGACGCCCGCACCCTCGGCCTCTACGCGTCCTACGCCCGCAACGGCGACAACGCGCAGGGTCGTGAGTTCGCCAACCAGGCGCTGCCGTACATCGCTGGCGAGCACGCCCACTCGGCCAACCTCGCCGACCGGATCAACTGACCGGCACGCCCACGTTGGAATGAGAGAGGGCCGCCCCGTGGGGCAGCCCTTCTCTATTGGGTGTTTCAGGTCAAGAGGGATTATCGCCAACCTGCTCTCGTCCGTGTTGG